>NEUS01000056.1 GCA_002288455.1 Opitutia bacterium Tous-C1TDCM
CTACGCGGTCCGGCACGGAAATCTGGCCGATTTCTTCGGCGCCCTCGGTTCGGCCTGGCAGCTGGGCCGCCAACGCCTCCGCGACCGGGCCCCGCTCTCCGCCGACACCTGGCGCCGGATCGCGGACATGCGCATCCCGGACCGGCGGACCGACTGAGCCCAAGCCATGCGAGTACTTCTGCTGGCGCCGTTCTTCGATCGGACCACCCCGGGCGAAAGCTGGAGCACCTACAAGTGGGTGGAAGGCATCTGCCGCCGATACGAAACCACAGTATTGACGCAGCATCGCCGGACTTGGAATGCCGCCGCCTCGCCGATCGAAGCCAAGGAATGCATCAATTGGACCGATCCGGAAATCCCCGGCTTGCAGGGCCGTATCGCTTGGGAGCTCAAGCCCACTTATCTGCTGTACTACTGGCGCGCCCGGCGCTGGCTGAGGCAGGCCCGCCGCGAGGGCCGGACTTTCGATCTGATCCACCAGATCAATCCGCTCGCGCTGCGCTACCCCACCCCGGCCCGAGGCTGGGGCATTCCCTATCTGGTGGGTCCGCTGGCCGGCAGCCTGCCGACTCCGGCCGCCCTGAAGGCCGTGACCAAAGAAGGCACGTGGTACCGGCAGCTGCGCCGCTTGGACAGCCTGCGCCTCCGCCATGATCCATGGCTGCGGGGCACCTATGCGGATGCCGCCGCCGTTATCGGGGTCGCGCCGTATGTCCGGGAAACTCTCGCGGCCTGCCATCCGCGGCGCTTCGAGATCATGGCCGAAACCGGGGTCGAGGAAATCGGCGCCACCGCGAAGACCCGGGCGCCCGGACCGCTGCGGCTGCTGTTTGTCGGCCGCCTGATCCGCACCAAGGGCATCGTCGAAGCGATCGAGAGTGTGGCGGTCGCCGCCCGGAACTGCGATGTCACGTTCGACATCGTGGGCCAGGGAGATCTCGGCGAAGTCTGCCGGCGCAAGGTTTCGGAACTCGGCATGGAAGGCCGGATCACGCTGCACGGCCGCATTTCCAAAGCGGAAGTTTTCGGCTGGTATGAACGCTCCGACGCCTTCCTGTTTCCCAGCTACCGTGAACCCAGCGGGAATGTGGTGTTCGAGGCCATGGGCCGCGGATTGCCGGTGATCACGACCACGATCGGCGGCCCCGGCCACGTGGTCACGGATGCCTGCGGATTCCGGATCGAACCCTCCGCGCAGGCTACCTTTGCAGCCGGGCTCGCTTCCGCCATCTGCCGGCTCGCCGCCGACCCGGAGCTTTACGCCGCCATGTCGGCGGCTGCGCTGGAGCGCATGAAGTCACTCGCGCTGTGGCCGGGAAAACTGGAACAGCTCGGCCTGCTTTACCAAGATTGCGTTCGCAAGGCGTCGCCGGAGCGCTGAGCTTTCCGCCGGACGAAAGCCTTCCGACGTTGCCGCCGGTCCCAAACACCTTCCCTCATTCCCAAGCCAAACTCCGTTTCCGTCGCGAACCATGAAATCTGCAACTCCTTCGTTTGCCCGAGCGGCTCTCTACCTTGCGGTGTCGGTTGCAATGCTCGCGGTTCTCCGCGGCGCCGACGCCGAGCTCACGAATTACAAATCCGGCATCGACGTGACCTGGGGCGGCACCAAGGGCACCGACTACCAGGAAGAATATCTCTATCATGACAAACTTCTGTACGACCAGAAGATCGTCTACCTGCGCGATACCACTACCATCACGATGGCCCACAATGCGCGCAACAATGCGAACTACCACGTCACGGACGGCGGCCGCCAGATCATCGGCGCCAACGGCGTCGACAGCCTCCCGGGTACCGGCGACGAAGGTGTGATCCGCTACAAGCTCGACCGCGACCGCCAGGACTCGATGAAGTGGGCGAACAATACGGCCGGAACCCAAACCTCATTGGTGCTGCCCGCCTACACCGCGCCGTTTCGCCTGGCGGACCTCACTTACGACGGCATCGTGCCGGTCGTCGGCACCGTCGGCAGCAACGGCGGCAACATTGCCAGCCGGTCGGCCTATTATTTCCGCGGAATCAGAGACTCGGTCGCCCCGTCCTCCGGCCCCGGAGACGAATGGCATGTGCTCTCCTACGCGGACGACGACCGGAGTTTCCTGCAGGCCCGTTCCACGGCCACCGGGAACTTCATCGACCAGGCATTCTACGCGTCGGACGGAAAAACGGTCTTGCTCGTCGTCAATCCCAAGACGCCCTGTCTGACGCTCCGGGTTCCGGGCGCCGTCGGCACCGGCCAATTCTATACGACCCCCGCGAAAGCCTACTGGACGCCGAAAATCGTGCCGCAGACGTCCTATATTTCCGGCAACGTAACGATCGAGATCACGAATCTTTACGGCACGAATGTCTTCTACCGGATCAACGGTTCCGGGGCGACGCCCTTCATCGATGCGGGAGGTCCGTCCGTTACGCTGAGCCAAGCCGACTTTCCCAACACCGGGGCAACTGCGAATACCCTCGAATACTATTACGCCGGGAACCAGGCGTTCACGAAGACCCGCACCATCATGCGCGAACCGCTTTTCCCGAGCGCCGGGGAGCCGCACGGCAACTACCTCTGGGTGGACGCGGCCGGCTACACCAAGGTCACGCAGCGCATCACACGCGCGCCGTACTCGGGCCAGTATCTCAATTACCGCAACCGCGGGGATTTTTCGGGCCAGCTCGACTGGGATGGGAATGCCAACCTTGGCCGACGCAATGCGGGCGCAAATGGCGGATCCCATGCGCTGAAGAACGCGTTTGTCGCGAAGATCGAAGGCTTCAACTTCACCCGGACCGGCGGATCAAAATCGCATGGCCGGTATGCGAAAGAAATGCTGCTCGAATCTCCCCGAAACATCGACCCGCTCGGCTTCGAGATGCAGCATTCCGCTGACGCCATCCCCAATCGCGAACTGCACTACCGGGGTTACTACGACGCCAATCCGATGCTCGAAGGTATTTTCGCCTACGACATCATGATCGCCAACTTCAAGTCCACGCAGGTCGCCGGCGGCATCACCCCGATCGAAGATCACTTCATCCGGGACCGCTTCGCCGGTTTCGCCTACGAGGCCATGCAGTGGAGCGCCGGGATGACCGCGCTCGACGCGCCGGGCATGTGGGGCGGCGCCCGGATGATGACCGCGGTGTCGATCGCCATGATCATGCGCGATTACTCTTCGCCCTACTACGGCACCAGCGGTTTCGGCACCATCCAGACCAAGTATCCGCTTTGCCCCTACGAAAACGACCAGCTGACGTGGAAGGAAGCGCTGTTCGACGGCAACAAAACCAAGACGACCTATCCCAACCTCAAGTGGTACACGGGAATCTCCGACAACGGCAACGAATCGCTCTTCTTTTCCCAAGGCGAGGTCGCCGGCGGGGTCACCTTCGACGCCGGACATTGGCGCGACAAGGTCTCGTATTTTTCCTTCGGTCTGATGGGCACCCACCTCGCGACTTGGGCGAATATGGCCAAGCTTTGGGGCGCGGGAAAAACCGACCCTCTCCTCGAATTGGGCATCGCCAAGGGCACTGCCGGAACGCTCTTGGGCGGCAAGGATGCCCCACCCGCCGCCGACCGGTTCCCGATGCTCACGGTTCTCAACTCCCGCTGGCTCGGAGCTGCGACCAACGCGCTCGCTTGGACGCAGTCACTGCCTGCAAACGACAACAACTCCGATGACAAATCCATGCAGGATGCCGGCGTCTTCGGCTTCGCTTGGTACGACGACCAAGCCTTGCCGCCCGCCGGTCCAAGTTCGCTTCGGACGTCGCCTTGAGTTTCGCCTGCCTACCCTGCCGTACTCTTCGGTTTTCGCCTTGGCATTCGTGGGATCCAGCGAGTCCCCCTCCGGGGGCCGGAACTGATCCGGGGGTTTCTCCATGACCCCGGCATTTGCGGCACTGGCCGCCCTTCTGATTGTCGCGCAGCTCGTGCTGCCGTGGCGCTATGCGTTCCTGCCGCTCATCATCGCGGGCTGTCATCTCGGCAACGGCGAGGTGCTGGGAGACCTGACGATTTCGCGCTTCCTCATCATGATCGGCCTGCTGAGGGCCTACTTCGCCAAACGCCTGCCTTTCACCTGGAATCACCCTATCGACCGGGCCTTCGTCATCTTCAGCGTGATCGCGGTGCTCAGTGCGGCGGGACATCGATCCGACATTTCGAATCCGTGGATAACCCGCATCGGCCTGGTTTGGAATATCATGGGCGCGTATCTGTACGCCCGCAGTTATCTCCCGAACCTCGAATCCTTCATCCGCTACGCGTACGCCCTGCCGCTCATTCTGGTACCGTTGGCTTTCGGCATGGCCTCCGAAAAAACCACCCGGATTAACGCGTACTTCCTGCTCGGAGCCAGCCAACCCTACGCCGCGGAACGCGAAGGAAAAATCCGTGCCCAAGGTCCCTTCCGGCACCCCATCCTGGCAGGCTGCGCGGGGGCCACTACGTTCCCGTTTGTCTTTTTGCTCTGGCGCAGCCGCCGGAAGCTCCTCGCACTGGTCGGCGGCGGAGCCTGCCTGATGATCGTCGTCGCCTGTGCCTCCAGTGGACCGCTCGCCGCCGTCGCGGTCACGGTGGCGGCCGCGGCACTCTGGCGCTTCCGCGCCAAACTGTACATGCTCAGATGGGCGGCCTTGGTTTTCGGTGCTGCCTATTGGGTGGTGAGCGGCCGCGGGCCTTGGTATCTGATGGCCAGTTTGGATCTGGTCGGCGGCAGTACCGGATGGCATCGGGCCAAACTGTTCGACCAAGGCTGGGTCTATCTCGGCGAATGGTGGCTCTATGGCACGGATTACACCCGTCACTGGATGGCATCGGGCGTAAGCTGGAGTCCAGACCATGTGGACGTGACGAATTACTACCTCCATCTCGGCGTTTACGGCGGATTGGGCCTGACCGTCATGATCTGCGTGATTCTCTGGCGATGTTTCAAGGCGCTCGGGGTGCGCATGAGACAATTGCGGGCCGAAGGTTCGGAGCAGGACTTGGTGCTGTGGTGCGTCGGCACCGCACTTTCGGCCCACGCCATTTCTTTCGTATCCATTTCCTATTTCGATCAGATGTACGTGTTATTCTATCTCGTCGTCGGCGCGGTTCCCGGCCTAGTGGTAGCCGATGCGAAGCCACCTGCGATCGAGCCGAACAACGCCCCGGCCACCTAGCGAGCACGCCTCCGGCGCAACAGACTGGCATTCGAATCGCTGAGAGCGCAACGATCCACGTCCATGCCCGAGTCCCACGCCCTTTCACCCGCCTCCACCCGCGACCGCCTGCCCGCGCAACCGGTCGCAATCGGAATCATGGGGACCCCGGCCTCTTCCGGAAACCGCGGGGTACTGGCCCTCGGCGCCGCTCTGGCGAAACTGTGCCTGCGCGCCGGTCCGAATCACCACGTCATGCTGTTCGGCAGTCACCGCAATTCGGATCCCGTGACGATGCGGCCCGAAGGTCGTGCCTTGGCGATTCCGATGGTCCATTGGCGGATGTCGTTGCAAGGGGGCTGGCGCAATCACCTCGGCGTGATTCTGCTCGCTTCGCTGGCCTATCGCCTGAGTGGATCGCGGACACTCCAGACTTGGCTTTCCCGCCGGATTCCCTGGATCGGCGCCCTCGAAAAGACAGCGTTTGTGGGCGACGTGCGCGGCGGCGACAGCTTCAGCGACATCTACGGGATGAAACGCTTCATCATCGCGACATTGCCCGTGCTCAGCGTGCTTTGGGTGAAGGGCGGGATCGTGCTTTTTCCCCAAACCTACGGCCCCTACAAATCCCCTTTGGCCAGAGCGATCGCCCGTTTCATCGTCCGGCGCTCCCAAGTAGTCGTCGCCCGCGATCGTGAGAGCCGCCGCATCGCGCAGGAGCTGGCCGGCGACACGCAACTCGTCCTGCTCAGCCCGGACGTCGCCTTCGCGCTGCACGCGGATCGCCCGGAACACGTCGAACTCGACCCACCCCGGTCCGGCCCGCTGCCTCCGGGCCTCGTCGGCCTGAACATCAACGGCCTCATGTTCAACGGCGGCTATACCGGCAAAAACATGTTCGGCCTCAAGTTGCAGTACGACACCTTCGCGTACGAGGTGCTGGTCGCCCTGCTGGAAGCACATCCCGGCGAAATCCTGCTGGTGCCGCATACCTTGGCCGCACCCGACGATCCCGAAAGCGACAACGGCGCCAGTGCGAAACTGCGCGACCGGCTCCCTGCCGAACAGCGGAACCGCGTCCGGATCGTGGCCGGGGACTACGACGCCCACCAACTCAAGGGCATCATCGGGGCCTGCGAGTTTTTCGTCGGCTCGCGCATGCATGCCTGCATCGCCGCCCTCTCCCAAGGTGTGCCCTGCGTCGGGGTCGCCTACAGCATGAAGTTCGCCGGGGTGTTCGAATCCGTCGGCGTGGGGGATTGGGTCGTCGACGGACGTACGGCCGGCAATGCCGACGCCGTCGCGGCCGTGCTCGCATGCCTCCGCGAGCGCCGTGCCCGCCAGCCCGCCCTGGCCCGCGAGGCCGAAGCCGCCCGCGGGCGGCTGACCGAAACTTTCGCGCACCTTACGGCCGTCGCCACGAAAGGGACGGAGTGAGGATGATTTCGCGGGACTGCCCGGCAATCGGCCGCCTCGCCGCCTCGAGGGGATCCCTGCGCCCGTCATGAGCTCGGACCCGACCGCACCGGCGGGCGCTCCGCCGCCGACCCGAGCGCGGCGCACGAGCCTGAAGAAAGGAGCGCTGCTCAACTGGCTCAGCCTCGCCGTCCACTTTGTCGCGACCTTTGTCGTTACCCCGATCATCATCCGCAAACTGGGCAACGCCGGCTTCGGCACCTGGGCCCTGATCCAATCGTTCTCCGGCTATTACGGCCTCGTAAATCTCGGCCTCGGATCGGCCCTGTTGCGTTCGATCACCCACGACCTCGCGACCCACCGCTACGGATCGCTGCAAACCACCCTTAGCACCGCGGTGCGTTTTTTTGCCGCGACCGGCGGCGGAGTCATGCTGCTGGGCGCGGCTCTGGCGGTGCCCGCGGCCGGCTTCTTCGGCGTGCCCGCGCCCGAAGTGACCGCGTTTGCCGTCACGCTGATTCTCGCGGCGGGATCCGTGGTGCTGGACTTCTTCGGCTCCGTCACCACCTCCGTGGTCAACGCCTGCGAACGCTTCGACCTCCTGAATTACCTCAACATCGGGCGGCAATTGGCGCAGACCGGCGGCACGCTGCTGGTACTCTGGATCCACCCGTCCGTGGTCGGTATCGCGGCGGTGATTTTCGTCGTTTCGCTCTCTTCGCTTGGGCTCGGGATCATCCTCGCCCGCCGTCTGCTGCCGGAAGTCTCGTTGCTCCGGCCGGGGTTCGACCGCGGCCGACTTGACGAACTCCTGGCCTACGGCAAATCCACGGTTCTGCTCACGGTTTCGAATGTCGTCCGGCTGCGCCTCGGCAACGTCATCATCGCGAAGTTTGCCGGCGTGGCGGCGGTCGCCGGCTACAGTGTCGCCGTCAGCCTGATCACGAACTTCAGCACGGTGATATCCTCGTCCCTCGGCGTGCTCAACGCGCGCTTCACCCGTCTGCATGCGCAAGCGGAGCATGCGGAGATGGCCAAGCTTTACCGGACGTCGCTCTTTGCCTCGTCCGCAATGGCCTGCGGTCTGGGCACCGGCATGATCCTCTTCGGCGAGAAATTCATCCATCTGTGGGTCGGCAAAACCCTGCCAGAGGCTGTTCCCGTCCTGCATGCGCTGGTGATCGCCTACATCCTTGCGCTGGCTCAATCGCCCGGCTGGAACCTGATGTTTGCGCTCTCGAAACATCACTTCATGGCCCGGGTCACCGCCGTCGAGTCCGCCGCCAATATCGCCCTGGGCGTTTGGCTCGCGGCCCGCTACGGCGCCGTCGGATTCGCATGGGCCACGGCCGCGACGATGATCCTTACCAAAGTCACGGTGCAGCCCGTCTATTCGGCCAGAATCGGGGGCCTTTCCACCGCGAGCTACCTCGCACCGATGGCGGCTCCATTCGCCGCGGCCGCGGCCTTGGCCGCCGTCTGGTATGGAGCGGGCCTGCATACCGCCATCCTCCGCGGCGGCCCCGGCACTTTCGTTCTGGCGGGAGCAGGGTACGCTTTGGCGTTCGGGCTCCTGGTCCTGCTGCCCAACCTCCACCGCGATTTCATGCCTCCTTTTGTCGGCAAGGTTTTGGGCCGATTGAAACTTCGCCGATGAACGCTTGCCGCCCCGGACCGTTCCGGAAGAAACCGGCCGCCGCGGTTCGTCGGGCTGGCCTTCGGACTTCGAATCCTCGCTAATCGCCTTTCAGCCACCTTCATGAAAGTAGGCATCATCACCGTCCACTTCGTGCCCAACTACGGCGCGGTACTCCAGGCCTACGCCTCGGCCGCGTACCTCCGCAGCTGCGGCCACGAAGTCAGGACGATCGACTACCACCAGCCCGACCTCGCGGAAGTCTACCGGCTGCGCTGGAAGTTTCCGCCGCCCCTGAAGCACTGGCTCCGCCTGCGCCGCAATACCGCGTTCGTGCAGGGCCGCCTTCCGCTGAGCTCGACCCGGTACCACGACGTCGCCTCGTTCGCGCGCGATGTCGGCGACTACGACGCTTTCATCACCGGCAGCGACCAAGTCTGGTTTACCGGTCCTGTCCAAGGCTTCGATCCGATGTATTTTCTGGATTTCCCGGCTCCGGGAAAACGCAAAATCAGCTACGCCGCCAGCGTGGGCGGCACTACCGATTTCGGTCCCGTGACCGAAAAGGTCCGGCAGGCGCTCAGCCGCTACGACCACATCGGCGTGCGCGATTCGCACACGGCCGCGATGGTCGCGCCGCTGGCGAAGAAGGAACCCGTCCAAGTCGTCGATCCGGTTTTCCTCGACGATTTCGCCCCGCTCCTCGCCGGTCCCGCGCCGATCGCCGGCCCCTACCTGCTGGTTTTCGGCGATTTCTCCGGCCCACGGGCCGCCGCTCTCCAAGCCGTGATCCGCGCCACCGGACTCAAGACCGTTGTCAGTCTGCAGTACCCCTGCGCCGACGCCACGCACCGGATCGCCGCCCCGAGTCCCGAAGATTGGCTGCGCTGTTTCCGGCACGCGACCTTCGTCGTCACCAGTTACTTCCACGGCACCGCGATCGCGGCGAAATTCGAACGTCCTTTCGTCGCGATTCCTACTCCCGGGCGCCGGATCAAGGTCGCGACAATGCTCGATTGGATGCGCCTGCGCCACCGCTGTTTCCTCGAGGAACCGGGGCCGGACGCATGCGCGGCCCTGGCGAAGGAACGGATCGATTGGGACTCCAGCCGGGAACACCTCCATGCCCGGGTCGAGCGCTCGAAAGCGTTTCTCCGCCAAGCTCTGGCGTAAAGCCCGACCGCGCGCTTCCCCGACCATGGCCGACATCACCGTCGTCATTCCCACGTTCAACCGCGCCGGGCTCGTGCCCTTGGCGATCCGCAGCGTCCTTGCCCAAACACACCGGGCGACGGAGATCATTGTGGTCGACGACGGCTCGGCTGACCGGACCCCCGAGGTTTTGGCCGGATTCGGTCCGCAAATCCGCGCCGTCCGGCAGGAAAACGGCGGGCTCAGCGCGGCGCGCAATACCGGAATCAAGGCCGCGAAAACCGAGTGGGTCGCGTTTCTCGACGACGACGACGAGTACGCGCCCGACCGCCTCGCGCGCGCCGCCCAAAGCATCGAGCGCCACCCGGCCGCCGACGCCCACCTGACCAATACCGCCATCGTCGCGGAGGGCGCACCCGACGTTGATCTGTTCGCCCTGCGCGGGATGAAGACCGCTCCGTGGCAGACCGTGGACCGCCCGCTCGGCTGGGTACTCAAAGGCTGCTTTTTTGCCCAGTCTCTGGTCGTGCGCCGCCGCTTGCTCCACGACGTGGGCCTTTTCCGCAAGACGTTCTACGAGGACATGGACCTGTTTGTCCGCCTTGTGCCAGGTCGCCCTTGGATCATCGACGACCAACCGATGCTCCGCCTGATCCGTCGGGGTAACACGCAAGCCATGTCCGACGACTGGCGCTCCAAGCCGATCGAACGCTGCGGCGCGTTGGTCCGCATCCACCGCGAATGTCTCGCGTTTCCGGGGTTGAACGCCGGCGAAGTTTGGATGGTGCGCAGCGGGCTGGCGGCCTATCTCTTCGAACTCGGGGCGGCCCTTGCGCTGAAAGGAGAAGGCCGGGCGGCGCGCGGACACTTCGCCGAATCCGTCCGCACCAGCGTGGCGTGGCGACCGCGCCTGAAGGCGATGTTTGCTTTTGTCGCCGGGGCGCCGTTCATCCGGATTCTCCAGCGGATGGCGCAACGCCAGAAGCGATTTGTCCGCTGAATGCATCGTGCCGTGAATTCCGATCCCAAAGCTTCCGTGACCTTTGTCTTGCCCGGCGACGGCCGTTCCGGGGGCGTTCGCGTCACCGTGATCATGGCCAACCTGCTGCGCGGGCGCGGCTATCGCGTGCGCATCGCCGTGCCGAAGGGCCGGGAAAGCCTCCGCCAGCGCCTGGACCTGTTCCTCGCCTCCCTCGTGCGGCGGCGCGAGAAAAGCACCGGCTTCCTGCATCTGTTCGAAGGACCGGTCGCCCGCTTCCGGCACCTCGACGAGCTCGACTACGCACCGGGTGAGATCGTGGTCGCGGTCGGAACCTACAGCGTGCCCGATGTCCGCGCCCTCACCAAGCCGGCGATCAAGCTGCGTTTCAACCACGGTTTCCCCGCCAAACCCGACGCCCTGCAGGACCAGGCGTGGCGCGGCCGCCTGCCGACCATCACGGTATCCAATACGCTGGTACCACGGCTGCAGGCGCAGACGGAGGGCAGCGTGCTCGGCGTCGTGCCCAACGGAATCGATACCCGGGACTATTTCGTCGACCCGGCCGTCGTGCGCGACGGCATCGGCGCCCTCTACAACGGCCATCCCAACAAAGCCCCCGAGGACCTGATCGCGGTTCTCCGCGCGGCCCACCGCCGCCGACCCGACGTGCCGCAGTACGCCTTCAGCACCGAGCGCCCCCCGGCCGGTCTGGAGCATGTCCGGTACACCCGCCTGCCGCCCGTGGCGGAAGCGCGGACGATCTATAACCGCGCCAAGATCTGGCTCCTCACCAGCCGCACCGAAGGACTGCCGGGCGTCGTCCTCGAGGCCATGGCCTGCGGCTGCGTCGTGATCAGCTCCGACAACGACGGCAGTCTCGAGATCATGCGCGACGGCGAGAACGGTCTGATCGTCCCGCGCGGCGACCTGCCGGGATTCCAGGCGGCGATCGATCGCGTGCTCGGCGACCCGGCGCTGGCCGCGCGGCTGGCGACCGGGGCCCAAGCCACCATCCTCCAGTTCACCTGGGAGCGCGCCGCGGACAAGATGGAACAGATCCTGGCAAAACTGCAGTCCCACTCCTGACCTCCGCCCGATCCCTCCACTGTCGATGAGCAATCTCAACCGCTTGCAGGACGTCGTCGCCTCCCGCCTTTGCCTCGGCTGCGGCGCCTGCGCGTATGCGTGCCCCTCGGGCGCCGTCACGCTCCACAATTTTCCCGCGGAAGGCATCCGGCCCGTGGTCGATGCGTCCCGCTGCACCGATTGCGGCGATTGCCTCGAAGTCTGCCCGGCCGTGCAGGCCGATTTCGGTCGGCCAGCGCTCGGCCTGCCGCCCGCCCCGGAGGCCGCCGCCTTCGAGGACAGATGGGGCCCGGTTTTGGAAATCTGGGAAGGACACGCCTCCGATTCCGTACTCCGCTTCGAAGGCTCCAGCGGCGGCGCCCTTACCGCCTTGGGAATCTACTGCATCGAGCAGGCCGGCATGCACGGATTGCTCCATGTCGCCGCCGACCCGGCGAATCCGATCCTCAATCGCACCGTCCTCAGCCGCGATCGCGCCGCGATCCGCGCTGCCAGCGGCTCCCGTTACTCGCCGGCCTCGGTTTGCGACCGGCTGGGCGACGTCGAACGCGCGCCCGCCCCCTGCGCCATCATCGGGAAACCCGCCGAAATCTCGGCGATCCGCAACGCCGAGAAGCTTCGCCCCGCCCTCAAGGCCAAGGTCGGCGTCACCATGTCGTTCTTCTGCGCGGAATCGCCTTCCACCCACGGCACGGTCCGCCTGCTGGAAAAAATGCAGGTTGATCCGCGCCGGGTTACCTCGCTCCGGTACCGCGGCTTCGGTTGGCCAGGACACTTCGCTCCCTGTGTCGGCGGCGAATCGAAGCCCGCGGCACAGATTACCTATAGCGAAAGCTGGGCGTTCCTCCAAAGTTTCCGCCCTTGGTCGACCCATCTCTGGCCGGACGGCACGGGCGAAGTCGCCGACATAACCTGCGGCGATCCTTGGTACGAGCAACCGGACGGAGCCAATCCCGGATTCTCCCTGATCGTAGTCCGCACTCCCCGCGGCGCCGAGATCGTCCGCGGCGCCATGGCGGCCGGATACCTGACGTTGACCAAGGCCGAACCGTGGAAGCTGGAAAAATCCCAGGTCCATCTTCTCCGCAAAAAGGGCTCGGTCTGGGGTCGCAGGCTCGCGATGTCATTGCTCGGATTACCGGTCACGCGATTCACCGGCCTGAATCTCTGGAGTTGTTGGCTTGCGCTTCCCTGGGCCGAAAAATTCCGCTCCACGATCGGTACGATCCGCCGGATTCTTGCGCGCAAACTGCACCGCAAGTTGGTGCTTTCCTCTCCGGAAAGCGAACCGTCGCGGTAGCACGGCGCGGCCGTCCGGTTTCGTCGTCGGGAAACAAACCCAGCATCCCCGGAGCCGACCGCCGGGCTCGCAGGACTGACGTTTCACCGGGTCGAAGCGGTAGCCCGCGTCATCGCTCACGCGGTATCTCCCTGCTAATTTTTGGCGGTTACCCGCACTTGATGAGTTTATTCACCTAGGAATCGCATCTTTTTATACCTACACTTACCGTCAAATCTCCCACCGCGAAACGGAGCATGCTCTCCATGCGCTCATTTCGTGCATCCGCCCTCATTCTGCATAACCCACCGGGGCCCACTCGGCCCGAAATTTCCCGTATGTCCGCCCATTTGAAAACGCCCGGCGCCCGCTCCCGATACTGCGTCCTCCTGGCGATCGCGCTGGCCTTCGCCGGCTGGATGCTGGCCGCCGCCACCGCCACCGCCGCCACCGTGGTCATCGCCTGGAACGACAACTCCACCAACGAAGCCGGCTTCAAGATCGAGCGCGCGGACGGCGCCGGCGCCTTCGCCGAGATCGGTACCGTGGGCCCAGGCGTCACCACTTATACCGACAGCACCATCGGCTCGACCAGCCGCTACACCTTCCGCGTCTACGCGTTCAATGACGGCGGCAATTCGGGCTACTCCAATTCCCTCGAAATCACGCCTCCCTCCGTCGGCGCCATCGCGGCGCAGGCGACCAACGAAGATACCGACAGCAGCGCGATTGCTTTCACGATTTCCGACCTCGAAACGCCGGCCGCAAATCTGATCGTCACCGCCACGTCGTCCAATACTGCGCTGGTCCCCAACGCCAACCTGTTCCTGAGCGCCGTGGGCGCCAACATGACGATCACCGCGCGCCCGCTCGCCAACCAGAACGGCACGACCACCATCACGCTCAACGTCAGCGACGGTATTCTCGTCGGCACTACGACGTTCGTGCTGACTGTAAATCCCGTCAACGACGCGCCGTCCCTCTCATCCCCCGCCAACCGCACCGTCAACGAAGATACGTCCACCGGTGCGGTCGCCGTGACCGTCGCCGACATCGATTCGACCGTCGGCGCTCTCACCCTCTCGGCCACTTCGTCCAACTCCACCTTGGTTCCCTCCGGAGCTTTCTCCTTCGGGACCGACGGCGGCGCCAACCGCACGGTCACGATCCAACCCGCCGCGGACCAGTCGGGCTCGGCGACGATCACGTTGACGGTCGGCGACGGCGCGCTCACCTCCACAAGTTCGTTCGTGCTCACGGTGAATGCGGTCAACGACGCACCGACCGTTTCCGCGGTCGCCGACGTCGTCGTCAACGAAGACATCCCGTCGGCCCCGATCGCCGTCACCATCGGTGATATCGACAACGCCGTCGGCTCCCTCTCGTTTTCCGCCGTTTCCTCGAACCAGACGCTGCTGCCCAATGCCGCCATCGCGCGAGTCGACGGCGGCGCCACCCAAACTCTCACCCTGACTCCCGCCGCCAACCAAAGCGGCACCGCCACCATCACCCTCACGGTCGGCGACGGCACCCTCTCCGCCACCCGGACGTTTCTCTTCACCGTCAGCGCCGTGAACGACGCTCCCACCGTCTCCACGGTCGCCAACCTCGCGACCAACGAAGACACCGCCACCGCCGCCCTCGCCTTCACCGTCGCCGACATCGACACCGATGTCGCCACCGTGGCAGTCACCGGTTCCTCCTCGAACCAGACCTTGGTCCCGAACGCCAACATCGTGATCTCCGGCTCCGGCGCCAACCGCACCGTCACCGTCACCCCCGCCGCCAACCAGAACGGCTCCGCCACCATCACCCTCACGGCCAACGACGGTGCCCTGACTTCCACCACTTCGTTCGTCGTCACCGTCAACGCCGTCAACGACGCCCCCACGATCTCGACCGTCGCCGACCTCGCGACCAACGAAGACACCGCCACCGCCGCCCTCGCCTTTACCGTTGCCGATATCGATACCGACCTAGCCTCGGTCACGACCACGGGCGCGTCGTCCAACCTCTCGCTCGTCCCGAATGCCAATATCGTGATCTCCGGCTCCGGCGCCAACCGCACCGTCGTCGTCACCCCCGCCGCCAACCAGAACGGCTCCGCCACCATCACCCTCACCGCCAACGACGGCGCCCTCACCGCCACCTCGTCGTTCGTCCTCACCGTCAATGCCGTGAACGACGCTCCCACGGTCTCCACGATCGCAAATCTCGCCACCAACGAAGACACCGCCACCGGCGCCTTGGCCTTCATCGTCGCCGACATCGACACCGATGTCGCCACCCTCACCTTCGCCGGCACCTCGTCCAACACCACGGTGGTCCCGAACGCCAACATCGTGATTTCCGGCACCGGCGCCAACCGCACCGTCACCGTCACCCCGGCCGCCAACCAATCCGGTTCCGCCACCATCACCCTCGCCACCGTCGACGGCGCGCACTCGGTCACGTCCTCCTTCGCTTTGACCGTCAACGCGGTCAACGACGCCCCCACAATCTCCACGATCGCGGACCTCGCGACCAACGAGGACACCGCCACCGCCGCGCTCGCCTTCTCCGTGGCCGACATCGACACCGATCTCGCCACCGTCACGTCCACCGGCACCTCCTCCAACACCACGCTCGTCCCGAATGCCAATATCGTGATTTCCGGCACCGGCGCCAACCGCACCGTCACCGTCACCCCCGCCGCCAATCAATCCGGCTCCGCCACCATCACTCTCACGGCCAACGACGGCGCCCTCACCGCCACTTCGACCTTCGTCCTTACGGTCAACGCCGTGAACGACGCTCCCACGATCACCTCGATCGCCAATCTCTCCATCGCGCAAAGCTCGGCCACCACCGCCCTCGCCTTCACCGTCGGCGACGCGGAAACCGCCGCCGCCTCCCTCACCGTCACCGCCACGTCGTCGAACGCGGCGCTCGTCCCCAACAATCCCGCCAACCTCACCCTCGGCGGCGCCGGCGTCGGCGCGGCCCGCACGATCACGGTCACCCCGGTCGCCGCTACCTCCGGCACCTCGACCGTAACGGTAACCGTTTCCGACGGCACCCTTTCCACCCCCACGACTTTCGTGCTCACGGTCGTCGGCCCCAACACCGCCCCCACGATCTCCGCCATCTCCGCCCAAAGCGTCGCAATGAACGGCTCCTCCAACGTCGCCTTCACCGTCGGCGATCTCGAAAGCGGCCCCGCCGGCCTCACCCTCACCCGCGCCTCCTCCAACATCACTCTCCTTCCGCTCGATCGCATCACCTTCGGCGGAGCGGACGCCAACCGCACCGTCACGATCGTCCCCGGCGACAACCAAACCGGCACCGCCAATGTCACGATCACGGTTTCGGACGGCACGCTGACCGCCAACACCACCTTTGCGGTGACCGTGACCGCCCCGGTGGTAGCGCCGCCTGCAGTGGCCCCTCCCCTCGCGCCGCCTCCGGTCTCAACCGCCATCGAGCCGTCCGTCACCACTCAGCCCGTTTCCCAGATCGTCGCCTCGGGCGCCACGGTTGCGCTCACCGTCGCGGCCACCGGTACTCCCGCTCCGACTTTCCAATGGCGCCTGAACGGCACGCCGATCCCCGGCGCCACCGGCACCACGCTCACGCTCGGCAATTTCTCTGCCGCCAACGCCGGCAGCTACTCCGTCGCCGTCAGCAATTCGGCGGGTACGGTTTTCAGCCAGACCGCCACCCTCGAGCTTGCCACGCTGCCCGCCTTCACCACGCAACCGGCTTCGCGCTCCGTCGCCCCGGGCCAAGCGGTCACCTTCAGTGCCGTTGCCACCGGCAACCCCGCCCCGACCTTCCAGTGGAACCGGAACGGCGCCCCGATCGGCGGCGCCACCGCCTCCTCGTTCACCCTCGGCAGCGTCACGTCCGCCGACAGCGGCAGCTACACCGTCACCGCCACCAACGTCGCGGGCTCCGTCACCGGCAACGCCGCCACCCTCGACGTCACCAACGCCCCGGTGATCACCACGCAGCCCGTCAGCCAAGTTGTCACCGCCGGCGGCAACACCACCTTCACGGTCGCCGCCACCGGCACTCCGGCCCCGGAATTCCAGTGGCGCTTCAACGGTTCGCCGCTGGTCGGCGCCACCGGCACCACGCTCGCCCGCAATGCCGCGACCACCGCCATGGGCGGCACCTACGATGTCGTCGTCTCCAATGCCAACGGCAGCGTGACGAGCAATCCCGCGACGCTCACCGTCCAAGCCTCCGCCTTCGCCGGCACCTACTTCGGCACCCTCAGTGACGGCGGCTCCTGGGCCCTCTTCGTCCGCGCCGACAATACCGCCAGCTACATCGCCCACCTGCCGGCGCGCTCCAGCGTGATTGTCCTGGATTTGACCGTCGCCGCCGACGGTACCTTCACCGTGGTCAGCAGCGAAATCACGCCCTTGGACGAGAGCTCCAATCAAGACACTCCGCCCCGCGCCGCCGCCCCCGTTTCCTTCACTCTCCGCGGCCGAATCCAAAGCGGTGCGGTTTCCGGCTCCCTCGACGGTCTCGGCGAAACGCTCACCGGCCGCGCCGACGCCGGCTCCGGCTCCGCCAGCAGCGTCGCTGGTCTGTACCGCGCCCCTGCCCTCGGCACCGCGAGCGGAGCAACCTACACCATCGTCGGCGCCAGCGGCCAGGCCGTGGTGGTCACGACCGGCACAGCCCTGGCCGACGGCGCCTCCGGCACGGTCGATGCCAACGGCCGCTTCTCGGGCTCCACCCGCAGCGGCGCCTCGGTCTCCGTAACCCTCAACGCCCAGGCGCAAACCCTCTCCGCGGCCTACACCCCGGCGGGCTCCTCGACCCCGGTATCCTTCGCCGGCACGGCCGACTCCGTCGCGCCCGTCGCCCAGTTGATCAACATCTCCGTGCGCTCCCTCGCCGGTTCCGGCAACGACACCTTGATCGCCGGCTTCGTGCTTAGCGGCACCGAAAACAAGTCGCTGCTTGTCCGCGGCATCGGGCCGACGCTTTTGTCCTACGGCGTCTCCAACGCGCTCGCCGATCCGGTCCTGGCCCTCTTCTCGGGCTCCACCTCGCTCGCGTCCAACGACGATTGGGGCACCGCCGCCAATTCCGCGCAGGTCGCCGGCGAAGCCGCCAAAGTCGGCGCCTTCCCCTTGGCCGCCGGCAGCCGCGATGCCGCCCTCCTGTCCAGCCGCGGCAACGGCTCCTACACCGTCCAGATCACCGGCAAAGCCGGCGCCACCGGCATCGGCTTGATCGAAGTTTACGACACCGACCGCTCCCCGTCCGCCCGCGTCGTCAATCTCTCGACGCGCGCCCGCGTCGGCTCCGCCGAAGACGTGCTCATCGCCGGCTTCAGCGTCACCGGCAATGTGCCGCGCACCCTGCTCGTCCGCGGCGTCGGCCCCGCCCTCGCCGCCTTCGGCGTCGGCGGCGCCTTGGCCGACCCCCAGATCGAAGTTTTCCAGGGCGCGACCAGCCTGCACCGGAACGACAACTGGGCCGGCAACGCCGCCGTATCCGCCGCGGCTGGACGCACCGGCGCCTTCGCCCTGGAAGCCGCCTCGCGCGATGCCGCCATGGTCGTCACGCTCCAGCCCGGCACCTACTCGGTCATCGTCTCCGGCGTCGCCGGCAGCGCGGGCGTCGCTCTTTTGGAAATCTACGAAGTGCCCTGAGCCCAAAGCGGCAGTCGAGAAAGCTTGGTTCGGAGGCGGGAACGGAACTTTTCGGTTCTTCGGGTTGCGTGCGGCAGCACCGCTTTCCGCGCCGGTCCGGTTTCTTGCAACCTTCAACCTTCACCTTTCAACCGCGAGGCCCCGGCCGGGCCGCCCCCGCGCCGGGGCGCCGGGAAACTTGCCCTCCGTACTTGAGACCCTCGCCGGCTCGCACCACGGTCCCCGCATGCGGCGCCTGTTCCTTTTCCTCCTGGTCGGGCTGACCCGCCTGCCGGGAACCCAGGTTGCGCTGGAGTGGGACGACAATTCGGTCAACGAAACCGGATTCAGACTGGAGCGCCGCAGCGGGAATGCGGCCTGGGCCCCGATCGCATCCCTGCCGGCGAACTCCGTCCGCCACCGGGACACCGGCCTGCCGCGCCGCGGCGAATTTTCCTACCGGGTGCTCTCTGCCAACCTCGCCGGCGACTCCGCCCCTTCGAACCTCCTGGAAATCGGTTCGCACCTCTATCTTCAGGAATCGGCCGCCGGCACCGTCGCCGTCGCCCGCCAGTATTCCGGCCGCGTGGCGGTCCTCGCCTCGTTCCCCGGCCGCCCGGGCCGTATCCTGATTCTTGAGACCAAAGCCGACGCCGCCGGCCGCTTTTCCGCCTCCGTCGCCGAGACCGTTGCCACCGCCGCCGCCGCGGAGAACTTCGCCGTCTCGGGCACGTTCGCTTCGGGCCGCCTGACCGCCACTGTCAAAGGCGCCGGAATCGACCTGGCCGTTTCCGCCGCGCCCGCCGCCACGGCGGGAACCGCGGAACGTTTTTCCGGATATCATCGCGCCCCGATGCTCGGCCAAGGGGCGGGCGTCCTGCACGCCGTCGCTTTTCCGGACGGCCGCTGCTGGTCGGTTGCCACCGACCGCTCCGGTCTGCTCTTGGCCCAATCTTGGAGTACCCTTTCCGGCACCGGCCGCGCGAACGTTGCCGCCGCCGACGGCGAAACCGTGGCGCTGGCCATCGATCCGGAAACTGCCCTGTTTTCGGGCCAAATCGGCGGCCCCGCCGGGACCCGGTCGACCTACGCCGGACTCTTCGACGGCGAACCCTCGTCGTCGCGCCTGGTCAACCTTTCGGTCCGGGCGGCAGCGGGCACCGGCGATCAAGTCCTCATCGCGGGCTTCGCGGTCTCGGCCGGCGCCGCCAAAGCCGTTCTCGTGCGCGGGATCGGCCCGACGCTCTCGTCCTTCGGCGTCGGCGGCGTGCTCGCCGATCCCGTCCTTTCACTTTTCGAAGCCCGGGGCCAGTTCGCGACCAACGACGATTGGCGGGGCGCGACCGCGATTGCCGCGACCGCCGCAGCCGTCGGCGCATTCGCTCTGCCCGGCAACAGCCGCGACGCCGCCGTTCTTTCGGATCTCGCTCCCGGCACCTATACCGCGCAGATCGCCGGCAAAGGCACCGCCGCCGGCACGGCCTTGCTGGAGCTTTACGAAGCGCCCGGCAACTCCTCCGCCCGTTTGGTCAACCTCTCCGCCCGCACCCGCGTCGATGCCGCGCTGATCGTCGGCTTCGCCGTGCAAGGCAACGCCCCGCGCCGGCTCCTCATCCGGGCCGTCGGCCCCGCCCTCGCCCCTTTCGGCATTCCCGATTTCCTGCCAGATCCGACCCTGGAAATTTTCGCGGGTTCGACCTCGCTCTTCCGCAACGACGACTGGGGCGGCGATCCGATAGTGGTCGCCGCCAACGCCGCTTCCGGCGCGTTTCCCCTGGCCGCCGGCAGCCGGGATGCCGCGATTTTGGTGACCTTGGCCAGCGGCACCTACTCCGCCGTGGTCTCGGATCGCGGCAATGGCCGCGGCGTTGCGTTGGTGGAAGTCTACGAAGTCCCCTGACGAAACCAGCTGTGCACCCCGGCTCGACCGGTCGCGTGCGCCGGTCCTTCAACTTTCACCCTTCAACTTTCAACTTTTCGCGGCGGCGGCCGCCGCGAAACTACATCCGGAACGCGATGATCGTGTTCGCGACGCCGACGATCTCCGTGAAACGCCCGGCCTTCGTCGCCTCGAAAATCGCGCGCGTCACGCCGTCCGCCCGGCTGCCGAAATCGTGGAATGCGATCACGCCGCCGCGCTTCACGAACGGCGTCCACGCCGCGATGTCCGCCTTGCACGCCTCGTACGAATGGTCGCCGTCGATGAAGATGAAATCGATCGTGCCGCGTTTCGCCGCCAGCGTTTCCGCCGCCGCGAGCGAATCGCTCACCACCGGTTCGCTCCGCGCCGTGAAACCGAGCGCCGCGAAGTTCGCGCGGAAAATTTCCAGCGTGCTGTTCGCCCCGAGTTGGCGGAAGTGCCGGTTGTACCACGCCGCGTCTTCGCCGCAGGTGGACAAGCCCTGGAAATTGTCGACCGCATGGATCTTCGCCTTCGGTCCCTTGAGTCCGCCCGCGATGAAGCACGTCGACGCCCCCATCCACGAGCCGACCTCGATCACCTGCGCATCCGCCGGCGCGTCACAGGCCAACTGATACAGATAGCCGCGCTCCGGAAAACTGCCCATGTCGTCCTGCTTGAAGTGCTGCGCGATCCGCCGGAATTCGTCCCAGTCCAGATCCGGCCGGCGCTTCCGCGCGCCCCGCAGGTAGCGGCCGCATTTCTGCGTGAACCGCACGTCGCGGACGAGGGGCCAATGTTTGAACGCCATCGCGCCAAGGAACGCGCGCCCGCCCCGCGCGGGAAGCTTTTTCTGCGCGCCCCCACGGGCGCTTCGGCATTGCCCGCGCACCGCCGCCGCACCCATTGTCCGCGGCCCGCATGGCTGTCCCGTCCCTCAAAGTCACCGTCGCGATCCCCACGTACAACCGGGCCGACTTCTTGCGCCAGACGCTCGCCGGCCTCCTCGCCCAGCAATTCCCCCGCGACCACTTCGAGGTGCTCGTGATCGACAACAATTCCCGCGACCACACGCGCGACGTCGTCGCCGAGTTCAAAGACTTCCACCCCGCGCCGCGCTACCTGCTCGAGTCCAAACAAGGCCTCGACTACGCCCGCAACCGCGCCATCGCCGAAGCCCGCGGCGAAATCATTCTCTTCGGCGACGACGATATCCTCGTGCAACCCGACTGGATTGCCCAGATGGCCGTCCCGCTGATCGCCGACGCCGGCACGCGCCGCATCGGCGCCGTCGGCGGCGAAGTCATTCCCGTTTTTCCCGACGGCCTGCCCGATTGGGTCCGCGAATGGCATGCCCCGCTCGCCTTCCGCGCCGACACCGGCCCCTTGCCCCCGAAGCATTGCCCGATGGGCGCCAACCTCGCGCTGCCGGCCTGGGTGTTCGCGCAACTCGGCCCCTTCCACACCGCCCTCGATCGCGCCGCGGGCAACTATTTCTCCGGCGGCGACAGCGAGATGGTCCGCCGCGTCCGCCAGGCCGGCCTCGAGGTCTGGTTCGCGCCCGCCGCCGCCGTCCAACACCAGATGCCCGCGAGCCGCACCACCTTCCGCTATGCGGCCCGGCACGCCTTCGATTCCGCCCGCTCGCGCGTAATCGACCGCGCCGGCCAACCCGGCGCCGCCGGCTACTTCGCCGGCCGCTTCGTCGGCAACGTCGCCAAGACCCTCGGCTTCGCGCTCCTCGCCTTGCTCAACGGCCTCGTCCTCCGCCCCGGCGCCGCAAAAAAAGCCCTCGTCCGCGCCTGGCGCTCCTGCGGTTATCTCTACCAGATTCCGCGTTCCCTCTGCGGCAAAATCTGACGCCCTCCGCCCGTGTCCGCGCCCACTCCGTTGCCCGTCTCCGTCGTGATCGTCGCCAAGAACGAGGCGCTCAACTTGCCGCGCTGCCTCGCCAGCGTCGCCGGCTGGACCGCTGAGATCGTCGTCGTGCTCAACGCCACCACCGACGCCAGCGAGGCAATCGCGCGCGCCCACGGCGCCATCGTGCACCACCTGCCCTGGCGCGGTTACCGCGATACCAAGAACGCCGGCCTCGATCTCGCCGCGCATCCGTGGGTGCTTTCCCTCGACGCCGACGAAGCAGTCTCGCCCGCGTTGCGCCAAAGCCTCGCCGCATTCTTCGCGCGCCCAGATCGCGACACCTTCGCCGGCGCTACGTTTCCGCGCAAAGTCTGGTTCATCGACCGCTGGATCACGCACGGCGATTGGTACCCGGATTACAGTCTGCGCCTGCTGCGCCGCGATCGCGCGCGCTGGGGCGGCGACGCCTTCGTCCACGAAAAGGTCGAATGCCAGGGCCCGGTCGCGCGCCTCGCCGGCGATCTTTTCCACTATTCGTTTCCGACGCTCGCGTCGCACGTCGGCAAGATCAACCCCTTCGCCGATCTCTTCGTGCAACAGCATCGCGCCCGCGGCACGAAGTTCTCCCTCGTCGCCGCGATCTTCCGGCCCGCGTGGCGTTTCTTCCGCGCCTACGTCCTGCGCCGCGGTTTCCTCGACGGCTTTCCCGGTTTTTACATCGCCTGGGCGACCGCCTTCGGCGCGTTCGTGCGGTACAGCCGCCTCTTCGAAGCCGAACACCGCCGCGAGCCTTCCGATTCCTGATTCCGGAAACCGCGCCGGCTCCCTTCGACGCGCGAAGCCTCCGCCGCCGCGATGGCCGGTCGTTCCTTCGTCTTTCAACTTTCAACCTCCACCATTCGGCTCCGGATTCCGTTGGAATCCGGCATTGCCTTCGCCGCCCGCCCGCCCCGGCCTCTTCTTCGCCGCATGCCCGATACGCCGCATCAATTCAGCCGGATTGCCGAGGAACTCGTCGGCGATTTGCGCGGCGTCGCCTACGACGAACCGACCCGGGCCAAACGCCGCGCCACGCAAAATCTCGCCGCCCTGATCGAGGACCTGCTCCAAAAGAACCAAATCGGCCGCAGTTCCCCGGAACAGACCATCCGCGAACAATGGGTGCAAATCGTCGGTTCCGCCGCCGCTTCGTATTCCCATCCGGCCCGGATCGAGCGCAACCGCCTCGTCGTCCTCGCCGCCCACGCCGTCGTCCGCAACGAGCTCTTCCATCACCGCGAAGCCATCGTCGCCAAGATCCGCGCCTTGCCCGGTTGCGCGGACGTAAAGTCCCTGAATTTGCGCGCCGGTTAAGCCAATCCAAGCCGACCTCGTGGTTGTTGGCGTCTTTCTGCAACAGCCCCGAAAGCCCCCCGTCGCCGGCGTAGGATTACCCGGGGGCCAAGCCCAAAAATACACTTGCGCGCCCCCGGGCGTTTCAGGAACTTGGCGTCTTGCGTTAGTGAGGCTCCGTCGGTTGCGGGGTCGCACCATGACTGGTCCGGCACTCCGCCGGATTGGAACGGTGAGGTCGGCTCAACCCGATTTCCAGTCGGGCGGGGCGGATTTCACGGTGCCTGCCAAGGTACCCTACAGTCGTGAACCAAACCAGAAAACCATGTCTACCACCACCGTCGTTAAGCCCGAAATCATCGCCGAATACAAAATCCACGACAAGGATACCGGCTCGTCCGAAGTCCAGGTCGCGTTGCTCACCGCCCGCATCAATCATCTGACCGAGCATCTCCGCACCCACCGCAAGGACTTCCACTCGCGCCGCGGTCTCCTGCAGATGGCCTCCCGCCGCCGCAAGCTCCTCGATTATCTCAAGCGGCATAACCTGCCCAAGTATAACGAGCTGCTGCAGAAGCTGAGCCTCCGTCGCTGACGCTTTTTCCAACGGGCGACCCGATCCGCGGGTCGCCCGTTGTCTTTCCGACACTCGAATCCAGGCCGGGACATTTCCGTTTGGTTCTCTTCCGCAGAACCGGGCGCCAAACGGAAATCTCTCGCGTCTGAGCGAGCAGATCAAGCGGGTCAGTTTGTTACCTCCCACCCCCGCAGCGGTGCGTCCCCTCGCCCCGCCGCCGCTTCCGCTCCGCGGAAGCCAACCGTTTCGCCCCCCGGCCGCGTGTCGCCGGGTCGAGACGTTCCATCCGCCGACACGCAGCCGAATCGTCCGAATTCCGTCCGATCCGTCCGAATCAGAAAGCAGTTAAGTTCATGCAACAGAAACACTCCGTCACCGTGCCCGGCCTCGGGCTCACGTTCTCCACCGGTTCCATCGCCCAGCTCGCGGGCGGCGCCGTCAACGTCAATGTCGGCGAGACCAACGTCTTCGTCACCGCCTGCGCCGCGCAGACCATGCGCCCCGGTCAGGACTTCTTCCCCCTCACCGTCGACTACCGCGACAAGTACGCCGCCGCCGGCCGCTTCCCGGGCGGTTACTTCAAACGCGAAGGCCGTCCGTCCGAACGCGAAATCCTCATCTCGCGCCTCTGCGACCGCCCCTGCCGCCCGCTCTTCCCCGAAGGCTTCCTCAATGAAGTCCAGATCATCGGCCAACTGTTCTCGGCCGATCTGATCAACGATTCCGACATCGCGATGGTCAACGGCGCCAGCGCCGCCCTCGCCATCTCCGACATCCCGTGGAACGGGCCGATCGGCTGCGTGCGCGTCGCCCTCATCGAGGACAAGTTCGTCGCCAACCCGACCATCGAGCAGATGTACAGCTCGTCGCTCGACCTCATCTACGTCGGCAACGAAAAGGACATGCTGATGATCGAAGGCTCCGCGGATCAGATCTCCGAGGAAAAATTCATCGAGGCCCTCGCCTTCGGCCATGAGTCCATCCAGCCGATCATCGCCGCCATCCGCGACCTCGTCAAAATCGCCGGCAAACCGAAGGCCGTCTTCAAGCTCGTCGGCGCCACCCCCGAGGCCCGCGCCATCATCGAGCGCGTCGTGCCCGCCGAACGCGTTTCCGCCGCCATTTTCGGTTTCGAAAAGAACGTCCGCTCCGCCAACGTGAAGCTGCTCAAGGAGGAGGCCAAGGCCGCCCTCCTCGCCGAACTCGGCGAAGGCAAGTTCACCGATGTCGACCTCAACGTCGTCTTCGAAGACCTCCAGTACAAAGCCTATCGCGCCACCGTCCTTGCCAAGGGCGTCCGCTCCGACCACCGCGATGCCAAATCGCTCCGGCCCCTGCAGGCCCAGGTCGGCGTCCTCCCCCGCGTCCACGGCTCCGCCATGTTCCAGCGCGGCGATACCCAGAACATCGCCATCGTCACCCTCGGGCCGACGAAGGAAGCGCAGGACATGGACGGCCTCACCGGCGGTGCGACCTCCAAGTCGTTCATCCTCCACTACAACTTCCCGCCGTTCTCCGTCGGTGAAGCCGGCCGCTTCATCGGCCCCGGCCGCCGCGAAATCGGCCACGGCGCCCTCGCCGAGCGTTCGCTGGTTCCCGTTCTTCCTCCGGAGGACGCCTTCCCCTATTCCATCCGCGTCGTCTCCGAGATCATGGCCTCCAACGGCTCGACCTCGATGGCCTCGATCTGCGGCGGTTGCTTGGCCCTCATGGACGCCGGCGTGCCGATCATCGCGCCCGTCGCCGGTATCTCCTGCGGTCTCATGACCGAGATGGACGCCTCCGGCACCATCACCAAGTGGACCACCATCACCGACATCCTCGGCGAGGAAGACCACTTCGGCGACATGGACTTCAAGATCGCCGGCACGACCAAGGGCATCACCGGCTTCCAGCTCGATCTCAAGATCAACGGCCTCCCCTTCGAGATCGCCAAGACCGCGGTCTTCCAGGCCCGCGACGCCCGCATCGAGATCCTCAAGGTCATGCTCGGCTCGCTGCCCGCGCCCCGCGCCGACCTCAGCAAGTTCGCCCCGCGCATCCAGACGATCCAGATCGATCCCGAAAAGATCGGCCTGCTCATCGGGCCCGGCGGCAAAACCATCCGCCGCATCACCGAGACGACCGGCGCGCAGATCGACATCGCCGAAGACGACTCCGGCAAGGTCTTCATCTATTCCAACAACGGCGACGCCATGGCCCGTGCCATCGCGGAAATCGACGGCCTCTGCGGCGGCGGTTCCGGCGGCGGCGGCGGTGGCGGCGTGCCGATCGAGGTCGGCAAGCTCTACCACGGCCGCGTCACCGGCATCAAAGACTTCGGCTGCTTCGTCGAGTGCACGCCCGGCAAGGAAGGCCTCGTTCACATCAGTGAACTCGCCGACTTCCGCGTCCGTCGCACCGAAGACGTCGTCAAGATGGGCGAGATGCTCTGGGTCAAGTGCGTCGGCATCGACGAGAAGAGCGGCAAGGTCCGCCTCTCCCGCAAAGCCGCGATGAAGGAAATGGACGCGCAGAAGCAGGCCGGCGGCGACGCCGCTCCCGCCGCTCCGGCCGCCCAGTAATCGGTCCTCGTTCCCTGCAGTTCTTCAGCCGCGACTTCGGTCGCGGCTTTTTTTTGCCCGCGAAACGACCTGCTCGAATGCACTGTCGGCCGCAGCTCTGCCCTGGCCGGCGCTTTGTTCAATGCCAACGTCCCTTGGGATTTGGACTTTGGGAAACAGACTTTTAACCACGGCTTTCACGGAATCGCACGGATAACAAATGCCTCATCCGTGCCCATCTGTGGAATCTGCGGTGATGGTCTGAAAATCTGGGCGCTTCGTCTATCGCAACGGCCTGTTTCCCGCCCGCTCCCGCCCCGGTCACCGCTGCGGCACCAGCGAGGAAAGTCCCAGCTGCAACTTCACCTCGCCCAACAGATCCTGCAGCCGAAACGGCTTCTCCAGCACCCTACCGGGCGACAGCAAGGCCTGCAAGTCCTGGGCCTCCCACGGCACCGTCCCCGAAATCATGATGATGGGGCGGGTAAACTGGCTCTCCCGCAGGCGCCGCACCAGATCCAGCCCGCGCAATTGCGGCATCTCATGGTCGGTGATCACGAGGTCGAACGGCTCCGCGGCCAGCACTTTCCAGGCGGCTTCCCCGTCCTCGGCCAGTTGCACGCTGTAGCCCGCGCGCCGCAGTACATCGGCCAACAGACTGCGGATCATCCGATCGTCATCCACCACCAGCATGCGGCCGGGTCGGGCCGTGCCTTCCTCCCGATCATCCCGCCCTTGTCCATCGGCCTCGGCCGACCGAATCGAAGCTTCCGGAGCGAATTGAAGTTCCATCCCCGCAGCTTAACCGCGCCGCCCGTCGCGCACTATGGGGCCAACTAGGTAGGTGCTCACCCCCACCGGATGGCGCGCAGGCCGCCGATTTTTTCGCGCGAGCCCGGCTGACACTCCTTCCTTAGGTCCAATCTGACGCTCCCCAATTGGACGCCTTCTCCGACCGCCTCGCCGCTCGCCGCCACGCAGCCGGCGTTCGAATCCGCCGCGCTCATCGAAGCAAACCGGCAACTCATCACGCGGGTAAACGCCACCGCGCCGAAAAGATCCGCCAAGCGGTGCACGATCTCCCGGCGGATCGCTCTCTCAACCCTCAAGGAGCCTCTGAAAAACGCGCCGCTGGTCCCCGCGTGGGAGCGGCGGCGTTTTTTTTCGGAAGCCAGAGAGCAAAGAAGAGGGCGAAGCGGTCAAAACGGGGCTGAGTG
>NEUS01000057.1 GCA_002288455.1 Opitutia bacterium Tous-C1TDCM
CGTGATTCATTCATGGTAACAGTTGCCCACGGCATCGCTTCAGCCTCCGCGAAGCGCCCCCGCGGGCCGACCTGTTACCCATGTCTGGAAACTATTGTGTCACCTATGTTCTGAAACCGGACCAGCCACGGAAACATCGCCGAAGCCGGCAACCTGACGGTTTTGCTCTCAACTCTCAGCCAAGCTCTCTCAACTGCATGAGTTCGGCTCAGACCGTAACCACAGATTCCACAGATGGGCACGGGCAACGCAGGTATGGTCCGTGAGTTTTCGTGAAATCCGTGGTCAAGAACTCCGGGCCATGAATCCCAAAATCAAGGGGACGTTGGGATCAGCCGAACTCATGCCGTTGAGAGACCTTGGTTGGGAGTTGAGAGCAGAACTGTTCGATTTTTCGCATCGCGTGCCGCGGCTACCTTTTCCGCGCCGGTGGCTCGGTCTCTCAACCCTCAACTTTCAACTCTCAACTGCATGATCCCGGATCAGAGGTTGTTTCCGAACCGGGCGCGGTGCCGGCGAAACCACGCCAAGCCCAGGACTGCGAGTCCGGCGGCGGTTGCATAGGTCGAAGGTTCGGGAATCGCGGCGGCCGTGGCGAAGTCGGTGGCGACCTGAAGATTCGAGAGATTGATTTGCCCGCTGGTGGCGGCGCCTTGGCGAACGAAGATGCCGCGGGCGACCCCGGTGAGGCCGGAGCCGATGTCGGTGAAGGCCGACAGCTCCGACGTGGGATTGAGCCAGAGACGGGCGGAGTCGGTGTCGAGATTCCAGGCGAGCACGAGCCGGTACGACGTCCCCGTGGTGCCGGTTTCCGTCCAGCGGGTGCCGCCGTTGGGCAGGGCCGCGCCGTCGCCGAAGCCGACCTGGAACTGCGAGGTCGTCGTGGGCAGGGCGCCGGCGGTCTGGGCGGTGCCGTTGGGCCGGAAGAGGCCGGCGGCGACTTCGTAATCGCCCGTGGCGGCGGTGCCGGAGCGGAAACCGAAGAACGTGCTGATCGTGCCGCTGGTCGAGGAGATGGTGCCGGGCGTCACCGAAAAGGTGATACCGGCGTAGATCGTGCCGGCGGCGACATCGCCCGCGGCAAAGTTGAGCTGCGCGCTTTGGCCGGAGGAGGCGGCGAGGGCGAGGGAACCGCCGGCGACCGTGAGCGGCGAGGCGGCGGAGGCGCCGATCTGGGTCCAGAGGCCGGTGCCGGCATCGGGCGTAGAACCGACGAGGGCGCCGGCGGTGGAGAAGTCGTCGGCGACCGTCTGGGCCGGCAGCGGCGCCGCGACGGAGGCGAGGACAAGGGCGAGGACGAGAGCGGGCAGCGGGACAGGGGAGTGCTTCATGGAGGGAATACGGGGAGGGAATGGCTCCGCGGCAGATGAAGCGCTGCCGTGGAGACGGGCCGACGCGATGCGCGGCGGTGCGCCGGCACAAGGGGGAATTTGCCCGAAATTGCGGAGCGGGCGGGAACGCGAAACGTATAACCCGGGCTGAAGGCCCGGGCTATGGCTACTACGGGGGCTGCGGGGCGCGGTTACGGCGCGGCTTCGTAGATCTCGATCAAGGCGATGCCGGTGCCGTTGGCGGCGTTGGCATTGGCGGGGCCGGTGATCTGCACGGTGTAGGCGCCGGGTTCGAGGAAGAGGAGCGTGGCGGCGTCGAGGCTCTGCGCGCCGAGGGCGAAGGCGCCGACCTGCCCGGCTGTCGTGCGGACCAGGGCGGCGTCGGCATCGCGGAACCAATCGTCGTTGGCCTTCACGGCGGTGGTGCCGCGGAACACGGCGAGGCGGGGATTGGGCAGGACGCCGGCGACGTTGAACGGGGCGCCGCCGATCGTCGGGCCGATGCCGCGGACGAGCACGCGTTGCGGGGCGGTGCCGGCGATCACGAAGCCGGCGATGAGCGGATTGGCAGGCGTCACGAGTCCGCGGGCGGAGATATTGACGAGGCGGCGGGCGCCGGGGATTTCGTCGGCGACGGGAACTTCGTACACCTCCGCGAGCACGACGCCGTTGCCGCCGCTGATGGTGGCCGTGTACGCGGCGGGCGCGAGGGTGGCGACGAGCGCGGCATCGGTGCTGCCGGCGCGGAACGGAAAGGCGCCGACGGCGTTGGCGGCGGCGGTGAGTGCGGCGACGCCGGCGGCGGGGGTGCCCCAGTTGTTGTTTTGCGCGACCGCGGTGGCGCCGCGGCGGAGTTGCAGGCTCGGATCGGCCAAGGTTCCGGCGACATTGAACGGGGCGGCGGCGAGGGCGGGACCCGCGGCTCGCACGAGCAGCCGTTTGGTGGCGGAGGAGGGGCCGGAGACGACGAAACCGGTGATCAGCGGGGAGGCGTTTTGCGTCGTGCTGCGGATCGAAAGATTGGCGAGGCGCTCGTTGCCGACGAGGCTGTCGATGGCGCCGCCGATGGCGCCGGTGACGGTGCCGGCACGGACGGTGCCGGCGAGGGAGCCGTTGTTGAAGCCGAGGTCGACGGCGGCGCCGCCTGTGGTCGTGAGCGCGACGCGGCCGTTGGGTCCGAAAGAGCCGCGGGCGCCGTCGGGCGCGGTGCCGTTGGCGGTGAGCAGGAAGGCTTGGCCGTCGGCGCCGAGGACCACGTAGCCGCGGCCGGCGGCGCTGCCGATCAGGGCGGCGTGGTAGAAGCCCGCGATCGCGGCGGCGGGGCCGGCGGCGGGGGCGCGGGTGCCGTCGAACGTGACGCCGAGTTCGGCCACGGTACCGCTGAAGGTGCCGGCGATGGCATCGAGGTTGCCGCCGACAACGGCGGTCCCCGGGGTGGCGGCCAAAGTGGTGGTCGCGGCGGAGAAGGTGCCGGCGACCGACACGCGCAGGTCGGTGGCCGCCAGGCCGGTGGTGCCGCCGGGCAGAAGGGCGAGGAAGACGGCGGTGCCGTCGGCGCGGACGAAGAGGACGGCGTCGCCGGAGCCGGCGATCCGGCCGAACCAGAGGCCGGCGAAACGGTGGGGGGAGACGCCAAGCACCGCGGGGGCGCTGGTGACGGAAGCGACGACATTGGTGGCGACGATATCGTAGCGGCCGGCGTCGGCCGCGGCGGCGGCGGGCAACGTGTACGTGGCGCCCGTGGCGCCGGGGAGGGCGGTGCCGTTTTTCCGCCATTGCAGCGTCGGCGCGGGCGAGCCCGTGACGGCGGCGGTGAACGTCACGGCGGTGCCGGCGGTGACCTCCTGCGCGGCGGGCTGGACGGTGAAGACGGGCGGGGCGCGGACGACGAGGTTGGCGGCAGAGGTGGCGGTGCCGGCGAGGTTGGTGGCGACGACGGAGTAGCGGCCGGCGTCGGTCACCGCGACGGCGGCGAAGGCGAGCGAGTCGGCGACGGCGCCGGGGACGGCGACGCCGTCCTTGAACCACTGATACGTCGGGACCGGGGTGCCGACGGCGGGAGCGCGGAGCACGACGGCGGCGCCGGCGAGGACGGTCCGGTCGGCGAGCGGGGCGGGGAAGAACGGGGAGAGCGAGCCGGCGACGAAGGCGACGGTGCGTTCGACGGAGGTTGCGGCCTCGAAGTTGCCGTTGCCGGCTTGGGCGGCGCGGACGACGACGTTGCCGCCGGCGCCGGTGAGGAGACCGCCGCTGAGGGAGGCGGAGCCGGAGACGAGGGTGAGGGTGACGGGGAGGCCCGAGGAGGCCGTGGCCGAGAGCGTGACGCTCGAACCGGCGGCGGCTTGGGCGGCGGAGACGTTGAACGTGATCGTCTGGGGCCGTTTGGCCACGTGGATGGCGACGGGCACCGAGGTGACGGAGCCTTCGGAATTCGTGGCGGTGAAGTGGTACGTGGCGAAATCGGCGAGGGCGGCGTTGGCCAGCGTGAAGGTGGCAGTGCCGGCGCTGGGCACGAGGACGCTGTTGCGGAACCACTGGATGGTCGGCGCGGGGTTGCCGTCGACGGCGGCGCTGAGGACGGCGGTGTCGCCGACGAAGACGCTGATGCCCTCGGGTTGGCGCGTGATGACCGGGGCGAAGGCGGCTTGCCCGAAAGCGGACGCCGCGAGAGCGACGGTCAGCAGGGCGCCGAGGAAACGGGAAAGCATGGTGCGTTTTCAACCAAGGCGGGCGCGGCTTGTCCATGCCGCGGTTGCCCGCGCGGCGGCGGCGTACGGCGCCATTGACACCTGGGCGACGGTGCCAAGGGTTCGCCGCGTGTGTCCGGGGTGTAGCTTAGCCTGGTAGAGCGCCTGGTTTGGGACCAGGAGGTCGCAGGTTCGAATCCTGTCGCCCCGACCACTGCGGCGCGCGGATCGGGCGGGCGGGACCGGCCCTCGTTCACGCCTCGGGCGAGGCCGTCGAAGAACATGCCGGTGGACGAGGTCTCGATCCACGCCGCGGTTTGATCGAGCAATTGGTGCCGGCCGCCGACCGGAACTTGGGCGCGACGGAGGCCTTCGGCGTGGGAGATAGAAACCGCCAGCACCTTGGCGCGTGCGGGGTGCGGGACGGGCAACGCGGCGAGCTACTCGACTTGCGGGAGCATGATCCGCCTTTGGTGTGGCCCAAAAATTCGCCGAGCGGCGCCTGGGCCTTGGTGTCCGAGGCGTGCCGATACCAGCCGGCGCGCGGGGTCAAGGGGTGAGGTTTCGCGGGAAAAGTCCGAACGGACGACGGATGATCGGCTGGCTGGCTGGCCGGTCCCGCGGTGGATCGAAAGGCGTTTCAGCGCCACCCTCCGGCGCAAGATTTCTCCTTCTCGGCAATAACCCAGAAGCCCGCCGGCTGCGTCTCAAGGCGCCATCACCGAACCCTGACTCCAACCCTCCGCACCCTCCTGCAATCCACGCCTGCGTTCTTCCCCATTGCACCACCCCATCATCACCAAGGTCGCCTGGAAGCTGCTGCCTGCGGCCATCACCTGCGGCTCTTTCTCCCACATCGGTTGCGCCGGTTCCGAATTCGGCTTGGCCGGGTTTCGGTTGCAGCCCGCGCCGATCTTGGGCGACGCGGTCCTTGGTTCGGGAGCGAGTCTGTCGGAGGTCGGCTGCGTGATTTTCGGGGTGCCGGGCAACCTGCTCGCGCCGGGGCTCCGCGCCCAAGAAGGGTGCGCATGAGGCCGGCCCCGGCACCCCCATCGATGCCGCCGGGCATGTCACCTCAACCTCAGGCGCTCGCCGGCGTGCGGGTGGTGGAAATGGGGCAGTTGATAGCAGGTCCTTTTGTCGGCAAGACCTTGGGCGAATTCGGAGCCGAGGTCATCAAGATCGAGCCGCCCGTTGACGGCGACCCCCTCCGGCAATGGCGGCTCCTCGAAGGCGGAACGTCGTTGTGGTGGCAGGTGCAGTCGCGGAACAAGCAATCGCTCGCCCTCGACGTCCGGACCGCCCAAGGCCAGGAGATCGCCCGGCGGCTCATCGGCGAATGCGATGTGCTGATCGAGAACTTTAGGCCCGGCACGATGGAGAAATGGGGGCTCGGTTGGGAGGTGCTGCACGAGATCAATCCCGGACTGATCATGCTGCGGATCTCCGGTTATGGCCAGACCGGTCCCTATCGCGATCTGCCGAGCTTCGGCGCCATCGGGGAAGCCATGGGCGGGCTGCGCCACCTCACGGGCCAGCCCGGACAGATTCCGGTGCGCTGCGGCATCTCGATCGGTGACACGCTGGCCGCGTTGCACGGCACCATCGGCGCGCTGTTGGCCTTGCATCACCGCAAGGTCAACGGCGGCACCGGCCAGGTCATCGACGTGGCCCTGCACGAGTCGGTCTTCAACACGATGGAAAGCATGCTGCCCGAATACAGTGCGCGGGGCGTGGTGCGGGCGCCCGCCGGGAGCGCTCTCCCCGGCATCGCGCCCACCAACGCCTACCGTTGCCGGGATGGCGTGGTGCTGATTGCCGGCAACGGGGATGCGATTTTCACCCGTCTGATGTCCGTGATCGGCCGGGATGATCTCGGCCGTCGTCCCGACCTCGCCGGCAACCCGGGCCGCGTAAAAGCGGCCGCCGAACTCGACGAAGCGATCGGCGAATGGACGGTGCGCCGCACGGTTGCCGACGCCCTCGCGCAGATGGGCGCGGCCAGTGTGCCGGCCGGAAGAATCTACGATATCGCGGACATCGCGGCGGACCCGCATTACCGGGCGCGCGACATGATTCTCAACCAACACACGCGTCAGGGATTCGACGTCGAGGTGCCGGGCATCGTGCCCAAGCTCCTGTCCACCCCAGGCGCGATCCGCTCGCCGGCACCCGTGCTCGGCGAGCACACCCGCGACATTCTGCTTGGACTCGGCTTCTCGGCGGAACAGCAGGAGCAACTCAAGGCCGAGGGAGTCATCGCATGAGCGCGGGGTGCGGCGAAGGAAGGGAAATCCACGTGCAGGAGGTGGCGCTGCGCGACGGATTGCAGAGCGAGGCCGGGTTCGTGGCCACGGCGGACAAGATCGCGCTCGCCGAACGGCTCGCCGCGAGCGGGCTGAGAAAAATCGAAATCAGTTCGTTTGTTTCGGCCCGCGCGGTTCCGCAATTGGCCGACGCGGAGGCGGTTTTCCAAGGCATCACCCGCCGCCCCGGTGCGATTTACGCGGCCTTGGTGCCCAACGTCCGCGGGATGGAGCGGGCCATCGCCGCCCGGGCCGATGAAGTGAACCTCGTGATGTCGGCCAGCGAGAGCCACAACCGCACCAACCTGCGCAGGTCGGGCGACGCCTCGTTCCAGGCCATCAAGGAAGCGGCCGCGCTCGCCGCCGCGGCAGGAATGCGGGTCGCCGCGTCGCTGTCGTGCAGCTTCGGCTGCCCGTTCGAAGGCGAGATTCCGGCCGCCACAATCCTGAAGTGGTGCCGGCGGCTGCAGGAGGAGGCGGGGATTCATTCGATCAGCTTGTGCGACACGACGGGCATGGCCTATCCGGCGCTCGTCCGCGATCTCGTCGGACTCGTCCGCCAATCCAATCCGGCGATCAACTTGGCGCTCCATTTCCACAACACGCGGGGACTCGGCTTGGCCAACGTGTTCGCCGGTCTCGAGGCCGGCGTGATCCACTTTGACGCCGCCTTGGCCGGGATCGGCGGATGCCCGTATGCGCCCGGAGCCACCGGAAATATCTGCACCGAGGATCTGATTCACGCGCTGGAGATTTCCGGCTATCGGTGCGGCATCGATCTGGACGGGTTGATCGGGGCCGCCGGAGAATTGGAAAAACTCCTCGGCCACCCGACGCCGGGCCAGGTGATGAAGGCCGGCCCGCGGCTGCGCAGGTATCCTGCCGACAAGCCGGGTCCCGGGGCTTGAAACCTGCCGCGGCGAGGAGCTCAGCCACGTCAACGGCCGCCGCGGTTCTATGGTTTCCGGCCGCGATTCTCCGGTCTCGCGTCCACGCGGGCCTTGGTTCCTCTAGGTCCGCCCGACCGCTCTCTCGATGACTACCCCAGCCACCGTTTCCAGAGTCCGCTTGGCCGGCCTTTTTTCCGGCTTTTTCGTTTTCGCTGTCCTGCTCTGGGGCTGGGGTGGGCCGGCGGATCGCCCGCTCATCGGCGCAATGGCCGCCGTCGCCGCGCTCATGTCGATCTGGTGGATGACCGAGGCCGTGCCGCTGGCCGTCACCTCCTTGCTGCCGCTCGTGCTGTTTCCGCTCCTCGGTCTCGGCGATGTGCGACGCACGCCGCAGCACTATTTCAACGAGATCATCGTGCTTTATCTCGGCGGTTTCTTCATCGCGCTCGCGATGGAGCAATGGCGGCTCCACCAACGCATCGCCCTCGGTCTGCTCAACCGTCTGGGTTCCAGCCCGGGCTCCGTCCTGGGCGGTTTTCTCCTCGCGACCTCCCTGTTGTCGATGTGGATCTCCAACACCGCCACCGCGCTGATGATGCTCCCCATCGGTCTGGCCGTCGTCCTGAAGCTCGAGGAGACCTTCGGCGCCGAGCGCGTCCGCCCACTCGCCCTCGGTCTCATGCTCGCCATCGCCTACGGTTGCTCGCTCGGCGGCGTCGCCACGCTCGTCGGCACGCCGACGAATCTCGCCTTCCTGAAAATCTACCGCGACACGTTTCCCTCCGCCCCGCCGATCGCCTTCGGCGAATGGATGCTCTGCGCCGCGCCGCTGGCCGGTATTCTGCTCGCCGCCACCTGGTTTTTCCTCGCGCGCGTCTTCTGTCGTTGCGATGCCTCGCTCCGCCTCGATCGCTCCGTCGTCCGGACCGGACTCGACGGTCTTGGCCCGATGCGCTTCGAGGAGAAAGTCGTCGGCGCGCTCTTCATGGTGGTGGCGCTCGTTTGGGTTTTCCGCAGCGACCTCAACATCGGCGTCGCCACGATTCCCGGCTGGAGCCGGCTGCATCCCGGGCTGGCCGCCCTGGACGACGGTACCGCCGCGCTGCTCGTCGCCCTTTTGCTTTTCTTCATTCCATCCCGCGCCCAACCCGGCCGCGCGCTGCTCGACGGCGGGACTTTCGCCAAGGTTCCCTGGGATGTCCTGCTGCTGCTCGGCGGCGGCTTCGCCCTGGCCTCCGGTTTCGTTTCCAGCGGCCTTTCCGAGCACTTGGCCAAGGCTCTGCGCGACTTCGGCCATCTGCCGGCAATCGCGATCCTCGTCCTCGTGTGCCTGCTCATCACGTTCCTGACGGAGCTCACGTCCAACGTCGCGACCGTCACCATGTTTCTGCCGGTCCTCGCCGCCTGGGCCGTGGCCGAGCGCATCAATCCGCTCATGCTGATGGTCCCCGCGACGATTTCGGCATCGATGGCCTTCATGCTCCCGGTCGCCACACCGCCCAACGCCATCGTCTTTACCAGCCGGCGCGTGCGCATCGCCGAGATGGCCCGCGTCGGCTTGGCGCTGAATCTCATCGGCGTCGGCGTCATCGCGGTCTATTCCCATTATGTCCTGCCGCTGATATTGCGCTTCGATCCCAACGTCCTCCCCGTCTGGGCCGCAGCGAAGTGAGCGGCCGCCCCACTCCGGGACACTTGGTGCCGGCGCGCCGGCGCCGGCGAGAGCATCTCGTCGACCGGCGCGGTCCGATGGCTTGAAATCTACCTTGAGCAGGATCTCAACCGCGCCAACGGACGCCGAGGTTCAGTATTTTCCGACAGTAATCCAGGCTACGCTCCATGTGTTCAAGCTGCTGAACCTTGAGCTCCGCCATGTGGCGGTCACGACCTTGGTCGGTATCTTCGAGGAGATGCGCCCGGCCGTAAGGACGACCGCGTTTGGCCAGGGCAAGGAATTGGGAAAAGTCGCGCGAACGACCACGGGGAAACCAACGGGTCCAGAACTCCTCCGTAAAAACGGGCAAGACCACCGGAGGGCGTGCCGTAATCGGCTTACAAAAGATGTGGACGTTCGCCGGCATGATTTGGGCAGCACGCGCCACGATGGCCTTGAAGTCGGGCGTCCCCTCGCCGAGCGGAACCCACTGCACGGCCACTCCGCCGCCGGCCTCGTAGACCACTGAATCGCGGAGATGAAACGTGACGGCATAGGGGCCGAGTTCCTCCAGGGTTGTCATCGGGTCTTCCGCCACAAAGACCGGATTGCCCGTATCGAGATAGGAGCCGACAAATTCCTTGCCCGCCGTCTCAATCACCTCACGCGTTTCCCACGCGAGGAGGTCTTTGTGATTCTCGAGAGCGATCTTCAAACCGGCATCCATCACCTGGCTGCGCACCTCCTGCAGAATCTTGATGGCCGTCTCCTTGTGCTGTTCGACCGGACCGGGTGGAAAATGGTAACGGTCGGTTGCGATCAAGGTGCGCACAATGGGCGAGCCCATCGCGGCGGCGCGCTCGATATTCTTGCGCAAATTTAAGACGGCTTGCGGATAAGCCTCAGGGGAACCCGGGAGCAAGACTCCACCCCCGGTCTCAAGGTGCAGCCCCAGATCTTTCGACCACGTGCGAACGTGGGCCCAGTGCCTTGGATCCATGACGCCCACATCAAGGGAGCTCTGGAGAAAAATGGCATCGACCTTTTGCTGAGCACAGTAGTCAAAAAGCTGGCGGTCGTTCCAACGCTGAAAGCGGACACAATAAGTATTGAGGCCGAGACGCCAGTTGCGGGATGGCGGGGAAGCCGGTTCTCCGGCCATGAGTCGCGCCGTGGCGCCGAGCGCCAAGCCCGTGAACTGCCGACGCGTAAGGGTTCCGGCGGCAGCACGGATGCGTTCCGCGAGGACCAAAGGTGTTTCTGATGGGGACATACTTATCGGAAAAATCTCCGTTCCTCGCCGCGTTGGTTCGAAGCCTCTTTTCGGCTCACTTCAGTTCCCGATAAACCACCCCTCCGTCCACGTCGTGCAGGCGAATTTCAAGGCTTGCTCCGGTGGCCGTGGGCGTGACGACGCCGGAGAGGAATCCACCATGACCGGTGCGCAGGAAACGGTGTTCGGGCCGCGGCGTCTCCTCGTCCCAGCCCCCGGCACGGTAGGCGCTTGACGGACCAACGCTCCATTCCTGTACGGAGGTCGCGGGATCGACGGAGACATACTGCCAATGCCGATCCCCGGTGATCACGGTGAGATTGGGATAGCGGGCCAGCAACTCGCGAATCTCATTGCCCTCCACCGCGAAGCCGGCGTTGGCGTAATTGTCGTCCTTGTTGCTGCGGTCGGGACCCACCACCGGCACGGAGGTGATGATCACACGGAAGGTGGCGGTGGAGGCGCCCAGTGTTTCGCCGAGCCACTTGATTTGTTCGCGGCCCCAGAGGGTCGGAGCAGACGTCGACTTTTCCTGCCAATCGGGCGTGCGGAAATCCCTTCCCTCCATCAGCCACACCTGCAAATCGTGTCCCCAGCGAAAGGTCCGATAGGCCGTCTCCGGCAGCCCCGTTTGCTCGCGGAACAAGCGCGCGCCATCCGCATAGGTCAGCTCGCCACTCCGGGTCGCGGGTCCGCAGTCGTTCAACAAGGTGTCGTGGTCATCCTTCATGAAGAAGCTGCTGAAGCTCCGGTGAAAATCCCGCAGGGTGGGCAAGGCATACATCCGCGCCCAGTGGTAGCGGGCCAGCGCCGGGGTGAGCGCAAGTACCGCCCCTTGATCATAGTAGACCGCATCTCCCGTGTGCACAAAAAAGTCCGGCTGCAACGCCGCCATGGCCGGATAAATCGCCAGGCCGCCGGGACGGTCCAGGCGCTCGTAGCTCTGGCAAGTCGCGATAGAAAAGACCACACGTTCGCGTTGCTCGGGCGGCGGCGCGGTTTTGAACTCGCCCGACTGCTCGTTCGGTCGCCTGCCCTCCGCCTGCCCTCGGGCTTCCACCACCAGTTCGTAACGAGCGGCCGGCACCAGCGCCGACAAGGCGTGAAGGACGATCCCATCGCGCTCCAGTTTTGCCTCCTGCCACGGGGTCTCGGACCACGCGGTCGCGCCTTTGACGCGATATCGCACCCGCGTTTGGCCGGTGGCGGCGGGCGCCGCGCCGGCGGCGGCGCCCAGTTCTAGCCCATCAGGCATGTGCACGACGATGCGGGCGTCCGGGAACGCCCGGTTATCACGCAACGCCACGGGCTTTCCGGTCTTTACCTCGAAGGCCTCGACCCGCGGTAACGGAGCGTCGGCCGGATTAGCCGCCGCGCGCAACGTGACGCGGGTCCAGATATCGGCGGCGGTCGACGTCACATTGACGACCTTGAAGCCGGTGGCTTGGTGCACCTCTGCCGCCACGGCGGAAGGCAACAGTCCCAGCGCCAGAGCGACGACGAGCAGGCGAACCGACCGGGTTGGTTTTTTCATCGGCAAAGTGGTCTCAGTGCGACCAGTTGACGCCGAAGGTCCATAGCGAACCGTACTTGGTGGTTTGGAAGAACCGGGCGTGGCGCGGCGTGCTGGGGCCGTAGATTTCCGTCGTTGCCCCTTGGTCGGTGACGTTGCGCAGATTGGCATAAATCGAGAGGTTCTTGCGCACGGTGTATTCACCGATCACGTCGACGAACGTGGACGGCGGCTGCCAATTAAACGTGCCGGGCTCGATGCTGGCACCCGCCGCTACCCGGTTCAGCCGCGTGCGACCGCGATGATTCGCATTCACCCGCAGGTTGTATCTTTCGCGGGTGAAGCTGAGGCCGGCACTGCCGCTGCGCGGGATGTAGCCTGCGAAATTTCCGCCCGTATCGCCTACCGCGCGCTGGGAAGTGCCGTTGGCGAAGACCTCGAAACCGCGGGCCCAATGCGGGAGAAAGGTGAGGCTCTGGCGGTAGTTGAAGCTCACGCCCTCGAAGCGCACCGTGCCCGGAATATTGAATTGGGTCGAAACTCCGTAGCGGCCGTAGGCGTTGGGATCGAGACCGTAGGAGGCGAGGAATTCAGGTGTGGCGGCTTGCACGGTGCTGCCGAAAAAGTTGCGCACGTCGCGACGGAATGCCGCCACCGACACCACGCCGACGCCTTGGAAATAATGCTCCAGACGCAGGACGAGCGACTTGGCGGACCAGGGATTGATGTCGATGTTGTTGACGACGATCCGATTCGTCGGGCTGTCGCCGGCGCTGGTATCCGGCAAAGTCAGGCCGCCGGCATATTGATTGTAGTCCGGCCGGCCGATGGACTCATAGGCGGCGAGACGGCCGATCAGGTTTTCCCGGAAGGCGTAGCTCGCGTTGAGACTCGGGAAAAGCTTGTCGTAGGTCTTTTCGATCGTGGACCCGCGTTCGATCCCGTTGGCGCTTCTTCTGGGATCCCTCAGCGGTCCCTGGGCGTGAACCTCGGTCTTTTCCCCGCGCACACCGGCCACGATCTTCAGGCGTTGATCGAGGAATTCGAAGTCCGTACGCAGATAGGGAGCAATCACCCGCTCCCGGGCGAATTTCGAAGTCGCCACGCGGTTGCGCTCGATCGTGTTGGCGTTGGTAGTGAAGGTGGCCGGCTGCGCCTTGTAGTGCTCCCAGACCTTGCGATTGCTGGGGGCCTCGGAGGCCGGAAACCCGTAGGGCATCACGCGCTGCGAAAAAACCGGATCGAAAAAGGGCGCGAGTAAATCGTCGCCGGTGACGGGAGACGTGCTGGCGACGCGGTCCGCTCCGACGTAGGTGTAAGTCGCGGAGTTGTCGGTGATGTCGCGCACGCCCTCCTGAAGGTTGAATCCTGCCTTCAACGTCACCGGGATCGCCGTCGGAAGCTCCCGACTCACACTGCCGTAGGCGGTCTTCTGCGTGTCGCGGGTGGCGTTCTGCTGGCTCGTCGCCGAAGTGAGGGCATAGTTGGAGATGAGGTAGGGATTCACGTCGCTCCCGGCGGCATTCTTCACCGTGATCGTGCCGGGACGCAGGTAGGTGACATCGTCAAACGACACGGTCAGGCCGCGGCGAGTCGCATTCACCGCACGGAAATAGCCCTGGTTAGTGTCGTAGTTGTTGTCCGTCGCCGATGAGTAGGCCAGGCCGAGGTCGGCCTTCCACTTGGGTCCTTGGTGTCTCCACACGACGCTCGGCATATAGGTGCGATTGAAACGATTTCGTTCGTTGTGAATCATCGAGACGTTGCCCGCACCCGCGGCCCCGCGGACGAAGGTCGGGGAGAAGCCGCCGGGCTGCACCGCGCCGGGGTTGAACGTCAGCGAATGCAGCACGAACTGCACATCGAAGGAGGAGTAAAGGAAGCCCACGGAAATGCGGTCATCGGGCGACAACTTGAAGTCGACGGAGGCGGCCAAGGATTTGCGCTCCGTGATCTTGGGCTGATCCTCCACCCGATAGGACGACAGATAGGGCTGCGAAAACGCCGTCGCCGGGAAAGCCGTGCCGGCAGTGGCGGCGCCCGTGCCGCGCCAAGTCGCCTGCGAACGATCCTGCGCCGAATAGCTGGTGGAGTCGCCGGCCGAAATCGAGAAACCGAATTTTTTGTTCACCGGCGCCGAGTAGGAAAAATCGAATCCCGGATAGACGTTGCGCGTCGGGCCCGGCTTGGCCCCCGGCGCCTTGCCCAGGCTCCTCGCGTTGTCGCGCATGCTGAGATAGACGTTGGACTGAAACAAGGGTTTGGCGCGCTCGAAGGAACTGCGCGTCACCATGTTCACCGTGCCCGCCAGCGCGGAGGCCGGAGACTCGGGGGTGGGGGTGTTGAGCACCTCGATACGCGATAGATTATTGATCGAAACCATGTCCGCCATGACCGTACGGTTGGTTTTACCACCGTCGGCGGAGGCGAGATTGAAGCTGTCGATCGTGACCGGCACATAGTCGGACGGGACGCCGTCGATCGAGATGCCCCGGGCATTTCCGCCCGTGTAGCTAATCGTGATCCCGGGTAGAAATTTCAGGAACTCGGCGGTATTGCCCTCGGCCACATTGCCAAACTGCTCCGTCGACACGACCTGCTTGATGTTGGGCGCGAACCGCTGCTCGTTGATGGCCAAGGCCGAGGCGTCCATCTCGCGCGAACTGGAGACCTGAAATTGGGCCAACTGAACGACGTCGCCGCTCTTGGGCTGCACGCCCAGCGCAATCGTGAGTTCGGTGGCCTGGCCCGCCGAAATTTCGGCGGAGCGCACGTCGCGCGGCAGGCCCGTGTAGAACGTCTGCACCTTCACCGCGCCCGTTGGCACCTGGGTCAGGCGAAAGTTGCCCTCGGCGTCAGTGAGCGTCACGAGTCTGGTGCCTTCGATCGAAATGCGGGCCCCCTCGACATACTGGGCATTGCGCTCGTTGAGCACGCGACCCTGCAGAGTGCCGGTGTTTCCCGCATCGGCCGGCACCTGCGCTTGGGTCGAGGATAGGGCGAGGGCGAGCCAGGCTCCGAGCACACGGAAGACGTTTGGTTTTTTCATGGGGGATTCTTGGGAAGTTTTCTTGGTGGTCGGCGCCTGACTTGATTTCGCGGCGGGCGATTCCTCATGCCCCGCCCGGTTTACCATCAAAGCCCCCGACTTGCCGTCCTCGGCGACGATCAGTCCGGTGTCGGCGACGAGGCGCGTGAGCGCCTCTCGCACGGTATACTCGCCCCGCACTGGATTGGTCGTCACGCCGCGGACGGCATCGACCAAGAACAACACCTGCCGGCCCGATTCATCCGCGAAACGTTTCAGCGTGCCCGCGGCATCGCCCCGGGCGATATCGTAGGTTTTGCGCGCGGGTTCTCCGGCCTGCACGGGCGCAATCGCGCACGCCAGGGAGCACACAGCGAAGGCCGCTGCCGAACCGGAGGGGATCAGGGGGGGCATCAACAGGAACAGGGGGAGCGCCCCTGAGACGCAGCGGCGGACGAAACGGGTTATCGTCGCGCGCATGATTGTTGGCCGGTGGCGGAACGGCGGGCGGTCAACGCGCGGCGCGCAGCACGACGGTTCCGTCGCCGCGACGTTCGACGGCGATGCTGCCGCTGCCGGCGAGCAGGCGGATGAAGCCCTCGACGTTGTCCGCGGCGAACGTGCCGCCGACGGGGCGCTCGGCGAGCGCAGGGTCGCCGAGGAGGATTTGCGTGCGGTTGCGGCGGTTGAACTGGGCGACGACGTCGCGGAGCGGCGTGTCGGTGAAGACAAGTTTGCGCTCCTGCCACGAGAGCGCCTCGCGGAGCGCCTCGGTGGCGATGGGCTCGACGAGGCGCGCGGGCGCAGCGGCGGTCGCGACCGCCGGCAGGGCGATGAGCGTGCGCTCGTTGGCGGAGAGGTACGTGGGGCTGCCGACCGTCGCGCTGCCGTCGCGATCCTCGCGTCCGCCGCGCGGCCGTCCGGCGGCGGGCGCCGGCCTGGCGTCGGAGACGGCGACCTTGCCCTCCGTCACGAGCACCTCGACGGCGGAGGCGGCGAGACGGACGTTGAAGGCGGTGCCGACGGCGCGGACGGCGATGCCGTGGGCGGCGACGACGAAAGGACGGGCGGTATCGGGCGCGACCGTGAAGTGCGCCTCGCCGCGCACGAGGGCGACGCGGCGCTCGGCCGGAGCGAGTTCGACGCGCACCGCGGTGTTTGCGTTGAGCTCGACGATGGAGCCGTCGGCGAGGACGACGCGTTCGTAGCCGCCGGCGGACGTGGCGTAGAGCTGCGCGGAGGAGGCGGGTTGCAGCCATTGCCACCAGCCGAGCGCGGCGAGCGCCACGACGGCGGCGAGACCGACTACGAGACGCAGGACGGGAAAGGGACGCGCGGGAGCGGCGGGGACGCGCGCCGGGCGAGACGCGGCCGGAAATTCGACGACGGGCTGCAATTCGGCGCGCACGCGCGGCATTTTTTCGAGGAGCGCGCATGCGGCTTCGAGGCGCGCGACGGCGGCGGCGTGCCGCGGATCGGCGCGGCACCAGCGGTCGAAGTCGCGCTTCTGCGCAGAGGAAAACCCTTCAGCCTGCTGCGTGAGCCAATGGGACGCGACCTCTTCGATCGGGTCGTCGTGATCGAGCGGATCGTTCATGCGCTGAAATCTCCGGCTGCAGGCGGCGGGGCGGTCGCGAGCAGGCCGCGCTCGGCGAAGAACGCGGCGCAGCGCCGCATGCCTTTCGCCATGTGCACCTTTACCGTCTCGGGCGAAATGCCGAGTTGGTCGGCGATCTCTTTGTAGGCCAGGCCGTCGAGGTAGCGGAGCATGAGGACCTGGCGGCAACGTTCGGGCAGCGCGCGCACGGCGTCGGCGAGCACTTCGAGTTCGAATGTCTGGTCGATTTGTTCTCCCACCCCGGGACGATCCTCCAAAACGGTGAGCTCGACCAAATCCGTCACCGCCTCGGTCGGCTTCGTGCCACGCCGGCGAAAGAGATCGAAGGCGGCGTTGCGCGCGGCGGTGAAAATAAACGCCTTCGGGTAACGCACGCCGCCGTTGGCCTGGGCGCGGAGGAGGCGCGTGTAGGTTTCCTGCACGAGATCGTCGTGGTCGCGGAGCGTCGGGAAGCGGGCCTGCAAGTAAGCGCGCAGGGCGGGCTCGTGAGGATACACTTCCTCGGCAAACCAGCGGGCTTGTTCGGTCGGTGGCATGGGGTAATGCGCGGGGATTGGGATTCATCTGCCCCTCCCGGCTGTCGAGCGCATTCTCGGCCGAAACGGGCGTGCGAAACTAAATTATGCGCGGGATAACCCGAAACGGCGGGCGCTGCGTCTCACTTGTTCGGAGCGGGTGGCGGCGGCGCCCGGAACAGCTTTGTTCTGAAGGATCGATGCTACAATGGGGGGCGCGCCCCTACGAGGGGAGTGATGGGGCGACGCGACCAATCAGGGCTGGCGGGAGGCGGTCTTGGTTTTAAGGAGATCGATCGGGGCGTCGTTGGTCTGGCGCGGACCGGGCGTGCTGCGGCCTTCGGCGACGTAGCGTTCGAGGAGCGCAGTGAGGCGGGCGACCTCGGCGGGGTGGTCGGCAGAGAGGTTGCGGGACTCGGCGCGATCGCGTGCAAGATCGTAAAGTTGGACTTCGGGAAGTCCGGCGGCGCGCGCGGCGGGATCGCCGGGTTTGCCCCAGCCGCCGGAGCCGGGGGCGAGAATGAGTTTCCACGGGCCTTGGCGAATCGAGAATTTTCCCTCGATCGAGTGATGCACGACCGCCTCGCGCCGCGGGGTGCGCGCGAGACCGCGGAGCGCGGGCAGGAAACTCTCGCTGTCTTCGCCGGCGGCGGCCGGGAGCGGCGCGGCGAGGAGTTCGGCACAGGTGGCGAGGAGATCGGTGTGGCAGATGATTTGGGCGCTGGAGGTGCCGGCGGCGATCCGGCCCGGCCAGCGGACTAAGAAGGGGACGCGGTGACCGCCTTCCCAGATATCGGCTTTGTAGCCGCGAAGATCGGCGCTGGCGAAATGGCCTTGGGCTTCGAGGCCCGGGGTGTCGGCTTGGGGTGAGCAGCCGTTGTCGGCGGTGAAAATGACGAGGGTGTTTTCGGCGAGGCCGTGTTGGTCGAGGGCGGCGAGGATTTGGCCCACGACGGCGTCGGTCTGCATCATGAAGTCGCCGTAGGCCCCGAGGCCGCTTTTGCCCTGCCACTCGGGGCTCGGGAGGATCGGCGTGTGGGGCGAGGTGAGCGGAACGTAGAGGAAAAACGGTTGCCCGGTTTTCGCGGCGGCGGCGCGTTCGCCGAGGTAGGCGACGGCCCGGTGCGCGAGGCGCGGGAGCATCTCGACGGGCGGGAGATTTTCGACGACGCGGTCGTTTTCGATCAGGCCGGACATGGTGCGGGCGTTGGAGCAGCCCCAGAAATAATCGAAGCCGCGGGTGATCGGGCCGCCGATGATGCGCGAGCCGACGGGCAGGCCGGCGTCGCCCATCTTGGTTTTCGTTTTTTTGGCCGCGGCGGGCGGGGTGGCGGCCGGTGGCGTCGCGGCGGGACGTTCGGAGAGGAAGCCGAGGTGCCATTTCCCGATCGCCGCGGTGGCGTAGCCGTGTTGCCGGAGGAACGCGGGCACGGTGAGACGGTCTTCGGCGATGAGCGGCGGGTCGTCGGTGCCGTCGAGCACGCCGCGTTGCAGCCGGGTGCGCCACGCGTAGCGGCCGGTGAGGACTCCGTAGCGCGTGGGCGTGCAGACGGAGGAGCCGCTGTGGGCGTCGGTGAACGCGATGCCTTGGGCGGCGAGGCGGTCGAGGTGCGGGGTTTTGATTTTGCCGCGCGCGGGATTGAGCGCCTGCACATCGCCGTAGCCGAGATCGTCGGCGAGGAGGTAGACGATATTGGGTTTCGCGGCGGTGGCGGCGGCGCGGAGCGAGACCAGGCCGAGAAGCAGACAGAGAAGAGCGCAGCGGAGCAACATGGAGGGAGGGAGGGGCGACCGAGCGCATAGCCGGTCGAATCGGGCTTGGGAAACAGTTTCTCGCGGGCGATTGCGCGCCACGGCGGGCGGCGCGTTTTCCAGAGGCTCCTCAATCCGGCGCCCTGAACGGCAGGGGTGGCTTCGTTGGCGCGGAAGCAGAAAAAACCCCGAGCCGCGGATGCGGGCTCGGGGCGGGATGGGCGCGCACGAGGCGCGCCCCTAAGCGGGAGGCGGGTTGATCAGAAGCGGACGGTGCGGTCGGCGATGATGCGGGAGGGCTGGCCGCGCTCGCGCGCGGTCCGGACCGCGTCTTCGTCGGTAATGTTCTTCCGCGTCAACTTGGCGGACCAGCGGTTGCCGGCGGCTTTCCAGTCGCAGCCGGCGACGGCGTCGAAGACGGTCTATCGCGGGCCGTGTTTGCTTCCCGGTGCTTGCGTGCCGGCGCGGGCGCGGCAGCGTTTCGCCCCGTGATTCCGACCGTCTTTGGTCATCCGGCCTCGGCCGTGCTGGCTTTAAGTTTCAGCGACCTGAGCGAACGCCATGTCGTGATCGCGCTCGCCGTTTCGACGCTGCTGTTTGCGGCGGCGATCTTCGTCATTTGGCGGGTGCGCCGCGCGGTGCTCGAGTGGATCGACCGGCAGACGCTGGCCTGGACGCGCCGGATCGAATCCTACCGGTTGCGGCGCGTGGGCCTGACCCGGATCCGGCAGGCGGCGAGAATCCTGGTGCGCCTGGTCGGCGGGGCGGCTTTGTTTGCGGCGGGGATCGTGTGGCTGACGTTCGTGCTGGAACTGTTTGCCGCGACGCGGGAGTGGGGGGACCAGCTGGCGGAGACCATTCTGCGCGAGTTCGCGTCGGTGGCGCGTTCCGCGGTGGCGGCGGTGCCCGGTATCGGGGTGGTGGCGGCGCTGTTCTTTGTCGTCCGCATCATCCACGAGCTGCTGAACCATTACTTCGTGGCGATCGAGGAAGGGGAAGTGAAGAGCGAGGTTTTCGACGAAGTGACGGCCGAGATCACGCGGCGCCTCGCGGGCGTCGGCTTGTGGCTCGCGGCGCTGATCATCGCGTATCCGTACATTCCCGGCAGCGATTCCGCGGCCTTCAAAGGCATCTCGCTGCTTGCGGGTCTGATGGTGTCGCTGGGCTCGACCAATCTCGTCGGCCAACTCGTGAACGGCCTCATGATCATTTACAGCCATGCGGTCCGGCCCGGCGATTTCATCGAAACCGGACAAATCGAGGGGACCATCGAGCGGCTCGGGTTGTTTTCCTGCAGCCTCCGGACGGCCCAGGAGGAGCTCGTCGTGCTGCCGAATTCGACGCTCGCCGCGGGTTTGAAGAATTTCTCCCGCCCGCGGGAAGGCAAAGCGGCCTGTCTGGTGACGGCCGTGACGATCGGCTACGATGCGCCGTGGCGGCAGGTGCACCAACTGCTGTTGGCGGCCGCCGGCGAGGTCACCGCGATCCGGTCCGAGCCGGCGCCCTTCGTGCGGCAGGCGGCGTTGGACGACTTCTATGTGAAGTACGAACTCGTCTTCGCGCCCGGCGACCCGGCGCAGCGGCGGGTGCTGCTGTCGGCGCTGCACGCCGCGATCCAGGACCGGTTCCATGCCGCCGGGGTGCAGATCATGTCGCCGCATTATTTGGGCGATCCGCTGGTCCCCAAAATTCCGCCGGCCCCTTGAATCGGATCCCGGAGGCGGACCGCGGTTGGCGCAGGGCGCGCGCGCCCAATCTCTGCTTGCTTCAGGTTACGAATAGCTTTCTTCTCGGCGACTTCTCCTTCCCTCCATGGATACCATTTCTCGTGAAAACAACAACATGCTGCCGGTCGGCGCAGTCATTGTCGGCGTAATCGCCCTCGTGCTTGCCGGCTATTCCGCGATCACCCTTTCGAAGGTGAAGACGCAGCTGGCCGACCACCAAGTGAAGGTCGACAAGGTCGATGGGATCGAGGGTCAGGTCGGCGGCGCCCAGCAGGCGGCCGAGAAAGCGGCGAAGGACATCGTGGTATTGCAGCGTTCGACGCAGGATGCGTTCAACACCGTCAGCAACGAGCTCACCCGCATCAGCGGTTCCGTGCTGAAGCTCGAGGAAGCCGCCAAGAAGCCGGCCCCGGTCGCCGAGAAAGCCGGCAAGAAGGGCGGCGGCCAACCCGTGGTCGCCGGTCCCGGCGAGTACATCGTCAAGCCCGGCGACACCTTCGCCAAGATCGCGCGCGCCCAGGGCGTGAGCATCGGCGACATGACGACCGTCAATCCCGGCGTGAACTCCTCGGCCCTCAAGGTCGGCCAGAAGCTCAAGCTGCCGAAGAAGTAATTACGGATTTCCGGACTCTTTCCGAAATGCCTCTCGCGTCCGCCGCGGGGGGCATTTTTTTTGCCCGGCCATGAGCAATGGATCCAAGCCGCCCGAGCGCTGGGCGCTCCTCGGCGAACACGTGCGCCACGAGACGCCCATCTTCAACGTCCTCGGCCGGCGGTACCGTCATCCGGTGCGCCGGACCGAACGCGAATTCGTCGTCCTCGCGGCGTCCGACTGGGTCAACGTCGTCGCGCTCACCGCCGACCGGCGCATCGTGCTGGTGCGGCAATTCCGCTACGGGCTCGACGATTTTTCCCTCGAGATTCCCGGCGGCGTGATGGACCCCGGGGAAGATCCGGTGACGGCCGGGTTGCGCGAATTGCAGGAGGAAACGGGCTATGCCGGCGGCCGCGCGCGGCTGCTCGGGTCGGTGAACCCGAATCCCGCGATCCAGACCAACCGCTGCCACTTCGTGTTCGTCGAAGGCGCGGTCGCCACGGGCGCGACGGAGTGGGATACCGACGAGGAGATCGAGGTCGTGGCGCTGCCGGCCGACGACGTGTACGCGCTCGCGCGCAACGGCGGCATCGTGCACGCGCTCGTGCTGAACGCGCTGATGCTGTTCGAACCGGAATGGCGCGCGCGGCGCGGCGGGACCGGCGTTTGACATCGTCCGGTCCGCGCGTTCCCTCAGCTTTCCCACGATGTCCGCTCCCACGTTTGCCAATGCGCCCGAGGTTTTCGGGAAACCGATTTCCGACCCCGCGCAGGTGCCGGCGCCGCTGGAGCAAGAGGTGCGCAAAATCTACGCGCGGAGCCCGCTCTACGGGCAGCGTTTCCCGTTGCACACCGAGCCGCTGCAGTGGTCGTGCTTCCGCGAAATTCCGGCGCTGTCGAAGAAGGAAATCGTGGCGCGCGGACACCAGGCCTTCTTCGCCGATTACGCGGCGATCGAGCGCGGCCTGCAGGAAAAGAAATTCGAGTACGAGAGCACCGGCGGCACGACGCAGTCGCCCATGACCGTGATCATGGAGGACGGCTGGTGGAACGCCCAGACCGCCCGCGCCTACCTCGCGTCGCCGATTCTGCGGTCCTATGTCGGCCGGCCCTACCGCAAGTGCGTCCTCGCCCCGGTCGGCTGTTCGAGCAACCTCTGTCCGTACGAGGATCATCCGTTTCCGCACCGGTACTTCGACGGCGTCGTGTACCTGAATTTGTCGAGCGATCCCTTCGCGTTTCCGGAAGCGGAGTGGGACCGCATCGTGCTGGAATTGCAGGCGACGCAGCCCGAGGTGCTCGAAGGCGAGCCCGTTTACCTTTCCTTGCTCGCGCGCGCGGCGCAGAAGCGCGGCGTGAAGGTGCCGAGCCTGAAGGCCGTGATCCTCACGTACGGCAAAGCGAGCACGCAGCACGGCCGGCGCATCGCCGAGGTGTTTCCCGCCGCGCAGGTCGATCTCTACGGTTCGACCGAGGCCGGCTATTTGTTCGTGGGCGAAGCGTTCAAGGACAACTCGCAGGTGATCGACGCCAACGCCTTCATCGAGCTCGTGCCGTGGCGCGCGGAGTTGCCCGACGTTTTCCAGATCTACGTCACGACCCGCGACCGCGAGGCGATGCCGCTGCTGCGCTACCACACGGGCGACATCGTGCAGCGTTGCGCGACGGGCTACCGTTTGCTCGGCCGCGAGGGGAATCTGTATTTCCGGGCCGACGGCTCGCTGGTTTCGCCGACCGACATCGACGCGGCGCTGCCGCAGGATTTCGCCTGCTGGCACTACTCGCTGGTGCAGACGAGCGAGACGCGCTGGGACTTCCATTACGTGGCCGACCAGACGGCGGACCACGCCAAGGTCGAGGCCGCGGTGGCGGCCATGCTCGGCGGCGGCGCGCGGGTGAATGCCTTCCGGCGGCGCTTCATCGCGCCGGCGGCGAGCGGCAAATTTGCGCTGCTGAAACCGCTGGCCAAGTAAGGCGGCGCCCCCGCGCGCTTCTCCCGCAGGTTAGGCTCGCTAATAAGCGAACGGTTACCAGCCTGCGCCTTTACAACCGCGGGGCGGTGGCCGAATTTTTCGCCGCCTTGCGCACCCACCCCTACGGCGAATTTCCGCGATGAACCTAGTCGGCTACTTCTTCCGCTCCTCCATCGGCCGCAAAATCCTCATGGCCGCCACGGGCGCGATCCTGATCGGTTTCGTGGTCGGCCACTTGGTCGGCAACCTCCAGATCTTCTCCCACCCGGACAAGATCAACGGCTACGCCCAATTCCTGCACCAGCTCGGGCCGCTGCTCTGGGTCGCCCGCATCGGCCTCCTGGTCGCGGTCGTCATCCACATCTGGGCCGCCACGGTACTCACGTTGGAAAACAAGCGCGCCCGCGGGCCCGTCGCCTACGGTTTCAAGCACACGATCCGCGCGACGCTCGCCTCCCGCACGATGCGCCTCACGGGCTACGTGGTGCTGGCGTTCATCGTCTATCATCTCGCGCACTTCACCCTCGGCGCCGCGCAATCCGGCACCTTCAAGGCCAACTTGCCGAAGTACACGATGGCGCAGGATTACGCCGTCGCCGGTTTCCCGGTCGTCAAGGCCGGCACCCAGGTCGACGACGTTTACAGCATGGTCGCCCACGGCTTCCAAAGCCCGGCGGTTTCTCTGTTCTACATCGTCGCCGTCGGCCTCCTGAGTTTCCATCTGCTGCACGGCTTCGACAGCCTCTTCCAGACGCTCGGCTGGCGCTCCCACCGCTGGGCCGGCGCGCTCCGCGCCGTCGCGGTCGCCTTCTGTCTCGCCTACTTCGCCGGCAACCTCGCCATCCCCGGCGCCGTGCTCGCCGGCCAGGTCAAGCCCCGCGCCGTCGCCGCCGCCACCCGCTAACTCTCCGCCCCATGGCCACCCTCGATTCCAAGGTTCCCGCCGGCCCGCTCGCCGACAAGTGGCGCAAGCACAAGTCCGACATCAAGCTCGTCAATCCCGCCAACAAGCGGAAGTACGAGGTGATCGTCGTCGGTGCCGGCCTGGCGGGCTCGTCCGCCGCCTCGTCGCTCGCCGACATGGGCTACAAGGTCAAAAACTTCGTCTTCCACGATTCGCCCCGCCGCGCCCACTCGATCGCCGCGCAGGGCGGTATCAACGCCGCGAAGAACTACCAGAACGACGGCGACAGCGTGCACCGCCTGTTCTACGACACGATCAAGGGCGGCGACTACCGTTCCCGCGAAGCCAACGTCCACCGCCTCGCCGAGGTCTCGGTCAACATCATCGACCAGTGCGCCGCCCAGGGCGTGCCCTTCGCCCGCGAATACGGCGGCCTGCTTGCCAACCGTTCTTTCGGCGGCGCCCAGGTTTCCCGCACCTTCTACGCCCGCGGCCAGACCGGCCAGCAGCTCCTGCTCGGCGCCTACTCCGCGCTCATGCGCACCGTCGGCCAAGGGCTCGTCGAGCTCCACACGCAGAGCGAAATGCTCGATCTCGTGCTCGTCGGCGGCCAAGCCAAGGGCATCGTCGTCCGCGATCTCGTCACCGGCGCGATCGAGCGCCATTCGGCCGACGCCGTCGTGCTCGCCACCGGCGGCTACGGCAACGTGTTCAACCTTTCGACCTACGCCCGCGGTTCCAACACGACCGCCATCTGGCGCGCCTACAAGCGCGGCGCGTGCTTCGCGAATCCCTGCTACACGCAGATCCACCCGACCTGCATTCCCGTCAGCGGCGACTACCAGTCGAAGCTCACGCTGATGTCGGAGTCCCTGCGCAACGACGGCCGCATCTGGGTGCCGAAGAAGAAAGAGGACCGCCTGAAGAACCCGGCCGAGATCGCCGAGGCGGACCGCGATTACTTCCTCGAGCGGATGTATCCGTCCTTCGGCAACCTTTGCCCCCGCGACATCGCTTCCCGCGCCGCCAAGCGCGTGTGCGACGAAGGCCGCGGCGCCGGCACCTCGGGTCTCGGCGTGTATCTGGATTTCTCGGACGCCATCGGCCGCCTCGGCGAAAACGGCGTGCGCGAACGCTACGGCAACCTCTTCGACATCTACCACGAGATCACCGCGGAGAGCGCCTACAAGACGCCGATGCGCATCTTCCCCGCCGTGCACTACACGATGGGCGGCCTGTGGGTGGACTACAACCTGATGTCCAACATCCCCGGCCTCTTCGTGCTGGGCGAAGCCAACTTTTCCGACCACGGCGCGAACCGCCTCGGTGCCTCCGCCCTCATGCAGGGTTTGGCCGACGGCTATTTCGTCATTCCGTACACGATCGGCGACTACCTCGCGACGCAGAAGCCGGGTTCGCGGCCCAGCGCCGACAGCGCCGAGTTCAAGGGCGCGGAGGAAAACGTGCGCGCGATGACCAAGCGTTTCCTCGATTCCAAGGGCAAGCAGCCGGTCAGCCATTTCCACAAACGCCTGGGCAAACTGATGTGGGAATTCTGCGGCATGGCGCGCACCAAGGAGGGCCTCGAGAAGGCGCTCCAGCAGATTCCCGCGCTGCGCGACGAATTCTGGTCGAGCGTGTGCGTCCCGGGTTCCGCCGAGACGATGAACCAGTCCCTCGAGCAGGCCGGCCGCGTGGCCGATTTCCTGGAACTCGGCGAACTGATGTGCCGCGACGCGCTCACCCGCGAGGAGAGCTGCGGCGGCCATTTCCGCGAAGAGTTCCAGTATCCGGACGGCGAGTGCAAACGCGACGACGAGAAGTTCGGCCACGCCGCGGCCTGGGAATACCAGGGCGCGGGCAAAACGCCGCTCCGCAACGTCGAGCCGCTCAACTACGAGTTCGTGAAGATGAGCGTCCGGAACTACAAGTGATGCGAGGTACGTGGGACGATTTACGAAGTACGATTTCCCGCACGCGTCATGACGAAACAAGAGCTGCTCAAGCGCACCAAATCGTATGCCTTGCGCGTGATTAAGGCGGTTCGCGCTTTGCCGGGCGACGGAGTCGCCGAAGTGCTCGGCCGGCAATTGCTGCGGGCGGGCACCTCGGTTGGCGCGAACTACCGGGCGGCCTGCCGCGCCAAGTCGCCGGCGGATTTCATCAACAAATTGAAAATCGTGGAAGAGGAGTGCGACGAATCGCTCTACTGGATGGAACTGCTGGTCGAGTCGGGCCTGCTGCCGCTCGGTCGACTCGAGGCCCTGATGCGCGAGGGCGAAGAAATTCTCTCCATCGCGGTCGCCGCGATCCGGACCACGCGCGCCCGGCGCACCTCGTAAATCGTAATTCCCAAATCGTAATTTCCCCCGTCATGGTCGCCGCCAACACCTCATCCCAGCCCCTCTCCATCACTCTCCGCGTCTGGCGCCAGGCCGGGCCGGACCAGCCGGGCAAGTTCGTCGACTACCCGTCGAAGGATCTCAGCCCGAACATGTCGTTCCTCGAGATGCTCGACGTCGTGAACGACGAGCTCACCGCCAAGGGCGAGGAGCCGATCGCGTTCGCCCACGATTGCCGCGAAGGCATTTGCGGCACCTGTTCCTGCACGATCAACGGCAAGCCGCACGGCCCGGGCAAGGGCGTCGCCACCTGCCAGGTTTACATGCGCAGCTTCCGCGACGGCGATACCGTCGTCGTCGAGCCGTTCCGCGCCGCCGCTTTCCCGGTCGTCAAGGACCTGATCACGGACCGCAGCGCCTTCGACAAGATCCAGCAGGCCGGCGGCTACATCACGGCCCGCGCGGGTTCCGCGCCGGACGCGAACGCGATCCCGGTGCCGAAGCCCGCCGCCGACCTGGCGATGGACGCCGCGACCTGCATCGGCTGCGGCGCCTGCGTCGCCGCCTGCAAGAACGCCAGCGCCATGCTCTTCGTTGCCGCCAAGGTCTCGCACCTCGGCCTCGTGCCGCAGGGCCAGGCGGAGCGCGACAAGCGCGTGCTCGCGATGGTCTCCACGATGGACGAACTCGGTTTCGGCAACTGCACGAACCAGTACGAGTGCAGCGCCGCCTGCCCGAAGCTGATCTCGCACGACTTCATCGCGCGCCTGAACCGCGATTACTTCAACGCCAGCCTGCGCGCGAGTTTCAAGCCCGAGTCCCAGAGCACGGGCGGCGGGGCGGGCTGAAGACGGAAGAAGTTGAGAGTACTTGGTTGAGAGTTGAGAGCCGAGCCCGCGGGTTCCGGTCACTCAACTCTCAGCTCTCAACTCACAACTGCCGTCAGGCCTTCAGATACAGCGGCGCGCCGGGGCCCATGGGCCAGCCGGCGGCGAGCCACACGACCAGCAGCACGATCCAGGCGGCGATGAACGCGAACGTGTAGGGCAGCATGGTCGCGATCATCGTGCCGATGCCGGCTTTCGGCTCGTAGCGTTGCACGAAGGTCAGAATCAGCGGGAAGTAACTGAGCAACGGCGTGATGATGTTCGTCACGCTGTCGCCGATGCGGAACGTGCCTTGCACCATCTCCGGCGAATAGCCGAGGAGCATGAACATCGGGATGAAGATGGGCGCGAGCAGCGCCCACTTCGCGGACGCGCTGCTGATGATCAGATTCACGACCGCCGCAAAACCGACGAGCGCGACCATCAGAAGCGTCGGCTGTTTCTCGATCCCGAGGTGCTGGATCGCTTCCGCGCCACGCACCGCGGTAATGAGGCCGAGGTTGGTCCAGTTGAAGTAGGCGATGAACTGCGCGGCGAAGAACGCGAGGACGATGAACGACGCCATCGACTTCATCGTCGCCGTCATGCCGCCCATGATGTCGTGGTCGTTCTTCAGCGTGCCCGCGCCGAAGCCGTA
>NEUS01000058.1 GCA_002288455.1 Opitutia bacterium Tous-C1TDCM
GTTGTGCTTGCCCTGCGTCTTGGCCTGCTGGCCGCCCTTGGCGATCACGAATTCGCCGCCGGGCCCGAGGCGCAGGCTCGAGGGAAACTCACGCAGGTCGGCCGTCTGCGCGAAGGCATTGGAGAACAGAACGTGTGCGTCGGCCTCGCCGTTGTTGTCCGCGTCGGGCAGACGCCACACGCCGTTTTTGTCGAAGACGAAAATCTCCCCGTCGCGCAGCGCGACGTTCATCGGCTCATGCAGGCCCGACGCGAAACGCCGCCAGCGCACGGTGTCACCGGTTTTGCGTGCGGCGGCGAGGCCGTGCGCGAGCCACACGTCGCCGTCGAGCGTGACGACCACGCCCGTGCCGTCGGCGCGGAACTGCACGTCGGCCGTCCTCACGCCACGACGCCACGGATTCGGCTCGGGCAACGCGAAATGATCGACGACGTAGGCTTCGGTGGCCGAGGAAACGGTGACGGCAGTGACGACTTCCTGCGGCCAGCGCGGGACGGGCGCGGCGGCTGGCCGCGGCGCGGCGTTGGCGGCGGCGGGTTTCGCGCCGTCGCGCGCCAGCACGAGACCGAACGCGAGCGGCGTCGCGCGCGCGGGCACGCGCACGGTCCACACGCCGTTTTCCTGCGCAAGCTCGGCGCTGCCCGCGCGGTCGCTGCCGGGGCGGAGCGAGAGCGCGACGCCCGGCGCCGCGGTCCCGACGACGAGTCGAAGCGGCAGTGTGGACGGTGCGACTTCGAAGTTGCGCCCGACCACCGGTCCGCCCACAGCGCCGGCTTCGTCGAGGGCGAACCATTCGCTTACGGCGGCGCCCGCGACGGTGTAGTCGAGCACGACGGAGCGGCCGACGAAGCGCACGGTCCCGAACCGCCCGATCTTTTCGTCGAGCGCGCCGCGGCCGACTTCCTCGGGGCTCGGGGCGGGCTCGCGCGGATCGGCGAGCGAGACGGTCTCGCCTGTCTGCCAACCCGCATACGTGCCGGTGGCGAGCCAGAGCTCGCCGTCGGGGGCGGGCAGATGCGACTGGCCGTCGGGCGTTTTGCGCGAGACATCGTGATACGAACCGGGCGCGAGCGCTTTCGGCGTCACGCCCGCGCCGCGCCATACCGCGACCACCCGCAGCAGATCGGGATCGAATGCCGCCCAGAGTCCGCGGCCGAGATTCAGCACGAGCGCGCGCGGTGCGAGGTTGTCGGTCAGAGCGACGCCCTGGGCTTTGCGCGCATCGAGCGTGGAGGAGAAGAAAGGAAAATCCGGCTCGACCCACGCGGCGCGCGGCGGTCCGGCCGGAGCATTGCGCTGGGCGGCCGACAACGACGCGTCGGCCAGCAGGCCGAGCACAAACGCGAAACAAGCAAGGGCGGAGCGAAGAGAAAGCGGCATGGCAAGGCGGGCGGGACGCACGGCCGGGACAGAAAAGACCGGGGGCAGGCGGGGCATAGCAGGAAAATGACTTGGGCGGGACGGGGCGCTTTCGGCCGCAACGCCGGGCGCACGACCGGAAGATAGTTCGTCTGCCTGTTCGGAAGGATGGTCGTCGGCCCGCGACACGAGCGCATTCACGGTCAGTAGTCGCGGAACGGACCGCGAGGCTCGGTGGAGTCCATGAGTTTCTTCCAAGCCGCGAAGCGGTCCGCCAGTCGGGCGGCGATCTCCGGGTGGGAAGACGTCAGATCGCTGGTCTCGCCGATGTCTTTGGCGAGATCGAAGAGGCTGCTGCCTTTCGGCGAAGAAATCCATTTCCAGTTGTCGACGCGGGCCGCGCGTTCGCTGCGTCGTTCCCAGAACATCTCCATGCGCGGTGATTTTTTCCGACCGCCGAGCACCGGCAGCAGGTCGAAGCCGTCGAGCACCACATTCTCGGGCGGCTTTGCGCCGGCAGCGGCCACGAGGGTGGGGAAGATTTCCAGAGCGGTGAGAAATTCGTCGGTGACGACTCCTGCCGGCAATCGGTTCGGCCAGCGGGCGAGGAAGGGAACGCGGAGGCCGCCCTCCCACATGGTCATTTTGGCGCCGCGCAAGGGGTGGTTGCCGCCGTTGCCGCTGCCGCCGTTGTCGGACAAGAACAGCACCAAGGTGTTCTGGGCCAAGCCGTGCTGGTCGAGGCGGGCCAGAATTTCCCCGATCGCCTCGTCCATGCACGTGACGGCCGCGTAGTAAGAGGTCAGTCGGTCTTTGGGGTCCATGTCCGGATAGCGGCGGACGAACGCTTCCGGCGCCTGCACGCCGCCTTGGAAATTGGAGGCGAAGTGCGGGGCGTTGAATGCCAGATAGAGGAAGAAGGGCTGCCGCCGATTGTCGTCCACAAAGCGCAAGGCCTCGCGCTTGAAGAGCTCGGTCGCATACGTGCCCACGTCGGATCGCGTACGCGAGTTGCCGCGGAACATCGAGTGAACCCCGTAGCGCTCGTGCGTGTAGTAATCGATGCCGTTGTTGCCATGCCCGTAGAAGAAATCGAAGCCGCGTTGCAACGGGAGGAAACGCTTGGCCTGGCCCATATCCCATTTGCCCACGACGCCCGTGCGGTAACCGGCGCTCCGCAGCACGTTGCCGATCGTGATTTCCTTAGGATCGAGGCCGAGCGTCATTTCCGGCGACAGGGCATACTCTTCGGCCGTATACCGGTGTTTGTAGCTCACGAGATCGTTACGGACGTTGTCGTAGAGTCCGTTGCGCTGGGGATAGCGGCCGGTGAGAATACTGCCGCGGGCAGGGGTGCAGGCCGGCCAGGTCGCGTAAAAATTGGTCGCGCGGACGCCCTCGCGCGCCAAGCGGTCGAGATGCGGGGTGAGGATCGGCTTCGTTCCGATGATCCCGAGGTCGGGGTAGCCTTGGTCGTCCGAGACGATCAGGACGATGTTGGGCGCGCGGTCTGCACCGCGCGCATAGCCTAGCCCAAGGCAGGCGAAGGCGGCCGAGACAGCGAACAGGGAAATCCTGAAACGCAACGACGGAACTATTCTTCGGCGAAGATTCGGGTGGGGCATGGTCGGGGTGGTGGCGACTTCACTCCGAATGGGAGAACGAAATGCAGCGGTACCCCTTACGACGCGATGTTCGCGCGATGGAGATTGCGCCGCACGGGAGGGGAGCGTGCACAGATTGATCATCCATGCCCGGTGCAGTCCACTGCCGTGAAATCGGACACGTCCGACTTGGGTCCGCCAGCAGGTCATCGGCGCTTGGCGTGCAAAGTGCCGCTCGAATGGTGTCGCCAACACGGAAGAACGAATGGCACGCCCGTTCCGGCGACTCCTGCGATCGTCGCGTGGAGTCGCCAGTCCGGACGCCGCAAGGCGGTCGGTCTCCTGGTTTTTCTAGTTCGGTTCACTCGGTCGCCAGCGCGACTTGGAACAACCGTCAACTCCAACCAACTCTCAATCCCTATGGAACGGCTGTGCCCAATTCTCCGTTCGTAAAATCGAGCACCTTGCTGCGGGTTCCCTTGCTGATCCTTACGATACCACCGTTGTAATCGGCGCTGAGGAAGGGACTGTCGAAAACCCTTCGGGGAGCATAATCCACCGCTTCGCCGTTGATGGTGGGCGTTTTCTTGTAATCTGTGTGCAGAGTGAGTTTGTCGCCATAGATCGTGGTGTATTCGAGAACCGATCCGATGAAACGGGGTTTGCATGCCCGAACCTTCGACTTGAATTTCTCGAAGCTGCCGACCTCACGCTTGGCCATCACCTCAAGGATCACCGGCGCGTATTCATCGGTGGGGACTATGATATAAGCCGGAGGCGTAGAGTAGGACGCGCCGGTTTCCTTCGTCCCCTTCAACACCCGCTCCTCAATCGTGAATTCCCCTCGCGCCACACGCACCGCTGCAAACGCTCCCGGAGCTTCGACGAAGACAATCCGATCCTCGACAATGGGTGTACTCAATCCGGTCTTCGACATCCATACCACCATTTCGGCGGCATCCTCATGCGTCGCCAGTTTCTGCGTAAGCAGACTGCCTTTGCTCTGCACGGACCAGAACTGATTGAAAGCGACGCGGTTGTTTGCTGGACGGGGAACGGGAACGATTCGCGGGTCGCCGTCACCCTTGAAAATCGCGCCTTGCCAGCGCGCCTGGCTGCTGATCCTGACCCAGTCGTCAACGGGTCTCGCTTCGACCATCGGAGTTCCGAGTATGAACGCCGGGTCGCAGTAGCTGTACCGCAGAATACCTCCCCCGTCGGTCCGCAAACTGTTGGGCGGTTGATCCGGTCGGTCCATCTGTGGAAACGAGTATCCCTGGGTGCCCAAGCCCTGGACACGCTGTCGGATTTCGTAACGGCCGCGGCCTTCCGTGTCGCGTGCAATGTCGGCCACCACCGCCGGAGGACGGTACCCGCCAAGCAGCGCGCCAATATCATGTCCGCTGAGCTGCGGTTGTTTCCCGATTGCGAAATACACCCACGCCAGGACCGCATTTCCGCTGGCGCGGGCCTGCGTGTAGGCGTTGTTGCCCAGGATCCTTGAACGACCGCCACCCATGTGCCCCATGATTTGCTCCTCGGCCCAGTAGGCGAAGTACAAATCCATGAACATCCCTACCGCCTTTTTCACGCGTTCGTTGCCGTAGTCGTAGAAATTGAAAAAGCCCTTTATAAGCGTTGCATTGTAGGCGTCGCTCCGCATTTCGACGCACAGGCCCTTCCTCGCGCGTTCCCGGCAATAGACCACGATGTAGTCATTCCATGCGTCATATAACTCGGATAACGTGGACCCATCTGCACACCTGCGGTTCCGGTACTGCGGCAGATCTTTCGCGTACTTGGAGAAATGCCAGTGACATGTAAAATCCATGGCATGGTGGTTTTCGGAACTGTAGAGGTGCCAGGTACCGGAAATCTTGTGGTCCGCCTTATCGCGCCATGAGCATTTCGACGTATACAGCCACATCGGCTCCAGCACCTTCGCTTCCGTCTCGCTGCCGATCCTGCCCGGCTTCACACTGCCTTTCGGCCCATACATCTCAAGCAGACGCAATACGATCTCCGCATGCCAGTGGAAACTGTCCCGGTCGGTTATCGCCAGTGGATTGTCCAGATAGTACCGGGCGTTTTCGACCAGCGCCGCATTCGCTTCGTCGATCTGCTCATCCAAGTAGAAGCAACGCGCGGCAAAGGCCATGATCGAAAACGAATACCCGCGCACGTAGGGACCGCGTTCCTTGCCGAGCGGCGGATGCTTCGCTTCGCGCAACAGCGGCTTGCCGGCTTCGGCTTTGAAGATCGCGTCGACTCTCTGTTCAAACCCGGCCAGCACGGCTTCGGGCGATTGGGCCAGGCAATCTACCGCAAGAACAAGAAACAGGGCAATTAGACATTTCTTCATGGTCGATATTCCGTTTCGATAACTTAAGCCGTCGATAAAAGGTGACTTCGAAGACCGAAATTTGCTTCGGCGCCGGCCCCATGCCGGCGCCCGCGGCCGTGGAGCCGCCGGAAACCGCAGTGGGTGCGGCCCCCCGTCGTGAGCGGGAATCCCAACTGCTAGGCGGAGCACACCGTCGGTGCGGGTAAAGGGTGCGAGGGACCACGATGGGCGATGGAATTGGTTCGCGGCCGGTCTGCGGGACGTCAGGCGAGGGTTTCTGCAGGCAGGGGCGGTGGCTACGCGTTCAGTTCTGCTTTCGGTGCGATGTGGTGGACGGTACGGTCGCGAAGATGCGCGGCATCATTCGATTGGGCGGATTTTCGCGCCTGTCTCGACTGCCGCCGTCTGCCGCCGCTCGGCCAGCTCGCGGCTGATTTGCGCCATCCGCGCCCGGCTCAGCGGATACCCGCGCACGAGCACGACGGCGAGAACCATGCAGGCAACGGGCACGGCGACGAGGGCGGCGCGAAGCGCCAGCAACGTGCGTTCGTCCTGGACCGCCCCACGCTCGGCCCTAAATCCGCTCAGGTCCAGCAAAAGCCCGGCGAACACGAAGGCCACCGACACTCCCACTTTCTGCGAGAACGAAACGAACGCCCCGAGCAGCGCGTCGCGCCGCCCGCCGGTGGTCAACTCCTCGTACTCGCACGAATCCGCGATCATCGATTGGAGCATCAGCCAGAATCCCAGCAACAGCGGCTGTGTGAGCACGCGGTAGCCCACCTGCCAGTACGGATGCGCGGGGGTGAAGAGCCACCAGGTGCTTACACTGAAGACGCCGTTCAGGAGCAGGGTGAATATCAGAATCGTTTTCTTGTCGAAGCGGGCGCCCAGCCAAGTCCAGACAAAGACCGACATCAGCGTGATCACGTAGCCGATAGTCACGCCGCTGCTCGACACGACCGCCGCCGAACGCAGATCGCCCCCGTAGACATGATAGAAATTTACGTAGTCGGCGAGCATGCCCGACACGGTGGCGGCGGTGAGAAACAGCAGGGCCAGTCCGACAAGCCGGAGAAATGGCCGGTTGCGCAACGCCGCCTTGAGTTCCGCCCCCACCGCCGGCCTCGGACGCGGGGCCAGGGGACGCTTCTCGGGCACGAGCAATCCGGGAACAATGCCGCAGGCGACAATCAGGACGCCGGTCGCCGCTCCGACGTAGTAGACACCTTCCATCGTGCTGTCGAAGATCGGAAGCTGGGTAGCCGTGAACAGCCAGCTCACGATGGTGTTCCCGACCATGTTGAACGCGAGCCGCCAGGCCATGACCCGGGTGCGGTCGTCGTAACTTGTCGCCAACTCGTATCCCAGCGCATGATACGGCACGGTGAACACCGTGAATGCCGAATAAAACAGCAGCAGCATCGCGGTGAGATACGCGAAGAGCGCGCCCGAGCCGATGCCGCGCGGCACGACAAACAAGGCGAAGAACGCGATGCCCATGGCCAGCGCGCCGATCACGATAAACGGCCGCCGCCGGCCGTGGCGACTTGTGCTCCGATCCGAGATCGTGCCCATCGCCGGATCGGTCACGGCATCCCAAACGCGGCAGATTGCCTTCGCCAGACCGATCAGGGTCGGGCTTAGCCCGAGCGTGATGTTGAAGATCGGGTTCACCAGCGTGACCGGGCCGTGAAAACCGACCATGTCGGTAATGCCGCCGATTCCGAAGGCGAGCTTATGCCGCCAGCCCACGCGTGCCTCCGCTCCCCGGCCAGCTTCTTCGGGCGGGATCAATCCCGTCGCGGCGCCTTCTGCAGCATTCATTTCACCCCCGTGCTCCTTAGGTTGCGACCGCGGGGCGGGCGACCGGTGCGGCTGCCGCCGCGGGCTCATGATAGGGGCCCAGCACCAGAACCGTCTGCCGGATCAATGGTATCCCCCGCTCGTTCCGGAAAAGCTTCGCGGCAAGGAGATCGACTGCGCTGCGGGCCAGCGCGCGCAGGGAGATGTCGAAGCCGCCCAACTCGGGCCGACCGGGCATCCGCATCGTCGTCGTCACGACCACATCCTGCGGCACGCGCCGCCCCAAGGCGGACAGGGCCGGCACGACGTCGACTCCCGGTGCGATGATACAATTCGGCGAATGGCGCCGGAACCAGCCCGCCAACGGAGCGGGGTCGCCGCCCTCCAGAATGAGGATGGGCGGTGCTTCGCCACCATGATCGGACTGCCAGCGCAGGAAACCGGCGCGCGTCAAGTGGAGCACGCGCGCATCGAAGTCGTCCGACATTACCAAGCCCATCCGCCGGCGGCCGTGGTGCCACATGCGCCGGCAAACCTCGACGATCGCCTCGTGGTGATCGTAGCCGACCCGGTCGAATCGAGGCGAGGCGACGCTGAAGCCGATACAGACGGTGGCAAACTCCTCCCAGCTCAGGTCGAGATCGATCTGGGGAAGCGTATGTGGCGCGATCACGAAACCGCAAATCCCGCGGTTGCGAATGACGTTGCGCAGCCGGGCAGGCGGCATGCCGGCCCGCGCATACTCGATCAGGTCGAGGCCGAACCCCAGCTCGCGCGCCCGTTCGCGCGCCCCCACGTAGCCCTCGTGGCCCGGGCAATCCGCCTCCAGCAATGCCGGTCGGGAAACATCCGAAAGGTAGCCGAGCGTCGTCCCCCGCGGCCGGCCGCTCCGCGCCTGGCGCGTGAGCATCATGTTCGCGGTGACAAGCGGATTGGGGCGATAATCGAGCGCCTCCGCCATCGCGCGCACCTTGGCGATGGTTGCGGCGGCATAGCGCGACTCCCCGCGGAGTGCGGCCGCGACGGTCGACTTCGAAAGCCCAAGCCGCGCGCCGATCGCGCGCACACTCAGCGTCGCCGGCCGTACTCCCAAGGCGCTCGCCGAAACCGAATCGATCTCCCGTGCGCTCTCGCCCTCCCGCCCAGGTTTCCTCCCGGAGGAGGACGCGCGCCGGCGAGTCGGGGTGGAACTCATCGGCCGAACCGTGTGGAAATAACCCGGAGGGGCAATGCCAGGCTTGCTGGTTCGGACGTGTCCGAATCAACGGCGGTCGACTCGGGCCGCCGGGCCGCTCAGTTTGGGCGCCTCCCCGTTACCCAGGCCGGTATCAAAGACAATATTCCGCCGCAGCCATTTTCCTTCCGCCTGTCCTCCGCCCCGCTCGATTCGCAACGCAGGATAGGAGCAAGGAGTACAGCGACGGATTGGCCGGCAAACCTTGATGCCATTCTCCCGTCCTCTCGTGCGCGCTCCCAACCTACTGTTCGTATTTTCCGACCAGCACCGCTGGTGCGACCTCGGCTGCTATGGCAATGTCGACGTCCACACGCCGCATATTGACGCCTTTGCCGCTGCGGGCGCGCAAATCGGCCAATGCGTCGCGAACTCGCCACTGTGCGTCCCGGCCCGCGGCACGCTGTTGACCGGCCAATATCCACTTCGGCACGGGGCCGTGTCCAACGATCTGCCGATCCGGACCGACGTGGTCAGCATCGCGGATGTGCTTGGCGCCGCCGGGTACCGCACCGGGTACATCGGCAAGTGGCACTTGGCCGGTGTCCCACGTGAACAGGTCGTTCCCGCCGGCCGCGGGCGGCTGGGTTTCCAGGAATGGAAGGTCCGCAACTGCAGCCACACGTATTTTAAAACCCATTACCACGACGAGCTGGATCGCCGGCATGACGTCCCCGGCTACGAGCCGGTCGCCCAGACCGATCTCGCGATCGATTTCATTCGGCGGCATCCTTCAGTCCCATGGGGGCTGGTCCTTTCGTGGGGTCCGCCCCACGATCCGTATCAGGAAGCGCCGGAAAATTACCTCGCGCACTACAGGAACAAGCCCTTGCGGGAGCGGCGCAATGTCGGGGATATCATCCACGATCGCACCTTGTCCCGCGCCGATGCGCTCAACGATCTTCGCGGCTATTACGCGCATATCTCGGCGCTCGACGAGCAATTCGGCCGGCTGCTCGCGGCGCTCGAAGCGAGCGGTCAGGCCGAAAACACCCTCGTCGTCTATACGAGCGACCACGGCGACATGCTGGGCAGCCACGGTTTCACGAACAAGCAGCTGCCCTACGAAGAGGCGGTGCGCGTCCCGCTTCTCGTCCGCTGGCCGGGCCGCATCCCGGCGCACGCCAGCGACGCCCTGTTCGGCCTGGTCGATCTTCCGGTCTCCCTCGTGGGGTTGCTTGGGCTGTCGTTCCCGTCGCCGCGGGACGGGCTCGATTTGCACCGCGTGTTTTGTCAGCCCGGTGCCGCGGGCCGCGACGCGTGCTACCTTTTCGACTACATCCCGGCGCACCAGGCCTACCACCGCGGCGGCGAAGCTTGGCGCGCGGTGCGCACCCCGCGGTTCACGTTTGCCCGGAAAGGCGACGGCGCCGACTGGCTGCTCTTCGACAACGACGCCGATCCCTGGCAGCTCGACAATCGGATCGGCCGGCCCGAGTTCGCTCCGCTCCAGCGTGAGCTCGGGCGGCGCATCGACGCTTTCATCGCCGCGCATGATCGTCTGCTGCCGGGCGACGATTTCATCCGGCACTTCGACCTGCGCGAGGCATGGAACCGCAGCCAGCGGCACTTCAATCTGCCCCTGCTCGCGGACCCGCCGTCTTTCTCGAAAGCAACGCCCGACGGTTCCCGGAGCGAAGCAGGCCTCATACCCTAGCGGCTCTATCCGCACGCACCAGAAGATCAATATAGCAACTTGGAACCGCGCATCCGATGAAAACAGCCCCAATACTCGCAAGACTGATCCAGTCGTCGATAATCTCACCGTGCCTTCTACTCGTCGCCGGCCTGCCGGCTTCCGCCCAGGACGGCACAAAAGAGGAAAAGATCGTCAAACTATCCCCCTTCGAGGTCACCACCGAGGGCCAGATTGGCTATCTTGCCAACAATTCCCTGGCGGGCACCCGCATCAACACCGAACTGAAGGACATTGCCAGTTCCGTTCAGGTCGTGACCAAGGAATTCCTCGATGACACCGGGGCCACCAATCTTGGCGAGCTGCTCATCTACACCACCTCCACCGAAGTGGCAGGCATGTCCGGCAATGCCAGCCTGCAACAACTGGACTCGAAGACCCAACGGGACGAATTCGTTCGCTTTGAACCACAAACCTTCACCCGGGTGCGCGGTCTGGCCAGGGTGGACCTGACTCGTGATTACTTCCTTTCCGATATGGATGTCGACACTTACATCACTTCGGAAGTCAGCATCAATCGCGGACCCAATGCCTCGCTTTTCGGACTGGGCAGTCCCGGTGGCATTTCCAATTCAGCCATCGACCGGGCGGACACCGGCCGACGCTTCGGCGAGATTAATCTGCGAGTGGACGACTATGGATCTTTCCGGGCATCTCTAAACTACAATCACGTACTTCTGAAGGATAAGCTCGCGGTTCGCGTTGCGGCCCTCAACAACGATCAAAGGTTCGAACAGAAGCAGGCGGAGTACGAGGACCGACGCTATTTTGTTACCGCCACTTGGCGTCCGCTGAGGAATTTTGCGGTCCGGGCGAACTACGAAAAAGGCGATGGCTACGGGAACCGGCCGACCAACCGGCTGCCCACCGACCGGATCAGCCCCTGGTTTGCCAACGGGAAACCAAGCTACAATCCGCTGACGCAGCGGTGGTTCATCAATGGGGCGCAAGTCACCAACGCCACTCATATCGCCCAACTGAACGCCTCTACGCAGCAGTTTGCGACGTTCGTCTCCAATGGCAACCCTTCGATCATCTTCGATGACCCGAACAGCCGGATACCCGGCAATAACGGTTATGACGTGATCCAGGCCGGCTTGAATGCCGATGCCGCGGGGAGAACCAGCACCACCCTTCCGGTGAGCGGACTTACCTTCATGAGGCAGTTCAACGGCTGGTCCGATCTGATCCTGCGGAATCCTACTTACATCGTGGGCGGGCGCCCGGAAATTTCCAGCGCGGCGGCAGCCTATTACAACGATCTCCAATTGACCGATACCAGCGTCTTCAACGGCCGCGAAAACAGCCTGTCCGGGCCTTCCGCCTGGCAAGCCCAGAAGTTCGAAGTCTACAGCATCCGCGCGGAAAAGACCTGGCTGGACAATTCGCTGGGGCTGGAGGTGGCTTACCAGCATCAGGATTATAAAGCCGATCATTCTGAGCCCCAGACAGCCTCGAGCGGTTCCAATCTCGCCGTGGATATCAATCTGGTGCTGCTCGATGGCTCTCCCAATCCGAATTACGGGCGCCCCTTCGTCGGGGGTCGTGGGTTTAACTTTCCCAGAATCCGCGAGCGCGAGTCCACTCAGGCCGTCGGCTTTGCCAAATATGATTTCGCCAAAAAACACGACGGTTGGCTGAAGCATTTCGGTAACCACGCCCTGACGGCTGTTTTTCAAGAGCAGGATTTTGATGAAAATCGACCGAATGGTACGAACGCAAGGGCCAGTAATTCCTACAATCCGAGCCTGGCCAGAGGAGGACCGGGGTTGAGCCAGGCTAATGCCGCCGCCACCAGTACGTTGGTGAACAACAACACGCGTGCAAACTTGGTGCAATATCTGGGGCCTTCCTTAGCCAACGCCAATTCCATCCGTGATGCGAAAATCCAGGGGGTGACGGTTCCCCAACTTTTCCAGAACACCAATGACGCCCTGATTTGGAACCCGTTCAGTTCCCGCTTCGAAAAAGGTTCGGTCGTGTTTTTTAACAACGGGGAAAATCCCGATCAGACCTGGATATTCGGCAATTCCCGAAACCGAGATCAGATTTCATCGCTCTCCACGGTGCTGCAGAGCAAGTTCCTCGGCGGCCACCTTGTCTCCACCCTCTCCTGGCGCAAAGACGATGTCACCACGTATGTCGCCAACGCGGAGAGGGCTCCTGCCACCGGTTTGTATACCGACGCTGAAATTCCCCTGGGAAGTCCCATATACGACGATAGCGTGGAACAGAAGAGCTATGGTCTCGTCGGCCATGTTCCGGACAAGTGGCTGCCCCGCGGACTCGGCCTGAGCGCCCATTTTGTCGACTCGCGGAACTTTTCGGCCGGCAGCGCAGGAGTCGATATTTTCAACCGATCTGCGCCCCTGCAGGGCGGAGTGACCAAAGAATACGGAGTTTCACTTTCCGCGTTCGAGGGCAAGTTCTACACCCGGGTCAATTTTTATGATTCGGCGCAGCAATGGGAAAAAATCTTGGGCGTCGTCCCCCAGATTGGTAATGACATCACCCTGGTCATGGAAAACAACACGCCGGCAGCGCTGGCGGCCGCCGGTTGGGATCTCACGAACGGGAGTGTCATCCAACCCGGCACCGTCACGGCCCTTGGTATCCGGCCGATCAACCCCAATGTGCCGAACAATCAGACGGACTGGGTGGCGGATAATATCGCCGGGACACGCACCAACTATTTCCAGAGTACCACCTCAAAGGGAATGGAGGTGGAAATGTCCTATGCCCCGACGGGTAATTGGAGAATTGCCTTCAATCTCACCCGGGCTGAAGTCCTTCTCAGCGACGTCATGCCCATCGCCGGGCCCGAACTTCTCCGGGTCGCCAATAAAGTATACCAGGACCCAAAATTCGGCCAGTTGTTTATCACTCCAAGTCCTGTCCTTCAACCAAACGGCACTTATGTCGAAACCGACCTGCTCAGGTCGAGGACCAACCCCTTGTTGTCGGCCATTGCGCTGCGTGAGGCCAGAGAGGGGGGGCCGCTCCAAGAAGTGCGGAAGTGGCGCTGGAATCTGATCACCAACTACAACTTCAAGGGGTCGGCCTGGGCTGATACCTGGTTGTCCAAGTTCTCAGTCGGTGCCGCCGTGCGCTGGCAGGACAAGGTTGGCATTGGGCAAAGCCTCAAGGTGGTCGATGGGGCGACCGTACCGGATTTCGACAATCAATACTTCGGGCCAACGGAAACCAATGTCGACACTTGGATTACCTATAACACCAGGGTTTTGAAGGATATGGCCCTGCAACTCCAGCTGCGCGTTCGCAACCTCACCTCCGGCTCGGGCGACTTCATCCCCGTCGCGGCCAACCCGGATGGAGAAGTCGCACTCTGGCGGATCGGGGCGCCGAGGTCTTTCGAACTCTCCGCCAGACTGAGGTTTTAGCCGACAATTCTACGGTGCCACCAGCTGCCGTCGCCGGGCCGCCGGGCGTCCCCGCCGCCCATGCAAGTCGCGCCTCCAAAATGGAGAACATCCCGCAGCCGCTTTAGGAAGTTTCACCAAACCTCATGGAAGATGGGATAGAGTCGGGGATCGCGGGAGTAGTGGTGATACTAGGCGATCAATTGCCGATGCCGGTGGCGCTGTGGAAGCGCCTACAAAATTAAACTAAGCGGGCGCGAAATCGCGCTCTGTCAGATTGGCACAGTGCAGGAAGGCCGCCGCGGGACGATCGATTGGTGGTGGCGGCAATGTGGTGGGCGCTGCGCATGGGAGCATCTTGGCGAGACGGGCCGCGGGGGTTTGGGCCGTGGAATTCTCAATCGTCAGCCAGTCCCGCCAGGCCGTTGTGGCCAACTTTCCCGGGCGCAGTTCGAACCCTGGCTTGGAGCACCAGAGTGCGACGCTTTTGCGGATCACCACGAGCGCGCCCGGCCCAAATTTCAACGGTCTGGCCTGATGCCTCTCGCCTCCTCCGCCACGCAGCCACACCTTTTTGCAGGATCACACGCCGATAGGTTTTACCCGAATGGTGTGATTATCTTCCCTCGATTACAGAGATTCCATGCCAATATCTTGCCTACGCCACCTCATAGGTCTCGCGGCGTGCGCCGCCACCTTGTTGAATCCGCTCCACGCGGTCAGCGACCGCCCGAGTGAAAGCGTCCGGCCCGGGCGGCCCAATGTGCTCCTGATACTGACCGACGATCAAGGCTATGGCGACGTTGGTTTCAATGGAAACCCTTTGGTCCGCACGCCTACGATCGACCACCTGGCGGCGGCGGCCGTGGTCTTCGACCGATTCTATGCCTATCCGGTCTGTTCACCGACCCGCGCCAGTCTCATGACCGGAAGGCATGCCATGCGCACCGGGGTTATTGACACGGAAGAAGGTGCCTCGATTTTGCGCCCTTCCGAAACAACCATCGCCCAACTGCTGCGAAAGGCGGGTTACCGGACGGGCCTGTTCGGGAAGTGGCACCTGGGCGACAACGCACCCGCCCGCCCCATCGACCACGGGTTTGAGGTCTCGCTTACCCATGTCGGAGGCATGATTGGCGCGCCGTACAGCCCCTTGGATGCCAATTCATACTTTGATCCAGTCCTGCTGAGCAACGGCGCCGAGAAACGATTCAAGGGTTACTGCGTGGATATATTGACCGACGCCGCCATCGAATTCATCAAAGCCGCCAAGTCCGATCCCTTTTTTGTGTATTGGGCGCCCAATACTCCCCATCACCCCCTGACGGTGGAAGACCGCTACGCCAAACCCTATCTGGCTGCCGGGTTGTCGGAGGAAACCGCCCGCTATTATGGCATGATCACCAATATTGACGACAATCTGGCCCGGATTCTCGCCGTCTTGCGGGAGACCGGAACCGCCGAGAACACCTTGATCATCTTCGTCGGCGACAACGGCACGTCCTCACTGCATCAACAGGCGGACTTGTGGGAAGTTGGATTGCGAGGCCGCAAGACGCATGTTTACGAAGGTGGCATCCGGGTGCCGATGCTGGCAAAGTTGCCCGCTGGAGCCGGCGTGCATCGGAGAACAAGACAGGCGGCAGGCATCGAGGACATCATGCCCACGATTTTGGATGTTTGCGGTCTTGGCATTCCGGTCCATTTGGATGGGACCAGCCTGCTGCCCCACCTGAGGGGTGCGGCGGAGACCGAGCGAACCATCATCCGGCAATTCCATCGCGGCACCGCACCCGTGCGCTACCGCAACGTGGCGGTGATCCAGCATCCCTACAAGCTGGTGCAACCCGCGGGAAGAGGGGTGTTGCCCTTCTCGGAGGAAGCCATGCGTTTCGAACTTTACGACTTGGCCGACGATCCGGGTGAAAGCCGGGACTTGGCGACCCAGCATCCCGACATCGTCGCGCGGATGAGGGCCGTCTACAGCCAATGGTTCGATGCCGCGACCACCTCCGGCTTCGCGCCGGTTCCGATCTGGATCGGTGCCGACCGGCAGGGCTCGGTGCGCCTATCGCGCCAAGACTGGCGCGGCGGAGGGCTATTCGACGGCGAGTTGGGGCATTACATCATTGATGTCCGGAAAGCGGGCAAATACCGCATCAACTGCCGGTGGAGTGAACTGCTCAAGGAGGCCCGCCCGGTGACCCTCAGAATCGGGAATCAAGTCTGGCACCGAAGCATCCTCTACGCGGAGGCGGAAAGCCGATTCGAAGGTATCCAACTCCCGGCCGGCGTAACCGAGCTTGAGGCATGGGTAGAGATTGGGGGGCGGCGCTGCGGCTTCCGCTTCATCGAGATCGAGCCGCTACCGTAGCGGTCCCGTGGGGGTGACGGCCGGGCGGCGAGCCTGGCTCCGACGCTGGCCCGGCCCTATCCCGCACGCGCCCCGGCCAAGATCGCGGCGCGGCGGGTTGGCTCCCCTGCGAGGGGTCGATCGGGAACGCCGGCGCGGCAGTGTATGGTTGAGCCACGATGCATAGCGCCGCTCCCCCATCCGACCGAATCGACTGGCACTGCCTCACGCTTCCAAGTGCGGTCCACCGCCGCACATTCGGCGCGGTGCAACCCCCGTTGGCTCCCCGCCCAGGGTGGACTTGCTCCATATCGTTCACCAACAACTAGCCGAACGGCACCTGTCCGCCCGTCCAGTAGCCGCGTTTCGCCTGGTCGTTGAGCTTGATTCGGATTTTCTCGGCCGTGTTCGGCCGCTCGTACTCCGCCAGTGGAGACGCGGGAGCAGATGGCGACGGGCACCGTGCAGGCACGGCCCCGCGAAGATGCTTACAAGGTCGCAGGCATAGAAGATTCCTTGGCTAAGGTTGCCCGAGGGAGTCCCAACCAGGCCTCTACCTTGGTGTATTTCTGATCTGCGGGCAGTATCTCACAACCAGCGGAAAATTCACGCCCGGAAATTTAACGGCACTCTGGCCAGACTACTTTTCAGCGGTTTTTGGCGTTCCGCCAGACCCTCAAGACGAGAACTTATTTCGGAGGCGTTAAAACGCCGAGTTTCCTCGTCCAGGACACGCAGCAACTTCCGAAAAATTAATCCCGAACCGAGAGGTTCGTGATACGGAAAAAATGGCGGAGAGGGGGGGATTCGAACCCCCGGTAGGCTTTTACACCTACAACGCTTTAGCAAAGCGCCGCTTTCGGCCACTCAGCCACCTCTCCCCAAAACCAAGGCGCAGGCAAACGTCGCCTGCCCAAAGTGCAAGAAGGGATTTCTCAGTCTTCGTCTTCGCCGGTGCGGTCGAATTCTTCGCGGCACTCGGTGATGACGCGGAGCCAGACTTCCCGCAGGTCGAAGAAGGCGGCGAACGCATCTTCGCGCCATCCGACCAACGCCGGATCCGCCGCCGTGGCCTCGGCGTTGAGCAGCGCGAGCGATTGGTTCAAGGCGCCCAGGGCCCGCTTGAAGAGACTCACCGCCATCGCGTAGTCGCCGAAATCCAAGGCGTGAATCGCCTGCACCGCGAATTCCTCGCCGCGTTGGAGCGACAGCAGGAACTGCACGGCGAGACGCGTCGGGACTTTGCCGCTGTCCACGGCCAACGTTTCCCAGGCGCGGTTCAGGCCGAGGTAGATCGCCTTGGTCGCGATGAAAATCGGGTTCTTGTGCAGCGTGTACACGTCCTCGCCGGGACCGTCCGCCGTATCGTCGTCGTCGTCGTCGGTCTCGGGATCGTCGGACCAATCGTCTTCGCCCCACTGCATTTTCTCGGCGACGTGATCGATGCGTTCCGGGTCGAGGCGGGCGGCCTGGTAGAAGCCCAGGTAGCGCTCCACCGATTCGTCCTGTTCGCGGAGATAGCGCTCCCAATCGAACTCGTTCCAAGCCAGTTCACCGCGATCTTCCCACTGGTTCTCTGAGCCGCCGTCGGAATCGAAGTTGCCCATGTGTTGGCGCGAAACAGAGGCCCGGCCCGGGCGGAAAGCAAATAAAAATCCGGTCTTGTCCGGACCGCCGGCGCGTCGGCCCGCGGCGCCGTTTTGCAGGTTGAACGCGTCCGGGGCGCGACCTAGTTTCCGCGCCCCATGCCAGACGTGCTCCACGCTTCCGTGCATTACACCGGCCATGTGCAAGGTGTCGGATTCCGCTATGCCGTGCTGCAGACCGCGAAGGAGTTCGAGGTGGCCGGCCACGTGCGCAACCTGGCGGACGGCCGCGTGCAGCTCGAAGCGGAAGGCCCGGGGGCGGAGGTCGAGGCGTTCCTCGCGGCGGTCGAGGAAAAGATGCACGGTTACATCCGGAAGACGGAACGCGCGGGCGGGCGGCGCCCGGCGCAGTTCAGCGGCTTCACGATCAAGTAAGCGCATGGCCGATCCCGTTTCCGGAACCACGGTGGCGGCCGCGCCCGCGGCGATCGAATTGCGCGGGCTGGTGAAGGACTTCGCCGTCGGACTGCGCGGCGTAAAACTGCGGGCGGTCGACCACGTCGATTTGCGGGTCGAGGCCGGCACCATTTACGGCCTGCTGGGGCCGAACGGTTCCGGCAAGAGCACGACGATCAAGCTGCTGCTCGGTTTGCTCGAGCCGACGGCGGGGACCTGCGCGGTGTTCGGGGTGCCGAGCACGGACGTCGCGGCGCGGGCCGCGGTCGGCTACCTGCCGGAGGCGCCTTATTTCTACCGGCACCTGACGGGACGGGAACTGGTGCGTTTTTACGGCCGCCTGAGCGGGCTCGGCGGGCGCGACCTCGAGGCGCGCAGCGGCGAGGTGCTGGCGACGGTCGGCATGGTGGAGGCGGCGGACCGGCGCGTCGGGACCTATTCGAAAGGCATGTTGCAACGCATCGGCTTGGCGCAGGCGCTGGTGCATGATCCGCAATTGCTGATTCTCGACGAGCCGACGGCGGGCGTGGATCCGGTGGGGTCGGCGGCGATGGCGGAATTGATTCTGGGGCTGAAGGCGCGGGGCAAGACCGTGCTCATCACGTCGCACCTGCTCGGGCAGATCGAGGATCTCTGCGACCGCGTGGCGATGCTGGACCGGGGCCGGCTCGTGCTGGAGGGCGCGGTGCGCGACCTCGTGGGCCGGCCGGACCGGCAGGCTCTGGTGGTGGACGCGTTGCCGGAAGCGGAATTGGCGGAATTGAAAGCGTGGCTCGCGGCGAAGGGCCGCCGGCTCGAGGCGGTGGAAACGCCGCGGTCGCGGCTGGACCGGGTCTTTCTCGACCGCGTGCAGCGGCGGGATCCGTCGCCATGAGCGCCGGGCCGTTTTCCCTGCGGCGCGTCGGGCTGATCGCGCAGAACACGCTGCTCGAGGCGGTGCGGCAGCGGCTGGTCAACGTGCTCGTCTTTCTCGCGCTGGCGCTCGTGCTCGGCGCGCGGGCGTTCCGCGATTTCAATTTCGGCGCGCCGGAACTGAAGTTTCTCGCCGATTGCGGATTCGGCGCGATGGCGTTCTTCGGTTCGGCCCTGACGATCGCGACGGCGGCGCAGCTGTTTTTCAGCGAAATCGAGAACCGCACGGCGCTGACGCTGCTGGCGCGGCCGGTGTGGCGGGCGGAATTCGTGATCGGCAAATGGCTCGGGGTGGCGACGTTGGCGGCGTTGTTTTGCGCGGTGCTGACGGGCCTGCTGATCGCGGTGCTCTGGACGCGCGAGCGGGAACTGATGCTCGAATTTCCGGAATCGTTCGGCGGCGTGCACGCGGTGAGCTACGCGACGGTCGCGACGGCGGGGTTGTTGCAGGCGCTGAAGCTGGCGGTGCTCGCGGCGGGCACGATCTTCGTGGCGAGTTTCGCGCAGACGCAGCTGTTCACGGTCGGGGCGGGTTTCTTCATCTTGGTGATTTGCCACCTGCAGTACCTCGCGCAGGACGCGTATGCGCGGAGCGCGGTGCCGGTGGCGAAGGTGGCGGGCGCGTTGATCGGGGCGGCGTTTCCGAATTTCCAATTGTTCGCGGTCGCGGACACGCTGGTGGCGGCGGAAGGGCCGACGGCGCTGCAGGTCGCGGGAATCGCGGCGTACGCGGGCGGCTACGTGGTGCTGGCCGGCGGATTGGCGATCGTGGCGTTCCGGCACCGTGAAATCTAGGCCGGCATTTTATCTCGGGCTGCTGTTGGCCTGGCCGTTGGCGGGAGCCGCCTTGAACGTGGCGATCGCGCCCGTGTGGCACGAGTTCCGGGCGCGGCAGCCGGCGTTGCAGGCGGAGACCGCGGCGGCGGCGGGGCAGGGGGTGACGTTGGCGTTGCTCGGCGGCTTCCGGGCGTTGGTGGCGGATGCGGCGTGGCTGCGGATGTACGTGCTGTGGGAGCAGCGCGATGCGCCGGGCGTCGCGACCTTGATCCGGCTGGTGGCGACGGTGGACCCGCGGCCGGTCTATTTCTGGCTGAACGGCGCGCGGATACTGGCGCACGATTTGCCGAGCTGGCGGTTGGCGGCGACGGGCGGCTCCGACGGGGCGCCGGCGGCCTGGCGCGAACGCGTGGAGCGCGAGCAGGCGGAATTGGCCTTGCGGCATTTGGCAGCGGCGCGGCGGCAGCACCCGCAGAGCGTGGATCTGTGGGTGGAGCAGGCGGGGATCGAGTGGCACCGGCTGCGCGACCCGGCGGCGGCGGCGGAAAGTTACCGGCGGGCGGCGGAATTGCCGGGCGCCCCGTACTACGTGGCGCGGTTGCGGGCGGAAGTCCTGCGGCGGATCGGGCGGAAACCGGAGGCCCTCGTGTGGTTGAAGCAGATCCATCCGACCTTGCCGGCCGGGAACGAAGCGGCGGCGCCGGAGTTGGTGCTGGCGCGCATCCGGGAACTGGAACGGGAACTCGGCGTGCCGGCGGCGGCAGCGTATCGGGCCGGACCTTGAACCGGGCTTTCGCGGAGGGGCGTCGGACGGACCGCAAGGGAGCGCCTTTGACAGACCGGTCGCGGCCTGTTTCCACATTCCCTATCCGATGACTGTCCATTTGCCGTTGTTGCTGATTGGGATCGCGCTGCTCTGGTTTCCCCGGAAGTGGATGCGGCTCGGTCTGATCGTGGGGGGACGCCGGCAAAAGTCGGAGCGCAATACCGAAGGTTGGCGCAAGCCGGAGCCCGGTGATCCGCGCCTCCGGTTCCGGGAGGAATTCGCCAAGGGCCGGAACTACTTCGATCTGTTGCGCGGTGCCGTGGGTTCGTTGGCGGTGGTCGGCGGTCCCTGGATTGACGCCGGACTGGCGGCCGTCGGGCCGGATCGGGGCGTCGCCCGGCAGGTGCTCGGCCTGCAGATTGCGGTGCTGGCGATCGGGTTGCTGATCCAGACGATCCGCATCGAGCGGCGGCATCTGTCGTTTTTCGCGCCGATCTTCTACGTGGCGGGCGTGTCGTTCACGCTCTGCGGGCCCTGGGGGGCGATGTTTGCTTTCGTCCTGATCTGGGGGATCAACCCGATGTTCGGCGGGGCGCAGGCGTTTCTGGGTTTCTATTCGCTGCTGCTGGGCGGCTTCGGCGTCTGGCTGGGCAAACGCGGCTTCGCGCTGCCGATCGTGGCCTTCGGACTGTGTTTCGCGCCGGTGCTGCTGAGCCTGCTCACGCGCCGGCCGCTGGTCGTGTTTACCCGCAAGGCTTCCAACCATGGCGGCGGTTGACGGCGCGGCGCCGGGCCGGGCCGCGATTTGGTTCGGCGCGCTGCGGCCGCGTACCTTGCCCGCGGCGGTGGCTCCGGTGGCGGTGGGGGCGGCATTGGCCGCGCAGGGCGGCAATTTCCAATGGGCGCCGGCCCTGCTGTGTCTGGTGTTCGCGCTGCTGGTGCAAGTCGGGACGAATTTCGCCAACGACTACTACGATTTCATCAAGGGCGCGGATACGGCGGCGCGGGTGGGGCCGCGGCGCGCGGTGGCGGCGGGTCTCGTGGCGCCGGCCACGATGCGGAACGCCATGATCGGGGTCTTCGTCGCGGCCTTCCTGAGCGGGCTCGGGCTGGTCGCGTGGGGTGGGCCGTGGCTGCTGGTGGTCGGCGTGGCGAGCATCTTCTGCGGCGTCGCCTACACCGGCGGACCGTATCCGCTGGCGTACCACGGCTTGGGCGACGTCTTTGTTTTCCTGTTCTTCGGGTTGGTCGCGGTCGGCGGCACGTACTTCGTGCAGGCCGGGCGTTTGCCGTGGGACGCGATTCTCGCCGGGGTGCCGGTCGGCCTGCTGGCGGCGAATATTCTCGTCGTGAACAACTACCGGGACGCCGAGACCGACGCCGCCGCGGGCAAGCGCACGCTCGTGGTCAAGCTCGGCCGGCCGGCGGCGCGGGTGCAATTCGCGGGCTCGCTGGCGGCGGCGTTCGCGGTGCCGGTGTATTTCGCCTTCGGGCGCGGCTACGGTCCGTGGGTGCTGCTGCCGTTGGCGGCGCTGCCGCTCGCGTGGGCGCACCTGCGCCGGTTGCGGGACGGCAAGACTCCGGCGGAGCTGATCGCGTTGCTCGGCGATACGGGAAAATTGCTCGCGCTCTACGCGGCGTTGTTTGCCGCCGGGCTGGTGCTTTGACCGGCGCGGGCAGGCGCAAAAAAGCCGCGTCCTTGGGGGGACGCGGCGGAAATGCGAAATGAGCCGGAGCCTCAGCCGACGTGCGGCGCGAGCTTCGCCTTGATGGTCGGCTTCGGCATCATGCCGACGAGGGTCTCGGCGACCTTGCCGCCCTTGAAGAGGATCATCGTCGGGATGGCGCGCACGCCGTAGTCGGCGGCGATAGAGTCGTTCTCGTCGATGTTGACCTTCGCGATCTTCAATTTGCCGTCGAGCTCGACGGCGAGTTCCTCGAGGACGGGCGCGATCGCCTTGCAGGGGCCGCACCACGGGGCCCAGAAATCGACCAGCACGGGCGTGGTCGCGGCATCGATGGTGCTCTTGAAGGTATCGGTGGTCAGGTTGGCAATCTTGTCGGACATAGAAATCAGCGGTTGAGAAACAGGAGAATCGAAAACAGCGCGGACGCAACTGCCGCGACGCCGCAAATGCCGACGAGCCAGGACGGCAACGGTTCCGCGGCCGGGTGCTCGGCGGGAGCACGGACAGAGGGGGACGGGGCGCGGGCGGACATCGGAAAAAGGGCGGCGTTCAGCGCGGCCGGGATTTGTCGAGAATCTCGGCGAGCTCGCGGGGATCGACGTTTTCCAGGTGTTTGGCGCGGCGCTTCAGCTCCTCGAAGGTCTTCACGACCGTTTCGGTCATGTGTTCGTGGGTTTCCTGCGAGCCGCCGACGAGCACGAATTTCTCGCCGGTGGTGATCCGCTTGTGGCCGTCGGCGTTGTCCAAACCGACCCCGAGCAATCCGGCGGAGGGCTTCGGCTTCGGTTTCTTGCGGACGGGCTTGCTGGGATCCTTGCTCACGAGGACACCGTGGGTGGGTTCGACGGAGTTTCAAGCGGGGATTCGGCCGCGGGCGCGGCGGACTCCGGGGCGATGGCGACCGCGGGTTCGGCGGCGACAGGCGACTCCGGCGCGGGTGCGGCCGGGGCGGTTTCCGCAGTGACGGCAGCGGCATCGGCAACATCCGCAACTTCGGCGGGGGCCGCCGCGGCGACGGCCACGGCCGCGTCCTCCGCGTCGGGAGCCGGCACGGCGGGTTCGTCGACGACCGCTTCGGCGATGATGTCGGCGAAGGCCTCGCTCTGCCGGATCCGCAATTTGCGGAGGCGCGTGAGCTCGAGCATGGCGAGAAAAGTGGCGACGAGGCGGCGCAGCGTGACGCCCTCGGGGAAGAGTTGCCCGAAAACGAAGGAACGCGTGGCCTGCGTTTTCTCGAGCAGCCATTCCATCTGGTCGGAAACGGTGACGACTTCGTCGTGGATCTCGCCGACGACGAGTTTCTCGGCGAGGCGGCGGAGGACGATGTTGAAGGAATTCCAGAGCTCGATGCGGTCGACGCTCTTCAGCGGCCGGTCGGTGTAGTCCGACGAGAGGTCGGAAACATGCCGGGCGAGGAGGTTTTGCCGCGTGAGCACGAGGTCGGCGAGCCGGGCGGCGGCCTCCTTGAACTTCTTGTATTGAAGGAGCTGATGCACGAGCTCCCAGCGCGGATCGACTTCCTCGTCCTCGGCGTTGGGATCGACGGCGTGCTGGCCGCGCGGGAGCAGGAGGCGGCTTTTGATTTCCATCAGCGTCGCGGCCATGACGAAGAATTCGCCGGCGACCTCGAGGTCGAGCTGCTGCATCTGGTGCAGGGCGTCGATGTACTGGCGGGTGACCGACTCGATCGGGATGTCGTAGATATCGAGTTCGTTCTTCCGGATCAGGAAAAGCAGCAGGTCGAGCGGGCCTTCGAAGACCTGGAGTTTGATGCGATAATCGGCGTCGGGAACCACGGCGGGATGGTTGGGCGGGTGCCGGATGCGGCAAGGGAAAAGCGGGCGGGCGCCCCGCCGGGAAACCGCGTTCAGGCGCCGGCGCGGCGGCGCAGCGAAGCGACGAAAAAGCCGTCGGTGTCGTGCCGCGCGGGCAAGATGGTCAGCCCGCCGGCCGCGGCCTCGAAGCCGAAGGTCCGGGCGAAAGGGACGGGGGCGAAGTCGGGATGGCAGGCGAGAAAGTCGGCGACGACGGCCGCGTTTTCCTCGCGGCTGAGCGAGCAGGTTGCGTACACGAGGCGGCCGCCGGGTTTCACGTGGGCGGCGAAGGCGGCGAGCAGCCGGCGCTGGGTCGCGGCGGCGGCGGCGACGGATTCGGCGGTCGTGACCCATTTCAGATGCGGGGCGCGGCGCCAGGTGCCGGAGCCGCTGCAGGGGGCGTCGACGAGGACCCCGTCGAAAAGCTCGTCGGGCGACGGCGGCGCGGTCCGGATCCGGATGCGCGCGGCGATGCCGCGGTGGTGGCTGACGGAGAGGCCGGCGCGATCGGCGCGCAGCACCAGTTCCTCGAGGGCGGCCGCGCGGACGTCGTGCGCGTGGATCGTGCCGGAAGGACCGAGCAGCTCGGCCAATTGCAGGGTCTTGCCGCCGGCGCCGGCGCAGGCGTCGAGCCAGGTGCCGCCGGGTTCCGGGCCCACGGCGGCGAGGAGCAGTTGCGAGCCGAGGTCCTGGATCTCGACGGCACCCGCGGCGAGCGCGGCGGATTTCGCGACGTCGGCGTCGGAAGGCAATTGCCAGGCGGAAGCGAGAATGTCGGCCGGGCGGGCCGGCCAGCCCCGGGCGGCGAATTCGGCGGCGGGGACGGCGGTATCCGGCGTCCGGATGCGCAGCCAGAGCGGGGCACGGCGCAGCATGGCGGCGGCTTCGTCGGGCGCGAAAAGCGCGGGGCAGTGCGGCTCGAACCAGACGGGCAGGAGTTCCGCGGCGGGGCCGTCCGGGGCGGGACCGACGGCGAACTCCGCCTTGAACGCATGGGTCGCGGGCGTGTCGGCGGCGAGCCACGCGATGAGGCGGGCGGCTTCGGCGGAATTGCCCGCGAGATGCTGCTCGATCCACGGCAGGGCGCGCAGCGCGGTGTAGATGAGTTCGCGGTAGAGGCGACGGTCGCGGGAACCGAATTCGCGCGTGCGCGCGAGCAGCGTGTGGATGCGGGCCGGGAGCGCGGCGTCGCGGCGCCAGTGCGGCTGCAAGTGGGCGAGCAAGCGCAGCAGCGTGCGCTGTTGGTTGGCGGCGATGCTCATGCGCGGGCCGCGTTCAGAACCGCACTGTGTCGATCTGGATGTTGAAACCGAAGCTGCTCTCGCGGCGGCGGCCGGAGTAGAGGCTGACGGTGTAGGAGATCAGCCAGGTGTTCCCGAGATTCTGGGCGATGCCGTAGGACTGTTCGTTGAAGCGGTGGCGGCGGGCATCGTAGTGCAGGCGGGTCAGCGCTTCGAGGCGCTCGTTGAGGCGGCGGCGGCCTTCGAAGGAATAGTCCTGGATTTGGGCGCGGAGGAAGTTGTTGCCGAAACGGACCGACCAGGCGTCGCCGTCGCGCAGCGTGATGCCGGAATTCAATTCCCGCAGGGTGAAGGACTGCGGCGCGAAGCTCTGGTAAACGTCGACCTGCAGCCAGCGCGCGGGCGTGAGGGCGAGGTCGACGTGGGTTTCGGAGACGTCGCGTTCGCCGGGCCGGCGCTTGAAGCGGAAATCGTTGGCGAGGTTGAGCCAGACGAGATCGCGGGAGCCCTCGGTGCGGTCGCGGGTCTGGAGCAGGTTTTCGAGGGAGAGGCGCAGCGTGTTGGTGGCGCGGAGATCGTCGATGTTGCGGACATCGGCCAGGCCGAGCGGCTGCAGGTAGGTGGAAAACGCTTCGCGGTCGATGCGCGCGATGCGGTCGACGCCGCGGTCGGCCTTGGGCACGTAGCGGTAGCCCAAGCGCGGGGTCACGAGATGGCGGAGGCCGTCGATTTTCCACTGCGGATTTTGGTAGGCGAACACGCCGCTGAAACGGGCCGCGGCGTCGAAACCGGCCTCGCCGAGGGCGCGGGTGTAGGAGCCGGTGCGGACGGGGCCGGTGGAATTCGAGTAGTGCGTGAGGCGGCCGCCGACGACGGGCGTGAACGTGACGGCGTCGTTGAGCGCGAGCGGCCGGAAAACGGAGTAGTAGGCGTCGAGCCGGTCGCTGCGGAGAGTCGGACCGGCACCGAGCGGATCTTCGCGCAGCACGGCGGCGCCGGCGTTGAAGCGGTGGTAGAACCCTTGGCCCAAGGCGGACGGCAGCAGGTCGAAGCGCAGTTCGGGCAGGCGTTCCTGCACGCGCTGGAAGGAATTCGGCTGGAAGCGGGCGAAGAGGGAAACGAAGTAATTGCCGCCGGTGTAGACGGCTTCGGCGAACGTATCCGGTTCCTGGACGGGGAAGAAGGCGCGCGGACGGAAATCGCGGACGACTTCGGAATCGGTCCACGCGTTGGCCTGGGCGCGGAGGGTGAGATTGGGGGCGAGCAATTGCTCGTGTTGCCACTCGAAGTAGGCGCGATCCTCGGGCACGCGGCGATTCAGGCGGTCGAAGCCTTTGTCGCCGTGGTCGTTGATGTAGCCGGAACGGAAAAAGCCGCGGAGGGCGGCGGCGTGCTTGGGGTTTTCGTAACGGCCGGAGGGTCCGACCATGAAGCCGCGGTTGGAATAGAGGCCGAGATCGGCGCCGAGCCGGAGCGAAGGGTTGAGCGGGGCGTGGACCGTGGCTTCGAGGAAAACGCCGAGGGAGCTGCGGTAGCCGCCATTGAGGTTGACGGTGCCGATCAGCGGGGCGCGCAGGTTTTGTTCGAAGCGCGGAATCGGGATCGGCTGCATGCGGCCGATGCCGGCGGACACGTTGATCATGCGGAACTGTTGGCCCGGCGAAAACACGATGGTGTCGGCGGCGACGGTCGGCTGCCAGGGGCCGGGTTCGCCGTAGCTCAATTTCGCTTTTTGCACCGTGATTTCGGTGCGGTTGCCGGCGGCCGAGGCGCCTTCGACGAAATACGGATGGCTGCCGAGGCGGATATTGACGGCGTCGAACGCGCCGGTCTCGAGCCGGTAGACGAGGCGATCCGCGAGCAGGCGGACATCGGCGCGGGTGAAGGCGACGTTGCCGGTGGCAACGGCGGTCTGCGTCGTCGGCTGGTAGACGATGCGGTCGGCGACGAGCAGTTGCGCGCCGTCGGTGATGCGGGCGTTGCCTTCGTAGAACGCCTCGCCGCCGCGGAATTCGGAGCGGTCGGCGGTCAGCTCGGGTTGGCGAGTCGGCGTCTGGGCACGGAGGAGCGCCGTCGCGCTGAGCGCCAGGAGAAAGGCAAAACGGCAAATCACGGGCGGAGAAAAGAACCTGGGCGGACCGCAAGCAAGCGCGGGGTGTTCCGCCGGGTTCCCCGCGCGCCGTTCACGGGAAAAGTCCGCGGCTCTGTTTGGCGTCGGCGACGCGCTGGATGCCGAGGGTCAGGGCGGCGAGGCGGCGGCTGAACTTGAATTTCGC
>NEUS01000059.1 GCA_002288455.1 Opitutia bacterium Tous-C1TDCM
GTCCGCGTCAGCTTCGTCATGCACCCAAGGGACAGAAAACTCGTCTGTTGGCTCATCCCTTACCTCACCACTTTTCGTGCCGACTTCCGGCGCGGAGGGGACGTTTTTCAGAGGCTCCTCAACCCTCAGCTTTCAACTCTCAACTGCGGGTTCCCGCCTCAGGCCGCGTCCTGCTTCGGCTCGGCCTTCGCCGCGCGCCGCAGCGTCGGCTTGCGCCGGCCCGCCACCACGGAGGCGTCGATCACCACTTCCGCGACATCGTCGCGTTGCGGCAATTCGTACATCACCTCGAGCATCAGATTCTCCATGATCGAGCGCAGCGCGCGGGCGCCCGTCTTCAGTTCGATCGCCTTCGCCGCGATCGCCTTCACGGCATCGGGCGTGAGCTTGAGCCGGACGCCGTCCATCGCGAAGAGCTTCGAGTACTGCTTCACCATCGCGTTCTTCGTCCGGAGCAAAATCTTCTCCAGGTCCGCGACACTGAGCTGGTCGAGCACCGAGACGACCGGCAGGCGGCCGATGAACTCGGGGATCATGCCGAAACGGATCAGATCCTCCGGCGCCAGGCTCTTCATCATCTGCTCGGGATCGAGCGCGTTCTCGTGCTGCGCCGCGATCGAGGAAAACCCGAGGCTGCGCGAGCCCTTGCGGCGCTGGACGATCGAATCGAGCCCGACGAAGGCCCCGCCGCAGACGAACAGGATGTTCGATGTGTTGATCTGGATGTACTCCTGGTTCGGGTGCTTGCGCCCGCCCTGCGGCGGCACGTTGCACGTCGTCCCTTCGAGAATCTTCAGCAGCGCCTGCTGTACGCCTTCGCCGGATACATCGCGGGTAATCGAGACGTTCTCCGTCTTGCGGCCGATCTTGTCGATTTCGTCGATGTAGATGATGCCGCACTCCGCCTTCTTGACGTCGTAATTCGCGGATTGGAGCAGGCGCAGCACGACGTTTTCCACGTCCTCGCCGACGTAGCCCGCTTCCGTCAGCGTCGTCGCATCGGAAATCGCGAACGGCACATCGAGGATCTTCGCGAGCGTGCGGGCCAGCAGCGTCTTGCCGGAGCCGGTGGGTCCGACCAGCAGAATGTTGCTCTTCTCGACCTCGACGTCGGAAAACTCGGGCGAGATCGCGGCCGAATCCTTCGTCTGGCCGGAATCGAACATCAGCCGCTTGTAGTGGTTGTAAACGGCGACCGAGAGGACCTTCTTGGCGTGGTCCTGGCCGATGACGTAGTCGTCGAGCGTCTTCTTGATTTCGGAAGGTTTGACCAACCGGAACGCCGGCTTCGCATCGGCCGCCGGCGCCTTCACCTCGCGGTCGATGATCGTCTTGCAGACATTGACGCAGGAGTCGCAGATGTAGACGCCCGGACCCGCGATGATCTTCTTCACCTCCGCCTGCGACTTGCCGCAGAACGAGCAGAGAGTCATGCGCGCCGATTTTGCCATAGGGCCAAGGTGAACGACCGGTTATCGGTGTCGAGATGCGTTTCGGGAATGACGCGGGCCCCTGATCCCGACCACATCCGCAAGCGAAGGGGGTCCGGCGGCAAACCCGCCGGCAATCCTCACGCCGCCTTGACGACCTTCTCGGCCTCGCGCGTCGAAGCCACCACGTGGTCGACGATCCCGTATTCCTTGGCCTCGGGCGCACTCAGGTAGTAGTCGCGATCCGAATCCTTCTCGATCTGCTCGGCCGCCTTGCCCGTGTGCTTGGCGATGGCCTCGTTGAGCGTCTTGCGCCAGCGCAGGATTTCCCGCGCCGCGATCGCGATGTCGGAAGTTTGGCCGCCCGCGCCGCCGCTCGGCTGGTGGATCATGACGCGGCTGTTCGGCAGCGCGAAACGCTTGCCCTTGGTCCCGGCGGCCAGGAGCACCGTGCTCATGCTGGCGGCCATGCCCACGCAATACGTGACGATGTCGCACTGCAGGAAGTTCATCGTGTCGTAAATCGCCATCCCGCCGGTGACGACGCCGCCGGGGGAATTGATGTACAGGTGGATGTCCTTCTTCGAATCCTCCATCTGCAGGAACAGCATCTGCGCAATGACCAAGTTGGCGACCACGTCGTCGATCGGCGTCCCGATGAAGATGATCCGGTCCTTCAGCAGACGGGAGTAGATGTCCATCGACCGCTCGCCGCGGCCGGTGTTTTCAAGGACGATGGGAACGTAGTAGCTCACGGGAGGAAGGAAGTTGCTGAACGATCAAGCCTTCGGCTCGACGGTAGCGACCTTAGCCTTGGCGACGAGGAAATCAACCGCCTTGTCGAAAATGATCGACTGCTGCACCGAGCGGAGCTGCTCGCGGTCGTTCGCCAAAGTTTTGGCAAACTTGTCGGGCTTCTGGCCCGTGCGCATCGCTTCGCGGTAGAGGAATTCGTTCAGGTCGTCGTTCGTGACCTCGATCTTTTCCTGCTCCGCAATGCGGGCGAGGATCAGCTGGAGCTTCACGCGGTTGAACGCGGCTTTCTTCGCGCCTTCGAAGAGTTCTTTCTTGTCCTTCTCGAACTGCTCCGCCGGCACGCCGCGGCGCATGTTCTCTTCGATGAACTGGCGGAGCACGCCCTGCGTCTCGCCCTCGACCATGGAATCCGGCACCGGGAAATCGACCGCGGCGGCCAACTGCTCCGTCACCTGCCGGCGCTGGGCCGAACGATTCTGGTATTCCTTTTGCGCCTTCAGGTTGTTGCGGACCTTGGCCTGCAGCCCGGCGAGGTCGTCGACCTGCTGCGTCTTGAAAAACTCGGCGTTCAATTCCGGCAACACGCGTTCGCGGATTTCCTGCACGTCGACAGCATAGACCGCCGACTTGCCGGCCAACGCGGGCGCCGCGGCAAACTCCGCCGGGAATTCGATCGTCACGTCTTTCTTGTCGCCCGGCTTCAGCCCGGCGAGCTGCTTGCCGAGACCGGGGATGACACCCTCATTGGTGCCTTCGACTTCTTCCCAGGTCTGCGGGACTTTGCCGTACAGCGCCTTGTCGGGCACGAGCTCGGCGATCGGCTGCTCGCCGACTTTGCCCTCGTAGGCCAGCTTCACGTAGTCGCCCTTTTGGGCCGGACGGTCGGCCGCCTTGAAGTCGGCCGCTTCGCCGCGGAGACCCTCGATCACCTTGGCAACTTCGTCGTCGCTGGCGTCGGTCGGGACAATCTCGGTGCTGAGATTCTGGTAATCCGGCAAAGCGAATTCGGGCCGCACATCGAGCGTGATCGTGACAGTGGCGGACGCCCCGGCCGCAATCGTGCCTTCCTCGACGTTCACGATGCTGATCACCTCGAGCTTCTGCTGCTCGAGCCCGCTGCGGTAGGCCTTGGCGACGACCTTCTGCTTGAACTCTTCCGCGATTTCCTTCGCGAAACGCTTCGCAATCATCGCGGTCGGCGCCTTGCCGGGACGGAATCCCGGGATCCGGGCCATTTTGGCGATCTCCCCGACCACCGCCAGGTGCTCGGCGTCGACTTCGCTCGCGTCGAGCGTGACGACGAGGCTCTTGCGGGTGGCGGAGACGTTATTCAGTTGGACGTTCACAGCGGATTCGAGGACGGGTTTTGTGTTGAAAGAATTGTCCAAGCTAGGCCGGGCCGGGTGACGGTCAATGACGGATTCTGCAACAGCCGACCGCCGCGTCGACGCGCCGAATCCGGGAAACGCGGGCCGTCGTCTGCGCGCTTGCGCCGCTCCGGCGCGCGCCGTTTCGTCGCCGCCATGCCGTGCCTCTCTGCCCTGCTTGCCGAGCACCGCTCGCTCCTGGTGCTCGATGCCGCCTCCACCCGCATCCAGGTCGGCTGGCTGCGCGCCGGCGAACCGGCGCAGTGGATCGAGTTGGACGACGAGGCCAACGTCGCGGTCTTCCGCGCCGTCGAGCATCTGGCCGGCCTGCAAATCGACCGCGTTGGCGCCTTCGCCTTCTGCGAAGGCCCCGGGTCCATTCTCGGGATCCGGACCGTGGCGATGGCGCTCCGCACCTGGACCTTGCTCGCGCCCCGCCCCGTCTACCGCTACTGCAGCCTCGCCCTTGTCGCCCACGCTTCGGATCGCCCAGACCTGAGCGTGATCGCTGATGCCCGCCGCGACACCTGGCACGTTTTCGCTCGGGCCGATGGCCTGCGTCGTCTTCCCCCCGGCGAACTCCGCGGTGCCCTCGTTACCCCGGCGGGTTTCCGGTCCTGGTCGCCCCTGCCTCCCGCAACCGGCACCACTCCCTACGCGGTCGGGCAACTCCTTGAAGCCACCGCCGCGGCCGAACTGTTTTCGCGCACCGAAGCCGCCGACGCTTTTCTCCACGAAGAACCGAGCTACGCCACGTGGACGCCGCAGATTCACCGCGCGCCGGCGCCTTGAATCCCACCGCTGCGCGCTCGCTCGCGCCGTTTCGTGGGCCGCCGCGGGTAAACATTTGAAACTGCGGACCGCCCCCGCCGTCATTGCCGCCGATGAACCCCTCCCTGGCTCCGCGGGATGCCTGGACTCCTTTGCCCGCGACCGAATGGAACGCCGCCGCCGCCCGCCATCTCCTGCGTCGCACCGGCTGGTCCGCCCGCCCGGCCGACGTCGATCGCGCCGTGACGGAAGGCTTCGCCGCCACGCTGGCGCGCCTCTTTCCGGAAGTCGTTCCCGCCTGGTCCAAGCCCCGCCTCGTCTCGCGCTATGAATCCATCGCGCCGGAAATGCAGCGCAACGCCGCCAAGGGCCCGACGGAAGATCGCCTGCGCGCCCAACGCGAACTGCAGGACCGCGCCCGCGTCGGCCTGCAGGAATTGAGCCTGCGTTGGCTCGAGTACGCCGCCCGCCCCGACACCGCCGCCATCGCGAAATGGGTGCTGTTTCTCAGCGACGTTTACGTGATCTCGGCGGAAAAAGTCCGCAATCCCGCCGTCGTCCACCGCCATTTCGAGATCCTCACCGAGCACGGTTTCGGTCCCGCGCCCGCCCTCGCCAAAGCCGTTTCCCGCTCCCCGGCGATGGTGATCTACCTCGACCTCGCCCAAAGCCAGCTCAAGGCGCCCAACGAAAACTTCGCGCGCGAACTCTTCGAACTCTTCGTCCTCGGCGAGGGCAACTACACCGAGGCCGACATCAAGGAAGCCGCCCGCGCCTTCACCGGCTACCGCGTGCGGCCCGAAGGCGGCTTCCGCTTCGACGACCGCCAGCACGACAAATCGGTCAAGACCGTCTTCGGCGCCTCCGGCCCGTTCTCCGGCGACGACGTCGTCGATCTTGCCTTCCGCCAACCCGCCGCCGCCGTCTACCTCCCGCGCGAACTCGCCAAAACCTATCTCTGCGAAACGCCGCTGCCGGCCGACCATCTGGCCGCCCTCGGCGACGGTTGGCGGGCCGACGATCTCGACCTCCGCGCCCTGCAACGCCGCTTCTTCGGCAGCCGGCTCTTCTTCGCCCCCGAGTACCGCGGCAACCTGATCAAGAGTCCCCTGCAATTCCTGCTCGGGCTCGTGCAGGACTGGTCCCTCGACGTCGCGCCCTTGCCCCGGCTCACACTCACCCCGCTGCGCCAAATGGGCCAGATTCCCTTCCAGCCGCCCAACGTCCGCGGCTGGGTCGGCGGTCGCCAGTGGATCAACTCCGCCACCCTCGCCGCCCGCCGCCAACTTGCGGAAATGCTCTTCACGCCGCTCGACGAGAATTCCCTCAACGCCGACGAACTCCTCGATCTCGTCGCCGCCCGCGCCAACGGCCCGGTGCACTTCACCGTGCCCGACGCGGCCTTCGCCCGCTTCCGCGCCCTCGCGCCCGGCGACGCCGTCGCCGCCCTCGCCGCGGACCTCCTGCCCGGGCCGGTCGCCCCCGCCGCCGTGTCACAGCTTTCCCAATACGTCGCCGCCGGCGGCGCCGATCCCGCCCAGCGCCTCCGCCGCCTCCGCCGCGCCGCCGTCACCCTGACCCAATCCCCCGCCTGCCAGCTCTGCTGAACCGATGAACTCGCCCCACGCTTCCGGTCTCCCGTCCACCCGCCGCGACTTCCTCGGCCGCTCCGCCAAGGGCATCGGCCTCCTCGCCTTCAGCGGTTTCGCCCCCGCGTTTCTGGTCCGCTCCACCCTCGGCGCCCCCGCACCGGAGACCGACCGGCGCATTCTTGTCGTGATCCAACTCGCCGGCGGCAACGACGGCCTCAACACCCTCGTGCCCTTCGAGGATGCCAACTACTACCGCCTCCGGCCCACGCTTGCCCTGCCCAAGGACAAAGTCCTCCGCGTCGGCGACACCCACGGCCTGCACCCGGCCTGCACCGGGCTCCATCGGCTGCTGCAGGACGGCAAACTCGCCGTCGTCCAGAACGTCGGCTACCCCAATCCCAACCGCAGCCATTTCCGCTCCACCGAGATCTGGGAAACCGCCAGCGCCAGCGACGACTTCGCCCCCACCGGCTGGGTCGGCCGTTTTCTTGACCACGCCTGCGCCGGCCAACCCGCCGACTCCCACGATCCCCTCGCCATCCATCTGACCGGCACCGGCGTGCCGCAGTCCTTCATGGGCGAGAAACCGCACGCCGTTTTCGGCCTTGGCGGCGGCCTCGGCAACCGTCGCGAAACCGACGAAAACCGCCGCCTTCTCGAAGCCATGACCGGTGAAGCCCCCGCCGATCCTTCCGGCAACGCGTCCTTTCTCAGCCAAACGCTGATGGACACCTTGGTTACCGAAAAGAAAGTGCAGCGCGTCATCGCCGACTACCGGCCCGCCAACCCCTACCCCGCTTCCACGTTCGCCGCCTCCTTGCGCAGTATCGCCGCCCTGATCGCCGCCCGGCTGCCCACCCGCGTCTACTACGCCACCCTCAGCGGCTTCGATACCCACAGCGGCCAAGGCCCCGCCCATGCCAATTTGCTCACCCAACTTTCAGCCGGTCTGGCCGCCTTCCAAAAAGACCTGGAGGCGCTCCGCCTGTCCGATCAAGTCCTCACGATGACGTTTTCCGAATTTGGCCGGCGCCCGAGCGAAAACGAAAGCCGCGGCACCGACCACGGCACCGCCGCCCCTCTGTTTGTCATGGGCGCAAACGTCAAAGCCGGCCTCCACGGCTCCGCCCCGAAACTCGACCTCCAGCGCAACCAAGACCTCACGTTTTCGACCGACTTCCGCCAAGTCTACGCCACCGCCCTGACGAACTGGCTGCAATGCCCGCCCACCGACGTCATTCCCGGAAAATTCGTGCCCTTGAATTTTGTTTAAGCGCCTCAAGGCCAGAAAATTAAAACTTACGTAAATTCCGTAGGGTATTCACCCTAGAATCGAATTGAAGTTTCTGCCATTCCGGTCGATAGCGTTGGTCTGCCGGCATGTCTTTTTCCTCCCCAATCTCCGCCGCCCGTCTCCTGCGCCACTTGGCGCTAGGTGCTTTCGCGCTCGCGGCCGCGAGCGCCGCCCGGGGCCAATTCACCTATTCCGAGGACTTCAAGAACTCGACGGCTGCGGGCTGGGTGCTCAACCCCGCCGGTAACTCCACCCCGAATGCGATTTTGACCTCCGGCGCCGCGACTCGCACCGGCGATCCGGAAACCGGCGGCATCATCGACCCCTCGGGCTCCGGCTGGCTGCGCCTCACGAACAACACGACGAACACCCACAACGCCGTCTACTTCGACACCCCTGTTCCCTCCGCCGGCAACAGCGTCAACATTCAGTTCGGCGTCAACCTCTGGGGCGGCAACAATTTCGCCGGTACCGGCGCCGACGGCCTCACCTTCTTCCTCTACGACGCCAGCAAAACGTTCGCGGTCGGTGCCGACGGCGGCTCTCTCGGCTACGCGCAGAAAACCGGCGTCGACGGCCTCAACGGCGGCTTCGTCTCCGTCGCCCTCGACGCCTACGGCAACTTCTCCGTCGAAGCCGAGGGCCGCTCCGGCGGCACCAACACGCTGCAATACAACAGCGTCTCCGTCCGCGGTCCCGGCCAGGACCAAACCGGTTACGACTACCTCGCCGGCACCGCCGGCCGCGCCGCCGCCAACACCATCGGGACCACCGATCCCGGTCTGCCCTACGTGATGGCGTTTCCCACCGCCACCGGCCGCCCGAACCAAAGCACCCAATACCGCAACGTCTCCGTCACCCTCGACGAGGCCAGCCAACTCGCCGTCAGCATGCAATTCGGCGAAGACGGCCTTTGGTACAATCTCCTCAACGTCGACCTCAGTTCCTTCGTTCGCCCCGAACAATTGAAGATGGGTTTCAGCGCCGGCACCGGCTCCGGCACGTTGATCACCGAAGTCGGCGGCCTGCTCCAAATCCAAGCCACCGCCGGCAGCGGCAATTTCGTCTGGGACAACCGCAACGGCCCCGGCGACAGCGGCGGCGGCAACAGCGTCTGGGGTACCGGCGCGACCGATCCCCTCAACTGGGTCGGCCAGACCAACCCGACCCTGAAATCCAACGTCATCTTCAACAGCACCTACATCAGCTCCGCCCAGGCCATCGATGTCGCCGGCAGCGACAAGGTGATCACCAATCTCTATTTCTCCGGCGCCAACGGCTACTCCCTCACCACCTCCGAAGCCCGCAAACTCATCTTCGATTCCGTCACGCTCGGCGGCCTCACCTCGATCAGTTTGACCAATGAAGCCGGCGGCAACGCCAGCCACTCCATCGGCCTCGACGTCCAGATGAACCGGACGCTCGACATCAACAACAACATCGCCCCCACCTTCACGATCAGCGGCAACATCGACACCGGCGGCAATACCCTCGGTCTCAAAGGCACCGGCACCACCGTTCTTTCCGGAGCCATCTCTGGTACCGGCAATCTCGTCAAAAGCGATTCCGGCACCACCCGCCTCTCCGGCGCCGGCGCCAACACCTACACCGGCACCACCACCGTCAACGGCGGCACCCTCGAAATCAGCAAAGCCTCCGCCCTCGGCTCCACCGCCGCCGGCACCACCGTCAACAGCGGCGGCACCCTCGCCCTCGCCGGCTCCGGCACCACGTTCGCCGCCGAAAGCCTCACCCTCAGCGGTACCGGCGCCGCCGGCACCGGCGCCCTGCTCAACACGTCCGGCGCCAATGTCTGGACCGGCACCGTTGCCCTCGGAGCCGCCGGCGCCAATTCCGTCGGCGTCGACGGCGGCAGCCTCAACATCTCCGGCGTCATCAGCGGCGCCGCCGGCCGCGATCTCGTCAAATCCGGCACCGGCACCCTCACCCTCTCCGGCGTCAACACCTACGCCGGCAACACCACCGTCAACGCCGGCACCGTCGCGATCGCCGCCGACTCCGGCCTCGGCGCGACCTCCGGCACTCTCACCCTCGACGGCGGCACCCTCCAGACCACCTCCTCGTTCACCCTCGCCAACACCCGCGGCGTCACCCTCGGCGCCGCCGGCGGCACCGTGAACACCGACAGCGGCACGACCCTCACCTACAACGGCGTCGCCTCCGGCGCCGGCAACCTGACCAAGAGCGGCACCGGCACCCTCGCCCTCGGCGGCGCCAACACCTACACCGGCGCCACCAACATCGACGCCGGCACCCTCCGCCTCGCCGCCAACAACGTCCTCGCCGATACCACCGCCGTCACCGTCGCCGGCGGCGCCACCTTCGACGTCAACAGCCGCACCGACACCATCGGCTCCCTCGCCGGCGCCGGTGGCGTCTCGCTCGCCGGCGGTTCCCTCACGGTCGGAGCCAACAACGCCAACACCACGTTCTCCGGCGCCGCCTCCGGCACCGGCAACATCCTCAAGACCGGCACCGGCACCACGACCTTCTCCGGCACCAATACGTTCTCCGGCAACCTGCAGGTCAACCAGGGCACCGTCGCCCTCGGCGCCGACAACGTCTTCGCCTCCAACCTCGTCCTCAACGGCGGCACCTTCGCCACCAACGGCTACAGCGATACCTTCGGCAGCCTTTCCCTCCTTGCATCCTCCGCCATCAACTTCAACTCGATGGGCGGCCTCCTCGGCCTCGGCACCGGCTCCTACACCGCCGGATCCCTCACCATCGACAACTGGGCCGGCAGCCCGACCGGCGGCGGCGCCAGCCGCCTGCTCGTCAACTCGCTGACCGCCTTCGACACCACCTTCCTCAGCAATATCACCTTCTCCGGCTACGGCGCCGGCGCCCAGATCGTCAACGTCGGCGGCCTCTTCGAAATCGTCCCCATCACCGGCGCCGCCTACACGTGGGGCGTCGATGCCGGAGGTACCTGGACCGGCACGAACTGGAACGGCGGCGTCACCAACCCCGGCGGCCTCGGCACGACGACCGTCTTCGGCAGCGCCATCACCGCCGACCGCACCGTCACCCTCGATGCCAACCGCACCGCCGGCTACCTCGTCTTCAACGACAATAACAAGTACACGATCTCACCCTCCGGCACCCAGCGCATCACGATGGATGTCTCCGCCGGCAACGCCACCATCTCCCTCAGCAATACCGGTTCCGCCACGATCTCCGCCGGGCTCACGCTGAACGACGGTCTCACGATCAACCAGAACTCCGCCGGCACGCTGACCCTCGACGCCGCCAACGCCATCACCGGCACCAACCGCAACGTCACCGTCGGCGGCTCCGGCAACACCGTCATCTCCGGCACCATCACCACCGGCACCGGCAATCTCACAATGAACGGCACCGGCGTCCTCACCCTCGGCGCCGACAACACCTACACCGGCAAGACGATCATCAACGCCGGCACCGTCTCCATCTCCAACGCCAACCAGCTCGGCGATGCCCCCGGCGCCGCCGTCGCCGACCAAATCACGCTCAACGGCGGCACCCTCCGCTCCGCCGGTTCCACCGTTGCCTTCGCCGCCGACAACCGCGGCTTCACCCTCGGCACCGCCGGCGGTACCTTCGAGACCGTCACCAATCTCTCGATCGCCAACGTCATCGCCGGCTCCGGCTCCCTCACCAAGACCGGCACCGGCAACCTCACCCTCGGCGCCGTCAACACCTACACCGGCGCCACCAACGTCAACGCCGGCACCGTCGTCTACAACGGCGCCAACCGCATCTCCGATTCCTCCGCCGTCACGATCGCCTCCGGCGCCGCCGTCGATCTCGTCCAATTCTCCGACACCGTCGGCTCCCTTGCCGGCGCGGGCAATGTCAACGCCTCCGGCACGGGCGCGCTCACGCTGACCTTCGGCGGCCTCAACACCGCCACCACCTTCTCCGGCAACATCACCGATGGCGCCGCCGCCACCCTCAGTCTCGTCAAGACCGGCTCCGGCACCACCGTCCTCTCGGGCCCCGGCGCCAACACCTTCGACGGCACCGTCACCATCAACTCCGGCGGTGCCCTCAATATCCAGAAGGCCACCGCCCTCGGCTCGACCGCCGGCGGCACGACGGTCAATTCCGGCGGCGCCCTCGAGATCCAGGGCGGCATCACTGTCGCCGGCGAAGCCCTCACGCTCTCCGGCACCGGCGTTTCCACCGGCGGCGCCCTCCGCAACGTCTCCGGCGACAACACCCTCACCGGCGCCGTCACGCTCGCCGGCGCGACCACCATCACGAGCGTCGCCGACACGCTGACGCTTTCCACCGGCGGCATCACCGCCACCAACCAGAACCTCACCGTCAACGGCGCCGGCAATACCACCGTCTCCGGCGCCATCACCACCGGCTCCGGCACGCTCACCAAGGCCGGCAACGGCACCCTCACCCTCTCCGGCGCCAACACCTACACCGGAGCTACCGCCGTCAACGCCGGCACCGTCGTTGTCCAAAACGCCGCCGGCCTCGGCACCGCCGCCGCCGGCACCACCGTCGCCAGCGGCGCCACCCTCACCCTCGGCGGTTCCACCTTCACCAGCAACGAAGGCCTCACCGTCGGCGGCAGCGGCGTCGGCGGCCTCGGCGCCCTCCGCAACACCGCCGCCGATCACACCCTCTCCGGCAATATCGCCCTCACCGCCGAGACCACCGCCGGCGTCGCCGCCGGCACCACCCTCACCGCCTCCGGCGCCATCTCCGGCGGCTTCGGCCTCACCAAGGGCGGCAACGTCACGACCGATACCGGCACCCTCGTCCTCTCCGCCGCCAACTCCTACACCGGCACCACCGCCGTCAATGCCGGCACTCTTCTCGTTTCCGGCAGCGGCACCCTCGGCTCCACCGCCAACCCGACCACCATCGCGAGCGGCGCGACCTTGGCCTTCAGCAACCTCGGCGGTACCAGCGCCGAAAACATCACCGCCAACGGCGCCGGCGTCGGCGGCCTCGGCGCTATCCAAAGTATCGCCGGCACCAACACCCTTTCCGGCAACATCACCACCAACAGCGATACCGTGATCGGCGTCGCCGCCGGCACCCTCGTCAGCTCCGGCAACATCACCGGCAACTTCTCCGTCATCAAATCCGGCGCCGGCAACCTGACGCTCTCCGGCTCCGCCAACGCCTACACCGGCAACACCACCGTCCGCAACGGCACCCTCGCCGTCACCGGCAACGCCCCCGTCGCCGCCAACGGCGCCCTCGGCAATTCCGGTTCCACCGTGCAGATCGGCGACAGCGGCACCGCCGCCGCCGACAACCTCGGTTTCCTCATCGGCAACACCGCCGGCGGCGTCACCGTCGGCCGCGCCCTCAGCGTCACCAACGCCAACTCTTCCGGTACCTCCACCCTCGGCGGCACCAACACCTCCGGCACCAATACCTTCGCCGGCAACATCGGCCTCGCCCGCGACACCAACCTCACGTCCGCCACCGGCGGCACCGTCGTCTTCTCCGGCGCCCTCACCGGCAGCGGCGCCCTCACCGCCAATGGCACCGGCACCGTCGTGCTTTCCGGCAGCAATTCCCTCTCCGGTTCCGCCACCGTCAATTCCGGCGCCACCCTCGTCGCCGCCAACAGCAACGCCCTCGGCACCACCGCCGCCGGCACCACCGTCAACTCCGGCGGCACCCTCGGCCTCCAGGGCGGCATCGCCCTTCCCGTCGCCGAAACCCTCGCCCTCGCCGGCACCGGCGTCAGCGGCAACGGCGCCCTCCGCAATCTCTCCGGCGACAACACCGTCGCCGGCCCCGTCACGCTCACGGCCGATACCACCATCGGCGCCGCCGCCGGCACCCTCGTGCTCTCCGGCGCCCTCGGCGAATCCGGCGGCAGCCGCAATCTCGCGACCACCGGCGCCGGCAATCTCACGCTCACCGCCGCCTCCGGCCTCACCGGCGCCGTCACCATCGGCGGCACCGGCACCACCACCCTCGCCAATTCCGGCGGCCAAGTCTTCGGCTCCGTCTCCGGCCTCACGATCAACACCGGCGCCACCCTCGCCCTCGGCGCCGCCAACCAGATCAACGACAACGCCAACCTCACGCTCGCCGGCGGCACCCTCAACGTCGGCAGCTTCAACGAGTCGATGCGGCAACTCTCCCAGACCACGGGCTCCGCCATCGACTATCTCAACGACGGCTCCGTCCTCCGCTTCAACGGTGTCACCGGTTCCGTCAACGGTCTCGGCACCGTCGCCGGCACCATGTCGATCAACAACTGGGCCGGCTCCCTCGACGGCGGCGGCACCGAACAACTCGTCGTCTACAGCACCTCCGGCGCCCCGACCGTCACCAACATCACCTTCACCGACTGGGGCTCCGCCACCACCGTCGCCCGCGGCGACCTCGGCGCCGGCTTCTACGAAATCGTCCCCCTGATCTCCGGCACCTACTGGGACGTCAACGGCAACGGCAATTGGGCCGCCGCCAACTGGGCCAACAACAGCACCGCCTCCGGCGTCACCATCGCCAACGCGTCCAACATCATCGCGATCCTCGGCGACACCGTGACCTCCGTTTCCCCCACGGTGTTTGCGCCCCTCACCACGGACCCCGTCGTTACCGTCAACGCCAACCGCACCATCGGCAAGTTGATCTTCGAAAACTCCGCCGACCGGAATTACACGATCAACGGCTCCAGCCGCCTCGATTTCAACGTCACCGGCGGCCAGGCCCAGATCATCGTCAACGACAACGGCTCCCACTCGATCTCGACCACGGCGACCAGCCGCGTGAACGACACGCTGCTCATCACGAACAACTCCGACGCCGCCGTCGGTCTCGACATCAACACCGGCCTGCAACTGCGGAACAACAACAACGACCTCATCGTCAACGGCACCGGCACCACCCGTATCGACGGCGCCATCACCATCAACGGCACCACCGGCAACGACCTGCTCAAGACCGGCTCCGGCAACCTCATCCTCTCCAACACCGGCAACGCCTACACCGGCACCACCACCGTCCGCAACGGCACCCTCATCCTCGAAGGCAACGCCGCCTCCGGCAGCAACGGCACCCTCGGCAACGCCACCTCCGCCGTCATCGTCAACGATGCCTCCACCACCGGCACGATGAACACCGCGCTGCTCATCGGCGCCACCGGCGTCTCCGTCAACCGCAGCATCGCCGTCGGCGCCCAGGGCGCCGTCACCACCCTCGGCGGCAACATCGCCTCCGGCACCGGCACCTTTACCGGCGCGATCTCCCTCGCCAAGAACGTCGACCTCACCGCCGCCGGCACCTCCGCCATCACGTTCTCCGGCGCCCTCACCGACGGCGCCGCCTCCGCCAACGTCACCAAGACCGGCGCCGGCACCGTGATTCTTTCCAACACCGGCAACGCCTACGACGGCACCACCGCCATCGACGCCGGCACCCTCCGCCTCGGCGCCGCCAACGTCGTCCCCAACGGCTCCGCCGTCACCGTCTCCACCGGCGCCACCTTCGATCTCAACGGCTTCTCCGAGACCATCGGTTCCCTCGCCGGCTCCGGCAACGTCACCGGCACTTCCGGTACCATCACTCTGAATACGGGCGGCAACAACGCCTCCACCACCTTCTCCGGCATCGTCTCCGACAGCGCCGGCACCCTTTCCCTCACGAAGTCCGGCACCGGCACCATGACCCTCACCGGCGCCAACACCTACGACGGCGCCACCGCCGTCGCCGCCGGCACCCTCGTCGCCGCCAACAACACCGCCCTCGGCTCCGCTACCGGCGCGACCTCCGTCACCGCCGGCGCCACCCTCGCCTTCCAGGGCGGCATCACCGTCACCGGCGAGACGCTGACGTTGAACACCAACAGCAGCGCCCCCGCCACCGCCGCCCTCGCCAACCTCTCCGGCACCAACGTCTCCACCGGCGCCGTCACGCTCACCGCCGCCACCGCCAACGATGCCGTCCGCGTCGATGTCGCCGGCGGCTCGCAACTCACGCTCTCCGGCGCCATCGGCCAGGGCGCCAACGCCGCCGTCCTCGCCAAATCCGGCACCGGCACCCTCGTCCTCTCCGGCGCCAACACCTACACCGGCCTCACCAACGTCACCGCCGGCACCCTCGTCGTCGCCAACAACGCCGCCCTCGGCGCCTCCTCCGGCGACACCTCCGTCCAGATCGGCGCCACCCTCGGTATCCAGAACAATGTGACGGTCGCCTCCGGCGAAACCTACACCCTCTACGGCACCATCGCGCCGCCGGCCGCCCCCAGCATCAAGAACATCGCCGATACCAACACCCTCGCCGGCAACATCCAGCTCAGCGGCGGCATCGGCACCGGCGTCGCCATCGACTCCAACACCGGCTCCCTCACGCTCAACGGCGCCATCTCCCAGGCCGGCAGCCCCAACTACGTCGTCAAGACCGGCTCCGCCGACCTCACCCTCGGCGGCGCCGCCGGCAACACCTTCACCGGCGGCTTCACCGTCAACGACGGCCGCGTCCTCGCCGCCAAATCCGCCGGCGACGCCACCGGCGCCGGCAACGTCAATATCGGCGACGGCATCGGCGCCCCCGCCTCCGCCATCCTCCAGCTCAACGCCTCCAACCAGATCAACAACAGCTCCGCCGTTTCGATCCAGACCGACGGTCGCCTCGATCTCCAATCCTTCAACGACTCGGTCGGCGCCGTGACTATGGCCGGCGGCAATATCCAGGGCACCGGCACCCTCACCCTCGGCAACAACTTCACGTTCAACGGCGTCGGCACCGCCACCGCCGCCGTCTCCGCCAACCTCGACCTCGGCACCACCGGCACCCGCGTCATCCAGGTCGGCAACAACGGCGTCAACGGCGACACCGATCTCACGATCTCCGGCGCCATCGGCGGCGGCACCGCCTCCTTCAACAAGACCGACCTCGGCACCCTCGAACTCGCCGGCACCGCCGCCAACACGTTCTCCGGTTCCTTCCAGGTCAGCGACGGCGCCGTCAACCTCAACAAAACCGCCGGCGTCAACGCCACCGGCACCGGCCCGATCAGCGTCGGCGACGGCGTCGGCGCCGCCAACACCGCCAGCCTGAATCTTCTCGCGGCCAACCAGATCAACGACGGCTCCCGCGTCACCGTCTACGGCGACGGCAAATTCAACGTCAACGGCCTCACCGAAACCATCGGCTCCTTCGCCGGCACCGGCACCATCGACACCGGCACGGGCGGCACGCTCATCGCCGGCGGCGACAACACCAGCACCACGTTCGGCGGCACGCTCGCCGGCACCGGCGTGATCGAAAAAACCGGCTCCGGCGACCTCACGTTCAACACGAGCATGAGCTACGCCGGCGAACTGAAGCTCAGCGGCGGCGAAATCACCCTCGCCGGCATCAACCTCACCGTCGGCACCCTCCGCATCACCGGCAACACCATCCTCGATTTCGGCAACAGCGCCGGCTCCGTCCTCACCGCCACGCATGTCATCGTCGAACCCGGCGCGACCCTCACGATCAACAACTGGGTCCACATGCAGGATTACTTCTACGCCACCGGTTCGTTCACCGGTGTCAGCTCCGCCGCCTTCGACACCCGCGGCACCGCCCCGCAGAACCAGATCATCTTCACCGGCAACCTCCCCGACCACACGGTCTGGCAGTCCTGGGACAAACAGATCACGCCCGCCCCGGAGCCCTCGACCTACGGCGCGATGATGATCGCCGGCGCCCTCGGCCTCCTCGGCTACCGCCGCTGGCGCGCCACCCGCCCCGCCGGCAAAAAGTAAGCCCGCGGCCCTCGGGCCGCCCGATCACCTCGAAGGTTCGGGCTTTCGGCTTTAAGCTTTGAGCTTTAAGCCGCGCTCCCCGGCGCTCAGGGCGCCGGCGCCCGTACTTCCGTCCGCCCGGCGCACCGCGCCAGCATCACCGCGATCGCGTCGACGTCGTCGCGCGCCGTGCGCCCCGGCGGCACCACGTGGCGGTTGAGCATGATCGCGAACGCCAGGTTCTCCCCGGCCGCCGTCGTCACGTATCCGGACAATGAATTCGCCCAGCGCAACGTGCCCGTCTTCGCCCGCACATTGCCCTGCGCCTCCGTCCCGCGCATCCGCCGCCGCAGCGATCCGTCCACTCCCGCCACCGGCAGCGATTCCCGGAACGCCGCCGCCGCCCGATGTTTCGCCATCGCGACCAGCAGGCCGGCCGTCGCCCGCGCCGTCGTCAGGTTGTTGCGCGACAACCCCGAACCCTCCTCGAAACGCACGTCTTCCGGCGGCAATCCCAGCGCCACCGTGAACCGGCGCAATTCCCCGACCCCGAGCTGCTCCGATGTCCGCCACGCCGGCGCGTCCGCCGGCCGCGCCGCCTCGCCGACATACGCAAACAACAGATCCGTTTCCATGTTCTGCGACGGCTTCATCAGCCCGACCACGAGATCCCGCATCGTCGGCGATTTGATTTCTCCCAACTTGAACGCGTTCGCCGCCACCGGCGACGGCGCCGGCCACGTCACCGCCCGCGCCTCGCCCGCCACCGTGATTCCCGCCCGCGCCAAGGCCGCTTTCAAAGCCCGCGCAAACCAACGCGCCGGCACCGGCACCGACACTTCCTCCGCCACCGGCGCCGTGCCCAGCGGGATTTCGCCGAACACCCGCACCGTCTCCTCGCCGATCAACCGCATCACTTCGAAGCGCCGCGTCGTCCCCGCCGCTGTCGTCAACGCCCGGTTGTCCAGCCGGAGACCCGATTCGGGCTGCACCAGAGTCACGACCGCCGGCTGCCCCACCGCCGCCCCCGGCGCCAGTTTCACATCGACGTAATTTTCTTCGACCGAAACGGCCGACACTTCCGCACCGTAATAGTAAGTGAGATCGTCCGCCGTCCAGCCCGAGCCCTGCGCCGGCCCGCGGAAATAAGTCGCATCCGCCACCAGGTCGCCGTCGATCCGCTTCACCCCCGCCTGCTGCAGCACCGCCGCAAAGGGCGCGAAAATACTTTCGAAGCGGTCGCGCTGCGGCCCCGATTTCCAACCCGGGTCGCCGCGCCCGGCCACCATCACATCGCCCGCAATCCGCCCCGCGCCGTCCGGCGCCGCCGTCGCCAGAATCGGCGTCGTGATCCGGTAGTCGGCGCCCAGCCGATCCAACGCGAGCGCCCCGGCGTAAAGTTTGGCGTTCGATGCCGGGCTCAGGAGCTGGTCCGCCTCTCGCTCGTAGACCACCGCGCCCGTGTCGAGCGACACCACCTTCACGCCCCACAGCGAACGCGCGTACCGCGGATGCCCCGTGTGCGCCGCCAATTGCCGCTGCAGCTCCGCGACCGTGGCCGCCCCGCGCGCCGGCACCACCGGCAACGCCCGGTCCCAGAAGTCGCCGATCCCGCGCAAGTGCCGCAGATGGTCCTCCGGCGCAGTGCCCGCAAAGCCGAGGACGTCGAGCCGGCCGCGCGTGAAACTGCTCCTCAGCTTCAGCCCGTGGTTCCATTCCTGCGCCTCGAAGGTCCGCGTCCCGCCCAGCTTCGCCAACAGGTAGTCCGCCGTCTCCGTCGTGCTCGCATAGCCCTCCGGCACCTGCTCGCTGTGCGTCAGCACAAACCGTTTTTTTCCTTCCGCCGCCGCTTCCGCAAAACGCAAAAAGCCCGCCATCAGCGCCGGATCGACCTGCTTCGCCGCCGCATCGCCCGCGTAGCCGCAATAGATCGAATCCGCCATCACGAGCGTGCCGATCCGCTCGAAATCCGCCGGCTCCCGCAGCAACGCCCGCACGCCGCCGAAACCGGCGCTGAAGGCCGACACCGTCAGCGGCCCGTACTTCCATTCGCCGCCCGGCGCCTCCGCGCGGATCGCCGCCGCCGTTTCCTCGAGCAACCGCGCCAGCCGGCCCGGCTCCGCGAAGAAATCGGCATACACCTTCGAAAGACCCGGCAACGTCACCGTAATCAGGATACCGGGCGACCCGCTGCCCGCGAAAGCCGCCGCCGTCGTCTCCGGCGCCCCGTGCAGGTGCAGCCACACCGGCACCTCGGGCCCGCGCTCGCGCCACGCCGCCGGCAGGGTCACGACCGCCGGGCCGGCCCGGAGCTGCCGCGCGGCCGTCTCCGCCGCCTGGGCCCCGGCCGCGACGAGGGTCGCGACCGCCAGCATCAATCCCGCCCGCCACCGTGAAATTCTCGTCCGCATCTCCGGGCCCTACACGCGAACCCCGGGAAATCCAATGTCCAAGTCGCCGCCGCCGTCCGCCTCCGCCCCCGCGCACTATCTCCTCGCCAAGGCTCCCGCCATTTCGCTCGATCCCCTCCACCCCATGAACGGCTACTTCAGCATCGGCGACTGGCTGGTTATCCTCGCCTACCTCGCCGGCATCGTCGCCCTCGGAGTCTGGTTCGGCAAAGACCAACGCAACACCCGCGACTACTTCCTCGGCAGCCGCAACATCCCGTGGTGGGGCATCGGCGTCTCCATCGTCGCCGCCGAAACCAGCGCGCTCACCATCATCGGCGTCCCCGCCATCGCCTACGGCGGCAACATCGTCTTCATCCAGATGATCATCGGCTACGTGATCGCCCGGATCATTTTGGCCGTCGTCATGGTGCCGCACTACCTCAGCGGCGAAATCTACTCCCCGTACCAGTTGCTCGAAACGCATCTCGGCCGCGGCCCGCGGCGCCTGGCCGGCGCGTTTTTCCTCTTCCTCGAAACCATGGCCGCCGGCGTGCGCGTCTTCGTCGCCTGCATTCCCATCCGCCTCATGCTCGGCGAGCAGGTCTGCAGTCTCGGCGGGCTCGTCGATCCCATTCTCGGCGCCATCCTCATCTTCGTCGGCCTGTCCCTGGTCTACACCTACATCGGCGGCGTGAAGGCCGTGATCTGGACCGACGCCGTCCAATTCGGTCTCTTCCTCGCCGGCGGCATTTTCGCCCTCCTCTACATCCCGACCTTGGTCGACGGCGGCTGGTCCGGCGCCATGGCCAAGGCCGGCGAAGCCGGGAAACTCGTCTGGCTCAACACCTCGTTCACCTTTTCCGCGCCCATCAATATCTGGATGGGCGTCATCGGCGGCACCGTCATGGTCCTTTCCACCCACGGCGCCGAACAGCTCATCGTCCAACGCGTGCTCGCCTGCAAAAACGTCGCCGACGGCCGCAAGGCCCTCGCCCTCAGCGCCGTCCTCATTTTTCCGCTCTTCCTTATCTTCCTCCTCGTGGGCGTGCTGCTCTGGGTTTACTACCAAAGCCATCCGTTCCAGATCCCGCTCCCCGAAGGCCGCCCCGGCATCAAGTCCTTCGATTTCGTTTTCCCGATCTTCATGATGACGGAGGTGCCGCACATTTTGAAGGGCTTCCTCATCGTCGCGATTCTCTCCGCCGCCATGTCGTCGATCAGTTCGGCGATCACTTCGTTGGCTTCCGTTTCCACCATGGATTTCATCCGCCAAATGGTGAAAGGCCAAGACGAGGAGTACTTCCTCCGCTTCAGCAAGTACTCGACCGTCTTCTGGGCCGCCGTCCTCGTCGGCACCGCCTGGCTCACGCGCGAAGTGACCTTTGTGCTCAACGCCGCCTTCTCCCTCCGCGGCCTCACCAGCGGCGCCCTCCTCGGCGGCCTGATTCTCGCCCTCTTCGGCCGTGGCGTCGGACCGCGCGCGGCCATGATCGGCATGACGGCGTCATTGCTCGTCATGAACGTGATCTACTGGCCCGCCAACATCCCCGCGACCAAGGAATGGTGGCTGCGCACCTTCGGCGGCGAGGTCTTCTGGCCCTGGTTCACCCTCATCGGCACCGTCGTGACCCTCGGCGTCGCCTGGCTCGTAAAGGTTGTCGCCCCGGAAAAACCGCGCCCGCCCGCCTGAGCGGATGCGGCCTCCGCCGCCGCGCTCAGCGGTACAGCAGAAACGGCTCCCGGAGCCGCGCGAATTCCCCCAACCGCGTTTCCCACGCCGCGGCGATCTCGCCCACCGGCACACCGCGCACAAACGCGTCGCGCACCGTCGCCGTGCCCATCACCTTGTCGAAGTAGTCCGCGTGCAGCGCCAGTTTGCCGGGCACCAGCCGGTCGATCGTCCGCAAAATCGCCAACGTCGTTTCCACCGCGCGGAAGACGGCGCGGTCCACGACATGGATTTGGCAACCGCCGCAACGCTCGCCGGCAAACTTGGAAAACGTCGGCGTGAACCACGTCTCGCGAAACGCCGCCCCCGCCAGCCCCAGCGCATTCAGTTCCCGCGCGAGCACATAGCCGTCGAGCCAAGGCGCCCCGAAAAACTCGAACGGCTTCGTCGTCCCGCGGCCCTCGGACAGATTCGTGCCTTCGAGCACGACCTGACCCGGATACACCGTCGCGGTCGCGACCGTCGGCATGTTCGGCGACGGAATCACCCAAGGCGCGTCGGTCTCGTCGAACCACTGCGACCGGCTCCAGCCCGCCATCGGCACGACCGTCAGGTCCGCCGGCCGCGGCAGGAATTTCGCGTTGAACAATTGCGCCAGCTCGCCCGCCGTCAGGCCGTGCCGCAACGGCACCGGGTAAAGTCCGATGAACGAACTCTGCGCCGGATATTCCAGGATCGGCCCTTCCATCGTCGTGCCGCCGATCGGATTCGGCCGGTCCAGCACGACAAACGGGATCCCCGCCTCGGCCGCCGCCCGCATCGCGTACGCCATGGTCGCGACGTAGGTGTACACGCGGGTGCCCACATCCTGCAGATCGAAGACCATCGCCTCCACGGAATGGATCATGTCGCGCTCCACCGTCTTGCCCGTGTGCTGCGTGTCGTAGTCGCGCATGTAGGCGTCGATGTTGGTCAGCATGTCCGGCGGCGGCTGCTGCGACTGGCCGTAAAGGCTGAACACCGGCAACCCCAGGTGCGGATCGTGGAAAAACGGCACGTACTCGCCCGCCTGCGCGTTGCCGCGGACGCCGTGTTCCGGGCCGTAGAGCGCGACGAGATTGACGCCCGGCTCGCTCCGGAAGCGTTCGATGACGCTGCGGAAACGCCCGTCGACCCCGGTGGGATTCGTGATCAACCCGAGCCGTTTGCCGCGGACCAATTGCGGAAACTGGGAAAAAAGCCGATCGACCCCGAGTTGCATCGCGACAGCAGACACGAAAAAGCCGCGGCGCACAATGGCGCCGCGGCTGGCAGAAATCCGGCGGGGTCAGGGGCTCCGCCGCACGGGTGCAGTTGAGAGAACTTGCTGGGGTCGGTGGATCGATCTCTCAACCCTCAACTTTCAACTCTCAATTGCCCGCTTCGGGCCTAGAACCGCCCTTCGACGCCGGCCGTGATCGTCGTGCCCTGGATCAGGAACGTTTCCAGCTGGTCGGCGAAGCCGCGGTAGTAGATCTGGGGTTCGTTGAACAGATTCGCCACGCCGAAGGTCAGGGTGACATTCGGGCGGAGCTGGTAGCGCAGGTTCAGGTTCACGAGTTCGCGCGGCTTGAGGTACTGGTTGCGGGAAGGATTGGCGACGTTGTACGCGTTGCGGATGCTCTCGCTCGTGTAGTTGTAGGTCATGGACACGCCGAATTTCTTGTAATCCCAGGAGAACGAGGCGTTGCCCGTGCGCGGGATGAAGCCGTTGACCTGCGAATTCTTGAGGTAGGTCGTGCCGCCGAAGTCGCCGTGGGCGTTGATCACGGTGAAATTGGCGTTGAAGCGCAGCGTGCGGAGCAGGCCCGGCAGGAAGCGGAACTGCTGCTGGTACGCGAACTCCCAGCCCTGCGCGATCGCGGTGCCCGCGTTGATCGACTGCAGGATTTTGTAGCCCTCGTACTGGCCTTCGAAGCCGTTATCGGCCCCGACGCCCACGAGGCCCGTCTCGCGGCCCGTGAGGATGAAGTCGTTGATCGTCTTGTGGAACCAACCGACGCTGAAACTGCCGGCCGGCTCGAAATAGAACTCGAGGCCGAAATCCCAATTCTTCGCCCTTTGCGGCAGCAGCGCGGGATTGCCGAGGGAGACCGTCTGGTTCGTATCGTTGAAGGAGAACGACGGCAGCGCGTTGGCGAGCGAGGGCCGGCCAAAGCTCGTCGTCCATGCACCGCGCAGTTTCAGGTTCGGCGTCAGATCGCGCCAGAGGTGGACGCTGGGGAAGTTCTGGCCGTATTTGCCGACATTTTCATAGGCGGTCGCAAAGTCGCGGGCCGCGGAGCCGATCGGGTCGGCATCCCTCTGCGCCGTCGTGGTGAGCACGCGGGAACGGATCCGCGCCAATCCCGTCGTCTCCGTAACCTCGCGGCGGATACCGCCGAGGAAGCCGTTGCGGCCGATGCGGCCCTGCGTCATCACGTAGTAGCCGGTGATGAGTTCGTTGGTCTTGCTGCCCGAGCTCAGGCGCTGGGTCTCGCGGAAGTACACATTCTCGCGCCAGAGCGCCGGATTGGTGGGCTGGCCGTTCTGGATGAACTGGGCCGCTTCCCAGGTCGGGATGTTGCGGCCGGTCTTCACCTTGTCCCACAGCAAAATGGAAGGATCGGTCGGCAGCGCGTCGCGGCCGATGTAGCTCCATTGCTTGCCGCGGCGTTCGAGCTCGACCGTGTGGTCGCGCACCTGGCCGCCGGCTTTGAGATGGGCCTCGAAGGAATCGATCGGCAGCCGGTACTTCACATGCAGGCGGGCTTCCTTGATCAGGTCGATGTCGAGGTTGCCGGAGTTGGAGGAAAGCCCGTTGACCGAAGGCCGGTAGTTGCGCGGATTCGTGAAATCGAGACCGCCGTTCTGGATGAAGCGCGGATAGAGAACGCTCTGGTTGCGGTCGAGGATCCAACCCACGCCGGTTTCGCCGTTCGGCCCGACGATCGTGTCGAGGGGATTGGCGGCCGTGGGCGTGACGCTGTTGTCGCGGCCGTTCGGCCCGATCAGCGGAATGTTGCCCAAACGGTTCGTCAGCGCACCTTCGGCGCCGAGCGTGCGGTAACGGGTCCGGCTCCAAAGGCCGGCCCACTCGATGTAGAAGCGGTTGAGCGTGTGCTCGCCGGCCAAATCCATGTGCCGCAGCCGCTGGTCGCGGTTGATCAGGGTCGAGGTGACGTCGATCAACGCCGGCTGCGTGGTGCCGGACGTGTTGGTGTTGACGGTGCCGTTGGCGTTGAACTGCGGCTGCGGCACGGCGCGCACCACCGTGATGCGGCTGTCAAACGCACCGGGCACGATGCCGGTCGCGGCCCCGGGAGTCGTTCCCGTCGCACCGGCGAAAGCGCGCGTCTGGTACTGCCGGCGCATCGGCTCCGGCGCATCGTTGTAGATCAGATTCAGCTTGATCAGGTTGTTCCGGTCGAAGCGGTAGTCCCACTTGGTGCTCAGACTGCGCTGCTTGCGGTTGTTGTAATTGTCGGTCGTGCGGTAATCGAAGAGAAACGCCGGCTGGTTGTTGGTCTGCTGGTAGTCTCGCTGCGTACGGAAAAAGCCGAACGCGTTTTCCGAGTAGAACGCGTTGACCGACACCGCGAGGTTCTCGGTGCTGCTGCCGAACACCGCGAACTTCTCGATGTAGGACGCGTTGAGCAGGGCGTGCGTGCGGCGCTGCTCGCGGAGCGGCACCTGCTCGGTGAACGACGGCGCCATGCGGCCCGTGAAATTCACCGTGATGCGGCGCTTCTCGCGCATGTTCAGCGGGGAACGGGTCTTGAAATTGACGCCGCCGCCGAGGGAATCGACGGGCTTGTCCGGGGTCTGGCCCTTGACGACCTCGAGCGCCTCGAACATCGCGCCGGTAAACGCCGTCATGCGCGTGTTGCGGTTCTGCGCCGAGAACGACGACATGCCGCCGCCGTCGATCGTGATCGAGCTCATGCCCGCGCCCATGCCGCGCACGCTGATCACCTCGACGACTTCGTCGCCGGGATTGCCGAACGCGACGCCGGGCAGGCGGATCGCGAGTTCGGTCGCGTTCATGTTCGGCAAGTCGACCAAGGCGTCCATGGACGCCACGTTCTTCAGGTTGTCGGCGTTGCGCTGCTGGGTGAGCGCGGACGAGAGGCCGGCCTTTTCGCTCGTGACCTTGAAGGTGTCGAGCATCAGCACGCTGCTGCTCATTTCGAAATCGCGCGTGGCCGCCTGGCCGTCGCCGAGGTTCAGCACCGCGCGCTGGGTATCGAGACCCGTGTACGTCACGACCAACTCGTGCGATCCCGCCGGCACGCCGCGGAGGATGTAACGGCCGGTGTTGTCGACCAGCGCACTGAGGTTGAGCGTCGGAATCTCCACTTTCGCGCCGATCAGGCCGTTGCCCGTCGTCTTGTTGGTGACGTTGCCGCTGATCACGCCGTTGGCGGCGGCGGCGGCGATCGCAACGGAATGGCCGGGGATCACCAGGGAGCTCGCCGCCGCAAGGGCAAGCAAGGCGGCTTGAACGATGCGCTTCGGCGCCGGCCGGAAGAAACGCAGGTAGTCAGGGTTGCAGGACATAAGGGTTTGCAGTTGGCGATGAAACCGCAGCAAACCGAAGGGCCGGCCGCTGCAGCGGCTCCGGGGTGAATGAAGCCGGCCGCACACTTGCGAGCCCGCGCGCGGAAATCCAGCGTGCTTTTTATGCCGCCGGGATTGTCACCGGAACGCCACCCAAGTAACCGCCCGGTTCAGCGCGCCGGCGCCTCGAGGGTCCCGATCCAATGCCAGACCGCCTCGAACTGCCGCGCCGCGTCGCCGCCGAAATGCGTATCCAAGAGGGCCCGGTCGCGATCTTTCGTGTAACGCGGCATGATCGTCGTCGGCGCCAGCCGCTGCGGCCAGTGCATCCAACGCTGGTAATAATCGTAACGCAGCCGCGCGCCCGCGACCTGCAGGTTCGGCCCCTGCCCTTCGAAGACCTGCACCGCCTTGCGGCTGCCCGCATCATGGCACGCGATGCACGAATACCCGGTTTCGCCCGCGATCTTTTCGCCGAGCCCCGCGAGTTCCGCGTTCTTGGCCGGCACGCTGCCGCCCGCCTTCAACGGCAGGCCCTGCCGGGCCGCGAGTCCCGCCGCCAAATTCGCCGCGCGGCTCGCAAACGCCGGCATGCGCGCCTCCTGCCAGGGCCGGATCCGGCCCGCCTGCCCGGCCAGCAATTTCGCCAGCCACTCGGTCTCGAACTTTTCCCCGGCCCGGCTGATGTCCGGCAATTTGTTTTCCCCGCCGGCCGTATGGCACTGCGCGCAACCGAGCGCCTTGACCTGCTGCGCCGCATATTCCGCCGGCACGAACCGCCGCAACGACGCGAAACCGACATCCCGGTCCGCATTGCGGAACGCGATCAGCGCCGCGACTTCCGCGCGCGTCAGCCGCAGATCGGGCGCGCGTCCGCGATTCTCCGCCACGCATCCGCGCACCGTCCAATCGCCCCGCGCGATTTCCTCCAGCGACGCCACCGTCGCCGCGCGTTTCGCCGCCGGTTCATGGCAGGCCACGCAGGACGCCATCGCCGCCGCTCCCGCCGTCGCGTCGCCCGGACGCGACAACGCCCGCGTCGCCGGCTGCTTCGAACGCACGTACGCGGCCAGTTGCGATGCTTCCGCCCGCGTCAACCGCAGGTCGGGAAACGCCGTGTCCGCATGATGCGCCGCCGGCGCCTGCAAAAACGCCACCAGCCCCGCATCCGTGTGCCGCCGCTCCTTCGCCATCGGCGCCAACCACGGCCCGAGGTGCAACTTCTCCGCCAGCGCCGCCCCCTGCGCGATGGTCGCGGCATCCGTCCCGATCGTCGCCGCCGGCAACTCCGCCCCGCGCTGCGCCGCCAGATGGGCCGCCAGATCCGCCGCGTGCCGCGGCGCCACCGTCGGGCAACGCCCGCCCGGTTGCGCAATCCATGCTTCCAGCCAACCGGCTTCGAACCGCCGCCCCGCCTGCGCCAGGTCCGGCGCCGCCGCCAGCAACTCGGGCGTCGCTTCCCGCAACGGCCCGCCGCGCGGCTG
>NEUS01000006.1 GCA_002288455.1 Opitutia bacterium Tous-C1TDCM
CACCACCACTCAGCCCCGTTTTGACCGCTTCGCCCTCTTCTTTGCTCTCTGGCTTCCGAAAAAAAACGCCGCCGCTCCCACGCGGGGACCAGCGGCGCGTTTTTCAGAGGCTCCTTGAGAGATCGGTCCGGCGAGTTTCGCACCACGTAGGCAGAGCGCGACCGGTGGGAAACCGGGCGGCTCTTGCGCTCAACTCTCAAGCCAGCTTGCCCAACGGCGTACGTACGGCCGAGGCGGGGTCTCGTTCGGTGCAGTGCGCCAGGTAAACGTTTGAGCCTGTTGCCGCCACGCCAGCGGCGCGGCGGAATGCTCCCGGGTTACCAGTGCCCGTAGTCGCCGGGCTGAAGACTCTTGGCGAACTCGACGAGCAACTGCACGCAGCGCTCCACGTCCTCGAGATCGACGACTTCGCTCGGCGTGTGCATGTAGCGCAGCGGCACGCTGACCAAGCCGGTGGCGATTCCGCCGCGGCCCATCTGGATCGCGCGGGCGTCGGTGCCGGTGGGGCGCGGATCGGCTTCGATCTGGAACGGGATCTTCAGTTTCCGCGCAGCCTTGAGCAGGCGGTCGTAGACCTTGGGATTGATGTTGGCGCCGCGGCAAAGGATGGGGCCGCCGCCGAGTTTCGTTTCGCCGAATTTCCGGTTGTCGCAATCCGGGTGGTCGGTGGCGTGGGCGACGTCGACCGCGATCGCGAGGTGCGGATTCACGAGGTAGGCAGCGGTGGTCGCGCCGCGGACGCCGATTTCTTCCTGGGCGGTGGCGACGCTGACGACCTTGGCGGAGAGTTTTTTCCGTTCCTTCGCGAGGCGGATGAGGGCTTCGCCGACGATGTAGGCGCCGACCTTGTTGTCGAAGGCGCGCGCGGTGCCGATGCTGCCGCGGATCAACTCGAGTTCGTGATCGTAGGTGGCGACGTCGCCGATTGACACATACTCGAGCGCCTCGGCTTTGGAGCGGACGCCGATGTCGATCCAGATCTCGTGCTTCTTCGGGACCTTTTTCCGGTCCTCCTCATCCATGAGGTGGATGGCGCGTTTCCCGGTGACGCCTTTGACGGGGCCGTTGGCGGTCCGGATAATCACGCGGCGGCCGGAAATCACGCTGAGGTCGTGGCCGCCGATGGTGTCGAAATAGATGAAGCCGTCCTTGTTGATGTAGGTGATCATCAACCCGAGTTCGTCCATGTGGCCGGCGAACATCAGCACGGGGTCGCCGGACGGGTTGAGCGTGGCGAGCCGGTTGCCGAGCGCGTCCTTGTCGTAGGCGTCGGCGGCGGGGCCGACGTAGTGATCGAAGACGGTCTGCGCTTCGTTTTCGTAACCCGAGGGCGAGCGGGCATGGAGCAGATCCGCGAGAAAAGGAGGCACAGCGTAGGACGGCATGGGTTTTAGTCTCGCGCCGCGCTCAGGCGGAGCAAAGCGTTTTCGCGCATGACGATTTATCCAGCGATCGACATCAAGAGCGGCCGGTGCGTGCGTTTGACGCAGGGCCGGGCCGATCAGGAAACCGTCTATGCCGAAAATCCGGCGGACGTCGCCGCCGAGTTCAAGGCGGCCGGCAGCGGCTGGGTGCACGTCGTGGATCTTGACGGGGCCTTTGCGGGTGAGCCGCAGAATCTCGCCGCCGTCCAGGCGATCGCGGCGCTCGGCATGAAGGTTCAGCTCGGCGGCGGCCTGCGCACGCGGGCGGCGGTGGAGCGGGCGCTGGGTTTCGGCGTCAGCCGCGTCGTCATCGGTACGCGGGCGGCGGAGAGCGAAACCTTTGTCGGGGAATTGGTGCAGGCCTTCGGGGAAAAAATCGCCGTCGGCATCGACGCGAAGGATGGCAAGGTGGCGGTCAAGGGTTGGGTCGATACGACCGGCACCGGGGCCCTTGAGCTCGCACAGCGGATGGGCGCCCTCGGCGTGCGCACGATCATCTATACGGACATCGGCACCGACGGCATGCTGACGGGACCGAACTTCGCGGCCCAGGAAGCGATGCTCGCCCTCGGCACGTTCAATGTGATCGCGAGCGGCGGCGTGAGCCGGCGCGAAGACGTCGTGAAACTCGCGGAATTGGCGCGCCGTCACGCCAATCTCGACGGCGTGATCGTCGGCAAAGCGCTCTACGAGAAACGCGTTTCGTTGCCCGACCTGCTCGAACTCGCCCGCTGAAACGGCGCCGCGGACTCACGCCGGCTCGAACCAATAGTCGCCGCCGCTGCGCAGCGGCGGATTGCCCGCCGCGTCGTTCGCACCGATCTCGCGCCATCGGTAGCCCAAGGGATCGAGCACGGCCAGCATGCCTTCGGCCTCCTGCGGGCTGTGGCAGCCGATGATCAGGATCGGACGGTGGGCGGACAACGTCGCCTGCATGCCGAGCAGGGCGCGATGGGCGTGGCCCTCGACGTCGATCTTCACAAACTGCGGCGGGCGCAACGTGCCGGCGCCGACCAGATCGTCGGCGCGGACGGTTTCGACTTTCCGCTGTCCGGCGGGGGCGGCGACTTCGCCTTCGTAGGCGAGGTGGGAGGTGGTCGAGGCGAAGAGACCGGTACCGAGCAGTGCGGCGGAGCCGGTGCGGTCGGAGACGGCGACGTTGAACGATTTCAGCCAGGTGAGACGGTTCCGCCGGCGATGGAGCTCGAGCCGGGCGAAGTTTTCCGGGTTCGGTTCGAAGGCGGCGACCTCGCCGCGAGAGCCGACCCGCCGGGCGAGGCCGACGCTGTAGAGACCGAAGTGGGCGCCGAGGTCCCAGCAGCACCAGCCTTCGATCCGGCCGCCGCCGAGGGCGGCGAGCGCCGCCTGCGTGTCCGGCTCGTGGTACCCGCGCCAGTAGGACGAATAAGGATACAGGCTCCAGCGGGCGCCGGCGGCGATGCCGCGGCGGACCCGCACCGGCCAGCGGTCGAGTCCGCTGGCGCGGAGCATACGCCCGGCGAGGGCCGACCAGCGCGGGTTCATGCGGGGCGGATTTGGTCCGCGAGTTCCTCGAGCGGGTAGGTGACGATCTCGGCCAGAGTGGGATGGTACCAAGGGGCGCGGAGCAGATCGAAGACCGTGGCCTTCATCGCCAGCGGGCCGCTGAAGGCGTGGATCAATTCGCCGGCGTCCTTGCCGACGATTTCGGCGCCGAGAATCCGGCCGCGCTTGGGTTCGGCGATCACCTTCACGTAACCGTAGTTGGCCTCCATCAGAATGGATTTGCCGTGGTCGTTGAACGGATAGCTGGCGGCCAGATAGTCGGTGCCCTCGGCCTTGAGGTCGGCCTCGAGGCGACCGATCGTCGCAAGCTGCGGGTCGGTGAAGACGACGTTGAGCAGGAGCGAGTAATCGACGGGTTTGAGGCGCTTCACGCCCGCGGCGTGGCGGGCGGCCAGTTCGCCCTGCTGGATCGCGATGTGGACGATTTCCGCGGGGCCGGCGCAGTCGCCACCGGCATAAATGTGGGGCACGTTGGTCTGTTGCCAGCGGTTCGTGACGATGCGGCCTTTGGCTTCCGTTTTGATCCCCGCGGCGGCGAGGTCGAGCGCGGCGGTCGCGGGCTCGCGGCCGAGGGCGTTGAAGAGATGGGCGGCACGGCGGCGGATGACGCGTCCGTGGTGCACGAAGGTGACGCCGAACCCGCGCGCGTCCTTGGTTACCTCCTGAAATTGGGTGCCGGCGAACAGCTCGATGCCTTCGTCGACGAAGGCCTGCTGCACGACGGTCGAGGCGGCGGGCGAATGGTCGCGGAGGATGTTCGGGCTGCGTTGGACGAGGACGACGCGCGAGCCGATGCGGCGGAGAAACTGCGCGAGCTCGCAGGCGACGATGCCGCCGCCGAGGACGATGACGCTGGGTGGGACGAAATCGAGATCGAGGACGTCGTCGCTCGTCCACGCGTTCGCTTCCGCCAAGCCGGGCACGGGCGGGACGCTGACTTTGGAACCGGTGCCGATCAGGATGTGTTTGGCGCGGATCCGGGTGCCGTCGGACAGGGCGAGAGTATGCGCATCGAGGAAGCGCGCATGGGCCCGCAGCAGTTCGAACTTGCCGGAAGTGAGCGCGCGGAGGCGGTAGTCGGCGAATTCGCCGATCAGTTTGCGCTTCCGGGCCTGCATGGCGCGCATATCGGCGGCGGCGCGCGGAATCTTCAGGCCGAAGGCCGCTCCCTTTTGGGCGAGGTGAAGGACGTCGGCCATGTAGAGGAGCGTCTTCGACGGCATGCAGCCGCGGAGGATGCAGAGACCGCCGAGATCCTTCGCGCCATCGACGATGGCGGTTTTGAGACCGATGGAAACGGCGACGCGGGCGGCATTGAACCCGGCGCTGCCGCCGCCGATGGCCACGAAATCGTACGTCTTCATGCGTGACCGCTACCGGTAGGAGGGCGGTGGCCGCGGCGCAAGGGGATCTCCGGCCGCCTCAGGGATTTGTCGCCGGGGGGCGCAGAAAAACCGTGTAACCCTCGACTTCCCCGGCGCGGCGGAATCCCGCGAGGGAGGTGCCGTCGTACACGGCGCCCGCCTTCGTTTCGAGGAGGAGCCCCGCGAAATAGCCGGAGGCAATCAGGCCGCCGACGCCGCCGTCGGCGAAGGTCTTCCCGGCCGCCCGGTCGAGACTGTAGTTGAACGCGAGCACGGCCGGCGTGGAACGAGGATTCAACCACGGCAGGTTGAGGCGCAGGTCGGAACTGAAGCGGGGCTCGGGCAATTGCCGGAACTGCGACCAGCGTTGGGCCAACTGCGCCGCCTGCGGGCCGAGATCGATCCGGCCGGCGACGCCGGCCAGCAGGCCGGCTTGCAGGGCGCAGATTCCCGCGAGAGCGGCGATGGCCAAGACCGGACGCGGGCGGCCGGCGAAGGTGCCCGCGGCCGCAAGCGTCAGCAGCGGAATCAGGGAGAAATAGTAGTTCGTGGTGGCGCCCATTTTGCAGGAGCCGGCAAACGCGAGCCCGGCGGCCGGCAGCAAACCGACCCGGGCCAGGCGCAGGGCATCGCCGGCGAGGAAATTTGCGCCGGCCGGCGGCGGCCGGACCAAGCCGGGAGCGGCAAGCAGCAACAGGGGGGCAAGCTTGAGCATCGCGACCGGGAATTGGTCGAGGCCCGAAGCGAGGTAGAAACGATTGGTGACGGCGGTGCCGAACAGCACCGAGCGGTAGCCGGGGCCGCCGGCGAGGAGGGTCAGTGCCACCGCGGCCGCCAGGATCCCGAGCAGGCCGGCGGCGAACCGAAAGCGCCGTTGAACCAACAGGAAGAGCAAGAAGGCGCCGAGTCCGAGAAAGTAGGTCGGTTTGAAAGCCCACGCCGTGTAGAATCCGCCTGCGGCGCAGGCGAGCGCGAGAAGCGGGCGGGAGCGGAACCAATAGAGCCCGCCCGCCAACGCCGCGGATTCGGCGGCGAGGGCCCAGACGTCGGGCCGGACCGTGTGGGCCCACCAGCCGACCAGCGGACCGGCGAAGGCGAAAACCGCGAGCGCCGAAGCCAAGCCGCGCCGGCCCGGCAGGAGCCGCCCGAGCAGGGCCGCCAGCACCGCCGCGCCCGCGACGGCGCCGGCGGCGGTGACCAGCCGCCCGAAGCGCGGGATGACGGCGCCGTCGGCCAGCGGCGCCCAGGGGCGCATCGCCAGGCTGTAGCTCCCGTAGAAGGCCCAGTTGAAATAGGCGGAAGCGAAAGGCCGCTGCAGCGGATCGAGGTAGACCGGCTCGCCGCGGACCGCGCGCCAGACGGCGAAAAAACTTTCCTCTTCGTATCCGGAAGTCACGGACGTACCCGGCGCGACCGCGGCCGCCGCGTAGGCGGCCGCAGCCCGCTGCAGGAAGAGCCCCGCGCTCAGCAACAGCGCGGCCGCGGCCAGACAGGAGAGCGCGGACGGAAGTCTCACCTCGGGGGCCGGCGATCAGCGGCCTTTGCCAAACAGCATGATGTGGATCGTTTTCACGACGATGCTGGCATCGAGCAGGAACGAGAAGTGCCGGATGTAGTAGAGGTCGTATTCCAGTTTCCGGAGCGTGTCCTCGAGGTTGGCGCCGTAGGGGTAGTTGACCTGGGCCCAACCGGTGATGCCCGGCCGGACCAAGTGCCGGAAATGGTAGCAGGGGATTTCCCTTTCGTAGTTCTCGACGAGCCGGTCCCATTCGGCGCGCGGGCCGATCAGGCTCATTTCCCCGCGGAGCACGTTCCAGAGCTGGGGCAGTTCGTCGATGCGGCTCTGCCGCAGCAGGCCTCCGATTTTCGTGATGCGCGGGTCGGCGGTCTGCGTGTAGAGCTCGTCCGTCTTGCCGGCGGAAGGCCGCATGGTGCGGATCTTCAGCAGGCGGAACGGCACGTGGTTGCGGCCGATGCGCTGCTGGGAAAAAAAGCCGGAGCCGCGGTCTTCCAGCCAGACCGCGATGCCGGCCGCGGCGATGACCGGGGCGGCGACGATCAGGCCGGTGAGCGAAAGCACGATATCGGTCGCGCGTTTCAGGCGCTCGAAAACGGGCTCGCGGGCGATCTCGAACCCTTCCTGAAACAGCCAGACCTGGTTGAGCCGGTAGAGCGGGATCTTGCGCCAGTAGAGCTGGTGGAAGAGCTCGAGCGTATAGGTGGGGACGCCGGCGAAATAGAGGCGGACCAGGCGCGGGGGGATCTCGACGGGCAATTCGCGGTAGGATTCCCGCAGAATGATCGCCTCCACGGCCATTCGGCCGGACTCGATGTCGTCGAGCACATCGTTGATCGGGCGCGACTCGGCCGCGGTATCGCCGAAGGGGGCGCGGGAGGCGTCGCGGCTGACGGCGAAGACCAACGGCTGCGTGGTCCCGAGCCGCTGGCATTCCGCGGCGAAGCCCCGGCTGCTCGCCGGATCGCCGATGAACACGAGACTCCGGGTCTCGCGCCGGCGGAGCAGCGAAAGGTACAGCGTGCGCCGGTAGAACAAAGTCAGCGGCGCGAGGGCCAGGAAACTGAGCGCGATCACCGCGCGGCTCCCTTGCAGTTCGTAGCCGGCGGGAATCAACGCGTACGTCACCAGCAACGTGGTCAGCATCGCGCCCACGACCGCGATCGCGTGCTGGCTCAGGTAGTCGACGCTGAGCATATCGGTCTGCGAACTGTAGCCGTCGATCAGGTAGATCGCGAAGACGAGCGCCGCCATCGGCATGAGCAGGGGCGCGAAGTACAGGTTGCCCGCGGGGCTCAGGCCGCGCAGCTGGATCACGGCATTGAAGACCGCGAGCGTGAACCCCAGATCGAGGCCAAGCAGGGCGAACTTAAGGGCACGGATGCGTTTCATGCAGCGGTGCCGTGGCTACCGGCCGGGCGGAGATGCGGCAAGCTGCAAGGCGGGCAGCCGCCGCCAGCGCGCCGTCGCGGCGACCAGGTCTTGGTCCGCGGCGAAGGCGAGCGCCGCCGTGCCGTGGCGGGCGAGGGCGGCGGGGTCGTCGGCCAGCCGGCCGATCGCGGCCGCGATTTCGGCGATCCGCGCGCGCGGGAAAGCGAGGCCCAGATTTTTTTCCCGGACTTGCACCGCAACATCGCAGTCGGCCGGGCCGATGAAGAGGACGGGGCGGCCGACGGCGGCGGCGCCGTAGAGCTTGCTGGGGAAAACCAGGGCTTCGCAGCCCGGGAGCAGCGTGACGAGATGCAGGTCCCCGGCCCCGAGCGCGGCGGCGAGGCGCGCACGGGGTTGGCGCGCGCGAAACACGACGTTGGCCAACCCGCGGGCCTGCGCGGCCCGGGCGAGGACGTCGGCTTGGGCGCCGCCGCCGACGAAGAGAAACACGATCCGGGAATCCGCGACCGCGGCGGCGATATCGAGCACCGGCTCGAGATCGTGCACACGCCCGAGATTGCCGGAATAGGCCACGACGAACTTTCCGGCCAAGCCCCACTCGGCGCGCACGGCGGCGACTTCCGTGGCAGCCGGCGGCCCGAGTCCGGCGGGAGCCCAGTTGGGAATCACCGCGAGCTTGGCCGGCGAGACCCCCGCGCGCGCGAGCACGCCGGCCATATCGCGACCGAGGGTCACGCAGCCGTCGGCGCGGCGCCACGCGAGGTCGCGCAGCGGCCGCACGAGGCGGAGCCAGGTTTGGCCGGCGAGCACGATTGCCAGTTCGGGATAGATGTCCTGCACCCAGTGGACGATGCGGGCGCCGCGGAGCCGGGCCGCGAACCAGACGGCGAGGCCGAAGAGCGGCGGATCGGTGAGCGAGACGAGGCAATCGCCGCGCCGGGCAGAGCGCAGCACGCGGAACCAGGCCCGCAGCTGGAAGCTCGCGAACGCGAGCGCCTTGCCGGCGAGTGAATTCTCCCGCCCGCGCGCCGAGCGGACCCGGAAAATGCGCACGCCGCCGCGGACCTCCGTATCCGGAACGTCGATATCGCCCGGGTGGCTGGCGACGACCGTGACGTCCGCCCCAGCCCGGGCCAGCGCCTCCGCGAGGTCGTGCAGCAACTGGGCGGTGGCGGGCTCGTCGGGCCAGTAGAAGCGGTTGACGAAGATCAGCCGCATCTTCAGGCGCGTCCCGACCGGCGCAGCTCGGCCGCCTTGGCGGTGCTGAGAAATTCGTAGAAGCCCATGAGCCGGCAGAAGACGAAACCGCGGTAGCCGTCGAGGAAACCGCGGCGCAGCACGTAGTGGTAGAAGAACCGCAGGGTCGGGCGGAACGGCAGCCGGGCCGCGAGGACCTTGAGGCGGCGTTTGCGGGCGAGCGACGGATCGAGCGGGGCAGTGTTGGCGGCATCCGCACCCGCCGGCGAGGCGAGGAGTCTGGCCTCCCAATTGGCGTAGCGGTTGTGCTTTTCCACCCAGATATCGATGGTCGGGAAAGCGAAATGGTCCATGTCGTGCCGCAGCCGGCCCAGTTTGCCGGTGAAGACCACGTGTTCATGGACTTCGTTGTCGCCCGAGCCCGAGGCGTCGGCGCCGGAAAACTGTTCGAACCGGCCGAGGCGGTGACGGAAAAAACGGATATTCCAGCTCGGATAGTAGCCGCTGTGTTTCAGCCAGCCGTCGATGAACCAGAAGCGCCGGTTCACGAAGTAGCCGTCGTGCTCCGGTGCCGCGACCGTGCGCCGGAGTTCCTCCGCCAGTTCGGGTGTGATGCGTTCGTCGGCATCGAGAATGAAAACCCATTCGTGCCGCCACGGCACGTGGGCGAGGGCCCAGTTTTTCTTTTTCGGGAAACGGCCGTCCCACTTGAAGTCCACGACTGTCGCGCCGAATTCGCGGGCGATGTCCGGGGTGCCGTCGGTGCTGCCGGAATCCACGACCACGACTTCGGCGGCGAAGCGGCACGACTCGAGGCAGGCCCGCAGGTTGGCGCGTTCGTTCCTGGCCGGGATGAGAATCGAGATGGGGCAGGCGGCGGACATGGCGGGGCCGGTCACTTCGTCGGGGTCGGCGCCTCGCGATCCTGCAGACGCGCGTAGTGGAGCGCGGCGAAGAAGCACAACCACCAGCCGAGGACGACGGCGAGATTGCCGAACGGGAACTCGACCCAGGCATAGACGAGCAGGAGCAGGCAACCGAGCAGCAGGTAGCGGGTGAGGGCGCCGCGCAAACGGGCCGGGCCGAGGTGGAACACCGGCACGAGTGCGCACAGGGCCAGCAGCGCGACGCCCACGTAGCCGTGTTCCGCGAAAGCCTGCAGCCAGTCGCTGTGCGCATCGCGGTAAAAGCTCACGAGCCGGTCGACCTTCGGGGGCTGCGTGTTGAAGAGCGTGAACACATGCGGGTAGGACGCCATGCCCCAGCCGAAAAACGGTTTCGCCTGCGCCATGCGCCAGGTGTCTTCGTAGAGCCGCACGCGGTCGCCGATCCCGCCCTGGCTGATCATCGCCTCGACCTGCGTGCGGGTGAGTTCCGAACGCACCAGAATCGTATCCCGCGCAACCCACCAGATTCCGGCCGCCCCGAGGACCACCGCGGCGGCCGCGCCGAGGAGCGGCGGCGCGACCGACTCGCGCATGCGCCGGCGTTGGCGGACGGTGCGATAGACCCAGTGTCCGAAAGCGACCGTGAACAGCAGGCCGGCCAGGAGCGTGCTCGAACGCGAACCGCTGAGCGGCACCGTGGCGGCGATGAAGAAGATCGCGATCAGGCTGCCGAAGGCGGGGGAGTGGAAAAAATTCCGCGCCTCGTAGCGGCGCCCGAAGTGCCAGGCGAGACCGAGGCAGACCACGAGCATCAGGAGGGTGAAGGCGCCCCAATGGTTGTGGTAGATGAAGGACGCGAAGAAGTAGGGTTGGCGCGTCTCGACGGCGCCGAAATACGGCCCCTTGGCACCGGCAAATTTCTGGATCGTGCCGAAAACCGAAAGCGCGAGGGCGTTGCCGGCCGCGAGCAGGAGCAGGCCGCGCAGCGCCCGCCGTTGCCGGATCAGCAATGCGAGGTTGAAGCAGCTGATCCAGATCGCATCGAACATCCAGAGCGCCTGGAGCGCGGACTCCGGCCGGGCCGAACTCGGCAAGGCCGCGTGGGCGCCGCGATGGACGAACACGATATCGTTGTCGAACTTCAGCGTTTGGAAACTGGGATTGAAGGTCGCGAGCACGACGTACGCGTTGAATGCCGCCAGCGGGATCAGCCAAACGAGCGGCTTCATCCAACCCTCGCGCCACGCCTCCCGGTCCTGCAAAGCCGTGAGCGTGATCAAGGCGCCGAGACTGCCCCACCAGGCGAGGTAGGTGCGCATCCCTTCGGCGCCGCCGCCGAAACCCCAGGTGATCCAGACGAGAAAGATCCCGACGTGGACGAGCGTCACCCATTCGAGGGGGCGCAGGGGCCGTTGCGACGGCGGCACGCGCGCCGCGACGCCGCGGGCATACTTGAGGTCGTCCGGGGACGAGGCGGCGGATACGCGTGAACTCATCGGGGGGCAGTGTGCAACTGCTCGTAGAAGGCCGACAAGCGTTTGGCGGCGCCATGCCACGAATACTCGCGCAGCACCCAGGCCGAGGCGGCGGCCCCGCGGGCGGCCAGCGCCGCGGCGGTTTCGGCGGTGGCCGCGGCGAGGGCCGCGGGATAGTCCGCCCAAGGCACGCACCAGCCGAGACCGAGATCGTTGAGTTCGCGCCACGGGGTGCCGTCGGTGACGACCACGGGCACGCCGTGGGCCATGGCTTCCGCGATCACGAGGCCGAAGTTTTCGTTGTGGGAAGGCAGCAGAAAAACCGACGCCACCGCGTAGGGCGGCGGCCGGCCTTGGCCCGAGAAAACCGCGACGCGGTCCTGGCCCGATTGCCGGTGCACGTAGTCCGAGAGGCCGGCGGCATCGTAGTCTTCGGGAATGCCGACCAGCAGCAGGAGCCAATCTTTGGGACCGCGTTCCAGCCAAAGGTCGATCAGCTCGATCACGCGTTTTTTCCGGTGGAACCGCGAATAGAAGAGGGCAACCGGGCGCCGGCGCGTGTCGGGGCAGGCTTCCTGCCAATGCTGTTTGGCGGCGGCGAGTTCCCCCGGAGCGGCGGCGCCGACGCCGTTCGGTGCGACGCAGACCGGCTGCGTGAAGCCAAGCGCGCGGATCTCCGCGGCTTCTTCTTGGCTGGTGGCATGCCAGCCGGCCGCGGCTTCGAAAGCTCCCGGATGCAGGCAGTGGCGCGCCAGTTGTTTCCGCAGCCGGTGATGGTTCCAGGCCCACGTGCTCATCATCCCGCGCGGCGAGATCACCAGTTTTGCGCCGGAGCGACGCGCTGCGCGCCGCGCGTAGTGCAACGTGAGCAACCAGAGTCCGTGATGATGGATCACGTCGGCGACGCCGTTTTGCAGCGCGCGTTGCAATCCGGCGGAACGGCAGATCGCGGCCGGCCAATCCCGGCGGAAGACCCGTATCGGCAAGCCGGATTCGTGGCGGTCCCAGCCGCCGGCCGGGGCCTGGCTGTCCGTGCTCAGCAGTTCGACGGAATCGCCGGCCGCCGCGGCCGCCGCCGCCAGCGCGCGGACCGATTTGCTGGGCCCGCCGTGCTGGGCTTCGAGGCTGGGGACAATGTGGCGGACCTTCATCCGGCGGCGGGCGCGGTGCGGTCCTTGACCGGCCGGCAGGGGTGGCCGACGCAGATTTTCCGCGGCGGCAGATCGCGCACGACCACCGACCGGGCGCCGACGACACAGAGTTCGCCGATGGTGACGCCGGGCCCGACAAAGACATCCGCCGCGAGCCAGGCGTTTTCGCCGATGACGATCGGGGCGGTGACCAGCGGCATGCTCCAGCGGTTGAAGTCGTGCGAGCCGGCGCAAAGGTGGCAGTTCTGGCTCAGATTGGCGCCGCGCCGCAGCGTGATGCGTCCCAAATTGTAGAGGGTCACGTTTCGGCCGACCATCGAACGGGGTTCGAGGGTCAGGAATTCGGGAAACGTGATCCTCGCCGTCGGAAACACGACGACTTGATCGGGGGCGGCGATGTCCGCGCCCCACCAGCGCAGCAAACACGCCCTGAACCCGTGCCAGGGCCGCGGACTCCAGCGGAAAACCGTCGCCTGCACGATGCTCCACAGCGCGCGCCTGACGATGACGCGGCGCGGGTAGGGCGTAATGCAGTTTTGGCCGAGAAACGGCGCCTCTTCGGGCATGGCGGGAGCGTGGCGGGGCCGCCGGTCGACGCAATGGCGATCAAATTCCCGGTCCCGGATTCGGCCCGGTGCAGCGCGCGAGCGTGGCCAGAATGTCCCGGGCGCTCGCCGCGTAGTCGTACCGTGCGACGTGACTTTGGGCCGCGTCGGCCAACTCGGCCCGGAGGGCACTGTCCTGCAGCAGCAACGCGAGCCGGTGGGCGAGCCGCGTTTCCGCATCGGGGGCCTCGTGATCGTAGACGAGGCCGGTGCGGCCGGGGTTCACCAGTTCGGCGAAGCAGGGCAGATTGGAAACAACCACGGCCGTCCGCGCCGCCATCGCCTCGGCGACGGCGACGCCGAAGGTTTCGCCGCGATCCCGGCTGGGGTAGCAGAAGAGATCGAGCGCGGCATAGCGGTCCGCCAGTCTGGCCGGATCGAACTCGGGGCCGGCGAAGCGCAGGCGGGGGCCAAGGATGCCGCCGAATTCGCGCTCGAGCTCCGTGCGAAAGGCTTCGCCGCCGCCGCCCTCGGGCACGGCCCAAGGCCCGGTCAGTTCCAGCCGCCAGTCCGGCAGGCCCCGGTGCCCGACGAGCGCGGCGCAGGCGGCGACCAATTGGCGGATGCCCTTGTCCGGATGGATGCGGCCGACGTAGCCGATGGTGAGCGTCGGGCCGGCCGGGGCGGCTTGCCGGCGCGCGCGGACGTGGAGCTCGTAGTCGATCGGGTAGGGAAACGGCGCGAGGCGCGGGGCGAGGGCGGCGTTTTCCGCCTTCAGCTGTTCGGCGACGCGGGCGCTGAGCGCCAGCAGCAGATCGACCCGGCCGTAGGCGCGGCCGTGGCCCTTGGGCATGCGCGCGAGCACGGCGACCACCTTGCCGGCCGCCGGCTTCACCGCCCGGAGCCACACCGGCAGCGTCACGGTGTTGCAGATCACGGCGTCGCCGGGCGGCAGGACCCGGGCCACCCGCAGGCCCCAGCGCAGGTCGTGCCAGAGGTTCGCGGCGAGCGACCGGGAATGGTCCGTACCCGGAATCCGGATATGCGTGACCCCGGCGGACGTTTCCCGGTCGGGCAGGCCCGGCCAGCGCCGGGAAACAAAGGTGACGGCGTGGCCCGCCCGCGCGAATTCGCCGGCGAGCCGATGCCAGATCTTTTCCGTCGAGCCGCCGCGCAACGGCGGCACCGGCAGGAAAAATCCCGTGACGATGGTGATTCTCATCGGCGCGGGAGGGCGGCGAGCGCGGCCGCCAGGCCGGCGGTCGTCTGCGCAAAGGTGTAGCCGGCGATGCGCGCGCGCGCGGCGGCGCGGAAACGGTCGCGGCCACCCGGAGCGGCGACGGCGGCGAGCGCGCGGGCGAGCGCCGCGGCCAGACCGCCGGAATCTTCCGCCGGGAAAACCCAGCCGGTGACGCCCTCCTCGACCAAGTCCTGCTGGCAGCCCACGCGGTCGCTGACGAGCGGCGGCGTGCCGAGGTGCATCGCTTCGTTCACCGCGAGGCCCCAGGTCTCGTAGAGCCCGCGCGAGGGCAGCGCGAAAACATCGGCGAGCAGGTAGCGGGCGGGCATTTCGCTCTGGTTGGCGAAGGGCAGAAGATGGACGGAGCCGGGAGGGGCGGTGCGGGCCGCGGCCTCGAGCGCGGGGCGTTCCGGACCGTCGCCGACGATGACCAGGGCGGAGTCCGGCGGGCGCACCGCGAGGTAGGCGGCGAGCAATTCCCGCGGTTGCTTGGCCGGGATCAATTTGCCGGCGAAGAGGACCACGCGGGTTGCCGGTGCGAGTCCGAGGTCCTGCCGCAGCGCCGCCGCCTGGTCGAGGAGCGCGGGGTCCGCGGGATCGAAGCGCGTCGCATCGACGGCATGCGGGGCATGAAAGAGGCGGTGCTCCGGCACGCCGAGGGCGGAGAAGTAGGCGCGGTTGGCGCGGCCCACGCAGAGAAAGGCGGCGAATTGCCGGTAAAGGAACGCCAGCGGCCAGCGCCGCGGCCACCCCGGCGGCCCGCGGCCGAGAAAATGCGAATCGCCGCGGAACAGCAGCGGACAGCCGGTCCGCCGCGCCCAGAGGATCGCCCGCAGGTGCGACTCCCATTTGTATCCGAAAAGCAACAACGCTTCCGGCCGCCACGCCGCGAGGCGCGCGGCCAGATCCGGGTTGCGCAGCCCGTGGAAATGGTGGGTGCCGGGCTCGGTTGCCGTGTTCGGGACGAATTCGTGGTCGTAGCCGGAGCGGAGGTCGACGTCCCAGGCAAAAGTCCGGCCGAACTGCGGATCGCGGGTCGGCACGACGCCGAATTCCCAGAGGTAGAAGACCCGCGGTTGCACGTCCGGGCAACGGGCTTGGAGCCAACGGAACCAAGGGCTGTAGTATTGCGTCGGGTGCGAGAGCACCACGGCGAGCCGGCGGGGCCTGGGGGCCGGGGCGATCAAGCGGCGGAGGGACGTTCGAGCCATTTCCGCTGCACGAAGGGCGCGCAGGCCGCGATCACCGGGATCAGGGATTGGAAAATGGCGGTGACGGCCACGCTGGCGACGGCCTCGTACGAATTGGCCAGGCCCAGGAAAATGGCGAACGCCACGAGCCCTTCCGTCGACAGCAGCGGCTTCCGCGAGGTGAACGCCTCGCCCCAGGCGAAGAAGATGCCCATGGCGAGGCCGACCAAGAGCGCGCCCTTGATCGAGCCGAAGTTGCCGTAGGCTTCGGCCAGCATGCCCCAGGCGATGTAGGTCGTGAGCGTCGATTGCAGATCCTGGCGGCCGAAATGCACGTTGAGCAGAATCTGGCCCTCGTGGGTCCGCGGTTTGCCGGGCCAGAGGATCCGGGGCACGAGCAGCGGCGGAATGATGGCGTAGGTCTTGCCGCCGAGCGGCGGGACTTTCCCGACCTCGGTCGCGTCGATCACGAAGAGAAGATTCTGCAGATTGTTCAGCCGGTCGAAGAGGCTCTGGTCGCCTTTGGCGCTGCGCCCTTGGCGCGCGGCAGCGGTGGCGGGGTCGTCGTCGTCCGGGGATCCGGCCAGCGACTGGATCCCGGCCTGGGTCCACTCGGCGTAGAAAGTCGGCAGGTGCGCCAGGCCCGCCGAGGGCGGGGTCTCTTCGTCGGGCGTTTGCCAGTACTTTCCCCGCATCGCGTATTTGCCCGAATTGAAGAACGACAGGATCACCATCATCACGACGATGAAGCGCCACGGCAGTTGGCCGCGGCTCCAGAACAGACCGATGATCACCGACGCGATGACGACGGCCGCGGACGACAGCAACAGGCTCGACGCGCTGATCATGCAGTTCAGCGCCATGATCGACCAGAACATCGAGCGGGCCACCGGGGTCATTGCCCCCGAGCCCATGATCATCGAAAGCAGGAAAAAACCGGAGGCGCTCGCAGCCGCGGTCACGGCGCCGACGATCGGGTACGAGCCGCTGGGCAGGAGTTCGAAAATGAAGGTCGTGAGGTCGAGACTTTGCAGCACCAGGAAAAGCGTCGCGCCTCCGACCAGGCCGAAACCAAGCCGGCTCAGGCCGGAAATGCCGTCGCGGTCGATGCCCACCAGGACGTAGGCCCGGCCGTCCGCCGGCTGCAAAATCTGCAGGGCCACTCTCCACCCCGCGATCAGCGCGAGCGCAAACACGAGGACCTGCAGGCCGGCGGAGTTGAGAAACTCGACCGGATACTGTTGCAGGATGTCGTGGCCGTTCAAAATCGGCAGGCCGTTGATCACGAGTTGCTGCACCAGAATCATCGGGAGCAGCGGCACACCGATCGCGAGGCCGGCCCAGATCCGCAGGGCGACCGCGGTGCCCCCGGCGATGTAGGCAAAGGCGAGGGCACCGGGACTGCCCGTGAAAAACAGGTAGGCGACGGCGATCCCCAGCAGGACGGCAAACTTGAAGAACAGCCGGCGGATCATCGTTTTCACGTTCTCCGTGAGGTCGCCCATCAAGGTGTAGCGGTCGAGCGACGGGGCGGCGGCGTGGGACATCGGGAAACGGTTCGGGTCGGATCGAGTCAGCGCAATGCGGCGCGCCGGGCAAACCGATTAGCTTCGGCGCGGCGTTCGACCGCGACATAGAAGAACCGGCCGGCCGCCACCGCCGCGGCGACCCCGGCCAGCCACACCAGCGCAAAGAGGGGAGCCTCGGCCGCGACGAAACGGCGGCCGAGATTCAGTATACGGGTGAGCACGGGGACGTGAACGAGGTAGAGCGAAAACGAGAACAGGCCGATCCAGCCCAGCCAGCGAACCGGCGCGGCGGCCGCCAGGCGGTTTTCCCAAGGTTGCAACAGGACGAGCAGCCACGCGAAACCCAGCGCCGACACCCGGGCCGTACCGGCGTAGGATCCGACCGAGCCCGCGGCCAGGAATGACATTGCGGCGAGCAAACCCAACGCGATCCCTGCTCCGCGGCGGTCGCCGCGGCTCCGGCTTTGCGCGGCTGCCGCCACACACATGCCGGCGAAAAATTCCGGCCACGCCGCCAGCAGCGCGAGCGGACCGGCGGCCGCCGCGGATATTCCGATGCCCGGCAGGGCCGCCGTGCCGGCGAGCAGGAGCAGCGCCTGCGGTCCGAGCTGCAGCAACCGGCAAACCGCCAGCACGCCGCCGGCGAGCAGATAAAAGCCGACCTCGAGGGCGAGCGTCCAACTGACCAGCAGATACGGCGTCGTGCCGGCGAACAGGTGGGTCAGTGTCAGGTCCGCCGCGGCGGCGGCTGCGTTGTCGGGCAGCACGCCCACGGTGGCGCCGGGCGAAAAAATCCGCGTCAGGCCGTTCAGCGCCGCCGCCGCGAGCAGCGCGATCCAGTAGGTCGGATAGATCCGCCGCGCCCGGTCCAGCCAGAACGCCGGCACGCTTTCGCCGGTCCGCAACGCGCGCGTCAGCCGGGCGCAGATGCAGTAACCGCTGATCACGAAAAAGACGTGCAAGCCGAGCCACCCCCACGCCGCGACCGCGCGCACGGGCACGAGCGGGCCCCAGAGCGGCGCTTGGTAGAATGCCCCGAAACTGTGGAACAGCACCACGGCCAGCGCCGCGACGCCCCGCCATGCCCCGAGCAAAGGGGAATGGTCCGGGCTGGCGGTCGGCACCGGTGCGGCGGCCTTCAAACCCAATGGATCTCCACTTGGGTGAAATCCCGGACGTCGGGCTGTCCGATTTCGCTCCCGCCCAACCGTTGCAACCGGATTCCGGATACCGCGCGGATCCGGGCCAGATTGCCGGCCGGATCGCCCATGCCGTTGAAACCCTGCGGATGCAGCTCGATCACCGCCGCGGAACCGGCGGGCAACGCCAGCGCCAGCAGCGCGGGCAAGAGTTCGGTTTCGAACCCTTCGATATCGATCTTGATGAGGAGCGGGTCGGGGCCGCCCCGCGCCGCGGCCCGGACCAAATCCCGCAGCGGCCGCGCGGCCACGGCGGTGCCGCCGGCTGAAACATGGCCCATGACCGAGCCGGTGCCGTCGTAGCGCAGGGTCGTTTCCGCGACCGAGGCAGCCACCGGGGCGACCTCGACGCGGTCGCCGAGTCGGTTGCGCCGGATCGAGCGGCGGAGCAGGTCGGCCGCTTCCGCTCCCGGCTCGACGGCGACGGCGGTGACTTGCGGATTCCGCAGGAGCAACGAGAGCGTCATCACGCCGACGTTGGCGCCGACGTCGAGAAACCGCGGCCGTGTGGCGGCCAGTTCGAGCAGGCGATCCTGAATGTGCCGGTCGAAAGTTTCGTAGCTGCGGCCGCCGGTCCAGGCCCAGGAGTGGGTCACGGCGTTAAAGGCGATCCGCCCGCCGTGGAAAGGCTGCGTCAGCACGAGGTGTTGCGCCCAACGTTTGGCGAACCGCCGCAGCCGGGGGCTGCGGTGGAGGCGGTCGGTGACACGGCGGAAGAGCGAATGCGACATGGGTTCAGGCGCCGGCGGCCGCGTCGATCCGGGAGCGGTAGAGCGAGAGGTACTGTTCGGCGCAGCCCCGGGCCCCGTAGTGGGACTCGGCGCGGCGGCGGCACGCGGTGCGATCGAGATTCCCCAGCCCGGCGACGGCGGCCGCGCCCTCCGCCACCGTGGCGAAGAAGAGCCCGGTTTTTCCCGGTTCGACAATCTCCGGGGCCGCGCCCCGCGCGCAGGTCAGAATCGGCGTGCCGCAGGCCAGGGCCTCGGCAAAGACGATGCCGAACGGTTCGTCCCATTGGATCGGCAACAGCAACGCGGCCGCTTGCCCGAGGAGCGCATTTTTCTGCGCGTCGTTGACTTCGCCGATCCATTCGACCCCCGGCCGGCCGAGATGCGGGGCGACTTCGCGGTCGAAGTACGCCGCATCGGTCCCGCCGACGGGCCGGTTGCCCGCGAGGATCAGTTTCCGGCCGCTCGCGCGGGCGACCGCGATCGCGAGGTGCGGACCCTTGATCGCATCCAGACGGCTCAGGAAAACGAGCGGCGCATCCGGCGCGACCTGCGGGGCGAACGTGTAGACGCGGAGATCGACGAAGTTGGGAATGGCGGTCCATTCGCCGCCGGACTGCGCGCCCAGCGCGCGGATGAAATCGCTGCAACCGGTGAAGTGCAACGTGCCGGGCCGCGCGAGCCGCACGGCCCATCGGACGGTCGAAGGACCGACATGCCGCTGGTACGACATGATCTTGGGCCGCCCGCTGCGCTGGATCGCCGTCAGATAGGCGAGCCGGGCGAAACTGTGGACGACGTCGGGCCGGAACTGCGCGGTCGCGCGGCGCAGGGCGAAGGCGTTTCGCAGGGTGTCGAGCCGTCCGGCGACGTTGTCCCCGGGCCAGGGAAAAAACGCATCCACCGGGGCCGGGGATCCGCGTTTGCCGATCAGCCCGACGGTGTGTCCGCGGTCCCGGAATTCCGCGATCAAGGTCGCCACGATCCGCTCGATCCCGCCGTAGCCGGCGGGCGGGACGGGCAGAATCGGATCGGCGGCGAGCAGAATGCGCATGGCGATCGCGGAGCCTGTCAGGGCCGGCCGGCGGATGGCGAGGGCGTCATCGTGGCCGACCATAGGACCAATCCCTCGGGCAACGGCGTTGCCAGCCAAGGACCGACCCCGCGCAGGGTGGTGGTCCATCCGGGCGGGACGACGGCGGCTCCGCCGAAGGTCCGCAGGCTCACCGGCCGGCGGGTTGCCCAATGCGCCAGCGAGGCGGGCGGGCGGTAGATGTTGGCCAGATCCTCGGCGACGGAGCGGCCGGCGTTGCGGTCGATCACCCGTCCGGGCAGTCCGAGGGCAAGCTCCGGGTTCTCGACGATCCAGACGGTATCCGCATCGGCATGACGGGCGAGTTCCCGGTAAACCGCGGCCTGGTCGCGGACCCCGAGCGCCGGCAGCACCAGGCCGTGCGGGGGCGGGATCGCCCCGGAGCCGCGCCAAATCTTCAGACCGGCCAACGCGACCCCCGCTCCCGCCGGCAGAACCAAGTAGACCAATGCGCCCGCGGCCAGCGCGCCCCGCATCCCCGGGCCCGCGGCCGGCCAGGCGCCCCGGGCGCACGCGAGAAGAGCGGGGAGGGCCGCCAGACCGGGAGCGACGAAGAACCGGGTGTCGCGCGCGACGTTGGAGGTGAGCCAGAGTCCGGCCATCAGGAGCGTAAAGCCCGCCAGCCCGCCGAGTGCGAGCAAAGCCGGGAGCGGGGTGTCCGCGGGCCGGAAACGCCGCGCGCAAAGCCAGCCGAGCAAAACGCTGCCGGGCAGGCCGACCAACGCGACCGCGGAGGCGGGAAAGACCCCGGGGCCGAAGATCCCGGGATAGACGAGCAGGGCGAACCAGGCGCCGCCGGCATCCGCCAAACCCAGCACCGGATTCGCGAGGACAAAGAGCAACAGGCCCGGCCCGGTGGCGCCGCCGTCCGGCGCTCCGGTGGGATCGGCGGCGCCGATCGCGGTGTGGTACCACCGCAGCGCCAGGGGGACGGCCGCCAGTCCCAGCGCGATCGCCAGCCCCGCGCGCAGGGCAACTCCGGCCCCGATCCGCCGCCGCCGCCACAGGGCGCAGCCGGCTCCCGCGAGCGCCCCGAGCACCACGACGAACAGACTGTATTTGAAAAAATAAGACAGGCCGCCGAGGGCGCCGACGGCCGGCGCGACGAGCCCGAGCCGACCGGACTCCAGCCGTTCCGCCAGGGCGAGCGCACCCAGATAAGCCCAGGGGGCGGCGCCGAAGACAAACGCCTCGCCGGAAAACCGGAACAGCGGTCCGGTGGCATAGGGCAGCCAGGGCAGCGCGGCCGCGGCCGCCCCGAGCCACCGGGACGGCAATTCGAAACGCCGCCACCAAAGCATCCAGCCGAGACAACCGGCGGCGCTGCCGGCGAGCGCGACCGCCCGCAGGGCTTCGCCGTAGCCGAGTCCGAGCTTGCCGAGGGCGGCGGCGAGCACCGGGATTGCCGGCGGCCACCAGCCGATCGGCTCGGGCAGATCCTGCGAGAGGTCGCGGGGATCGACCCGGAGCCGTACGTTCCAAGCCGGCGATTCGCCCCGCGCATGCTGGTCGAGCGCCTGCAGTTGGACGACGGGGTCGTAATAGTGGAGCCCCTGCGGTACGGCGGCGGAAAAGCCTGCCAACAGGAGCCAAGAACAGGCGCAGATCAGGAAAGGACGCAGGGTTGCGCCGATCATGACGCGGGTGTTTCGCCGAGCCAGGCTTGCCACGCGGGAAGATCGAAATCGCTCAAGCCCCGCTGGGTCTCGGGCACCTGCCCGGCCGCCACCGCGGCGAGGATCCGGGGCAGCAGCGCGAGATATACGGCCGACTTTGCCGTCGGGTGCAGGAGCCAGGCGCGCTCGTCGGCCAGATTGAGGCGCCGCACGCCGCGCGGGCCGAGGACCTGGTGCAGCAAGGTTTCCGGTCCCGGCGGATAGCCGCGGTCCAGCACGCGGCGCAGCCGGTAGTTCAACGCCCGTGCCGTTCCGACCAGCGGCAGATGGGGAGCGAGGCGTTCACGGTCGACCAGCAGGCAGCGGGTGCTGAACCAGTCGTTGAGCCAGCCCGCCGGAACGCGTTCGGCCGGTCTCGCCTCGTGGCGGGACGGGGCGTCTTCGCCGGGTCGGCGGGCGAAGCCGGGCGGCGAAATCCGGGGCGTCGCCATTGCGGCGGCGGGGACGTCCGCCCACCGTTCCAGCGTGTGGCGGACCCAGCTGAATCCGGGAGCCTGATACAGGCACATGTCCGCGTCGTAGTGGACGGTGAAGCGGGTGCGGGGCAGGTCCAGCGCGGCCCAGTAGCCCATGAAGGCGCAGCCGCCATAGTCGTGAGTTTCGCGCATCCAGGGCCGGACGTAACGGGCGGCCCAAGCGCCGAAGCGTTCGTCGCCCGGTTCCAGGTACTCGACCCGGTCGAAACACCCGGCCCGCCGCAGGGCTCCGGCGATCTCCCTGATCCGCGCCAGCCGCGGGGCAAACGATGCCACCGGCAAACGTCGGTCGGGATCGAAGATCCGGGTGCGTTGCGGCCGGCAGCAGTCGACGACGGCCAGGCGTTCCGCGGCATCGGGATGGGCCCGGACCAGCGCGGGCACGGTCGACTCCGCGTATGCGGCGTCTCCGGCAGAGAGGTTGATCTGCAGCGTGTACCGACCGGTCTCGTCCGGCGAAATCATGCCGGAGAAGACGGCCCGAGCCCGATCCGTTCCAGCCCGTCGAGGAGGCGCACCTGTTCTACTTCCCAGCAAAACCGCCGCTGCCCGAGACTCCACGCCTCGCGGCGGGCGGCCACGACGCCGTCGGGATTCCCGAACCAGCGGTCGAGCAACGCCGCGGTGGCCGCGGTTTCCACGATCCGGGCAAGCAGGGCGGCCGCGCCGAGTTCCGGCGCCAGGGCCTCCTGGGCGGCGGTGGCCGACAACAGCTGCGGCACTCCGGCCAAGAGATAGGCGAAGACCTTGTTGGTGAGGCAGAGATCGCGGTTGGGCGGAGTGCGTTGTTCCAGCGACAGGCCGAGATCCATGTCGGCCGCGAATCGGACCATCTCGCGCGGCGGTCCGGGCGGGAGAAAGCGGAGGCGGCCGGCACAACCGGCCGCGCCGGCCCGGGCGTTCAGTTCGTCCCGGTAGCTGTCCGTCACAAAGCCGCGCAGATGCAATTCGGCCGGTGTGCGCATACGCCCGACCACGGCGACGATCTCCTCGAGGCCGCGCCCGGGCCCCACCGTCTGGGAAAACCAGTACAACCGCACGGGCTGCCGCGGATCGTCCCGGGTTCGCGTCACCGGGGAAGCCGGGGCTTCGGCGCGCGGAAAGGCGTTGAGCAACACGTCCGGCCGCCGCCCGTAGTTCGCCGCGTAGCGTTCGGCCATCAGGGGCGCGGCCGTCGTGAACAGGGCGCAAGCGGGCAGGCCGTGGGCTTGGATCGCGCGGCGGGCTTTCTGTTCGGCCGAGGTGAAATCCCCTTCCAGATCGTGGAAGTCCTCCGCATCGAAGCCGTAGCGGACGCCCCGGGTTGCGGCGGCCGCGGCGGCGGCCGGCAAGCCGGCGAGGCAGTGGCCGAAATACAGATCCGCCGGAACATCAGCGGCGATCCGGCCGAGATGGAGCGCATCGGCATGATGGGCGCGGGCGGCGGCGGCCGGCGGCACCGTATCGAAACGTAAGATACGCCGCCGCGCGAATTCCCGCCGGAAGCGCCGCACCAGTCCGGGCAGGGAACGGCCGAGGTCCACCCGGGTGCAGCGCCATGGCGCGGCGGCGAGTACCGTGGCGTCCAGCGCATCGGCGGGAGGGAAGTGGCGGCCCGCGACGACGTGGACCTCGTAGCCGGCGGCCGCGAGGGCGTCGGCATTCTTCACCAGCCGCGGCGTCGACGCCACGTGGCCGGGCGTGATCAGGCAAATCCGGCGGGCCGGCGGTTTCACGACGAAAGCGGAGGGTTGAAGAAGCCGGCTTCGCGCAGCACGCCGGCGAGTGCCTGCCGGTAGTCCTGCCATTGCCACCCGGCGGCGGTGCGTCGGGCGGCGAAGCGCATTGCGGCAAGTTCGCGGCGATGCTCGACGCACCACCCGACCGCGGCGGCGATCGCGGCGCTGTCCCCCGCGGGAACAACCAAGCCGTTTTCCCCCGCGCGCAGCAGATCGGCGGCGCCGGCGCGATCCGTCGTGATGACGGGTACGCCTTGGGACCACGCCTCCGTGACCACCATGCCGAAGCCGTCGCAGAGGGTCGGGAAAAGCAGGGCGTCGGCGCGGCCGTACTCCGGCATCAATTCCGCGCGTGGAATGGACCCGCGGAGCTCGATGCCCTCGGGCAGCGGCCGCAGCACGCGCTCGGGCAGCGTCACGGCCCCGAAGACGCGCAAGGTGGCGTGCCGGCCGAGTCCGGACCGCCGCCACGCCTCGACGACGTAGTGCGCGCCTTTCCGGATACTGAAGGTCCCGGCCCAGATCAGGTTGAGCTTTCCATCGCTCGTTCCGGCCGTGGGCGCGGCGTCGGCGGGCGGCGGGGCGCCGTACGGCACGATCCGGGCTTTGGCGGGATCGAGTCCGGCCCGAAGGTAGCTGTCGCGGGTGAAGCGCGAAGCCGCGATCACGAGATCGGCCGTGCGCAGTTCCTCGCGCCGCCGCTCCAGCCGGCGCGCCTCGCGTACCGCCGTGTGGCGCTGGTAGGCGGTCTGCAGCTCCGGAAACATCGCGGTTTCCCGGGCCAGCAAGTCGTGGACGAAGGCCGACTCGGGCGCCGGCACGTCGTAGGCCGACTTCAAGCCGAGTTCCCGCGCCCGGCGAAACGTGAACAGCGAGCTGTGCTCGAAGCCGTAGACTCCGGTCAGGCCGCGATCGAGCCGGCGGCTCACGCGGCGGTCGAATCCGAGTTCGCTCCATTCCCAGACGAGATCGGTGGCGCGGCCGCCGCGGTCGACCGCTCCGACCGCCAGCCGGAGGAGCTCGCCCCACGGATCGGACCGAACTTTGCCGGCCGGCAATTCCGTGACGGCGCGGCGCCGAAACTGCGCGGCGAGATCCTTGCCCGCCAGGCGGGCGAGGGCGTCGGCGCCGCGCCGGTACCAGCGGTCCGGTTCGTCGCACACGGTCGTCGCGAAGTGGTCGAGCCGGCCGGCTTCGTGCACGGCCCGCGCGGCCTGCTGGACGAACGGCGCCACGCTCGGATGGAAGACCACGAGGCTCATCGGCGCAGCGCCCGCTGCAGGCGGCGGGCAAGTTTCCAACCCGTGATCCGCGCGAGGCGCTCGAACCCCGGGCCGGCCGGCGGGCGCGCGACCGAGGGATCGAGTTCGCCGGCGCGCCGCAGCGCGAGGGCGGTGACGTCACAGCCTTCCGGATACGCGGCAAACGCGAGCCGCTGCCAATAGAGCGCGCAGGCCCGGCGGGTGCGCGGCGAGGTTTCGAGGTCGAGGAGCGTCGCGGTGCTGCGGCGGCAGACTTCCGCGGCGGAACGCCAGGCGGCCGGACTCCGGCGGCCGCTCAGGCTGCCGTCCAGATTGGACCGGTACCACGCGAGGGAATCGGGGCAGAAGCGGACGCCGGCGCTCGCGGCGACGGCGCGGGTGAAGTATTCGCCGTCGTCGTCGAGCGAGAGCGATTCCAACCACGGACCGGTGCGTTCCGCGACGGCCCGCGGGAGCAGCCACGCGGCCGGATGCATCATGCCGCCCGCGGCGAACGTGGCGACAAGGTAGTCGGCCGGCGCGAAGTCGCCCCAATTGGATTCGGGTGCGGCCCGGAAGGCGGCAGCCTCGTCGCGTGCGCCGGCGAACCGGACCCAACGGGCCGAGGCGATATGGCGGTCGCCTTCGGCGCGCAGACGCGCGATCTGGCACGCGATCTTTTCCGGATGCAGGAGGTCGTCGGCATCCAGATACTGCAGGTAGGCGCCGCGGGCCGCCGTCAAGGCGCGCTGCCGCGCGGCGGCGGCGCCGCGGTTTTCCTGCCGGATCACGGTCAGATCCGGGCCGGCCTGGGCTTCGAGGATCGCGCCGCAGCCGTCGGTCGACCCGTCGTCGACGACGATGATCTCGCACCGGGGCCAAGTCTGGGCGCGCACCGAGGCGAGCGTCGCCGCGAGCCACGGCGCGGCGTTGTGGCAGGGGATCAGGACTGAAACCAAGTCGGTCATGCCGGGGTGCACCACCAGTGTTCCTCGTGATCGGTCGCAATCCATTCGCTGCGGTAGCCGGCTTCGCGCAGGTATGCGTGCAACGCCTCGGGGCTGGTGCCGAGGCGGCCGTGGAATTGCGGGTGGGCGCTGAGCAAAACGGCGGGACGCAACCGCCGGAGCACCGTGGCGGCGCCGCGCAGAACGGAAAGTTCGAAACCCTCGACATCGATCTTGAGCAAGCGCGGCCGCGTCGGGTCCGCGGCTTCGAGCAAACCGTCGAGACTGTGGCGCGGCACGGCGGCAAATCCCGGGTCGGTGATTTCGCGGTAGCCGATCGCCTCCGTGATCTCGGAAACGGACGGGTCGTCCAGCGCCGCCGACGTCGCGGCCGCGGCGGCGGCGAGCGACACGGCACTGAAGTGGACGGGGTCGAGAAAACCGTGGACCAACCGCAGCCGTTCCGGCGCAGGGACGAGCGCGCAAAGCCGGCGGGTGCATTTCAGGCTCACGAGATCGGGATCGATGCCGAGCGCGGCGGAGGCGGGAAAGAGCGAGAGCGCGATCAGGCTGTAGACGGACAGCGAGCAGCCGCAGTCCACCAGTTCGCCGCCGGGATGTTCCGCGAGCCAGCGGATCATGCGCGCTACCGCGGGATTCTCGTAGTCGGCCCGGCCGCCGCCGCGGAAATAGGCCGGCACGCGTACGGTTTGCCCGCTGATCACCGCCGGGGAGCCGACTTCGAAAGGGTCGAGCACACGGGCGCGGATTTCCCGGTAAAGAATCTTGGCCGGAGGCGGCAGCTGCAGCCGAAGGGTGTGCCAGTTCATGCGCGAGCGGGCAGTTTCGCGAGGACTTGGCGCCAGCCGTAGCGCATCATCGTCAGCTGGGAGCGGTCGACGTAGTGGAGGGCCGTGTGCTCGGCGCGGCGGGCCTGTTCCGGCGTGGGATAAACGAGGTAGTCGGAGCCCAGGGCTTTGGCGCCGAAGCGGCCCATCAGCACGGCCATCAATGCCTGTTCGAGATAGTAGGAGAAACCGTGGCGGAAAAGCAGGACGCGGGCGCAGTGCTCGACGAAGTCCCAGTCGATGTCCGTGGACCGGACGTGGCAGAGGCCGACGTTGATCTGCGGATGCACCGGGGCGCCGGCGAGGGCGGCCAGGGTTTCCAGCGGGGCGCCGTAGGACTGCATGCAATCCTGCATGAAGCACCATTTCTCCGCGGCCATGAAGTCGAGCAATTGGGTTGGCGGCCGGAAAAAAAAGACATCCGAATCGAGCACCAGCCGCCAACCGGGGCCGGCGGTCTGGATATCGGTCAGCTTGCGCAGGTGGATGTAGCCGAGCCGGATTCGGCGGAGGAACGGGAAACGGCTTTCGGGAAGGTGGCGTTCCAGATTTGCCGCCACGGTTTCCTTGGCGATCACCTCGGCCCGCGGAAAAATCCGGTGCAGGGTCGCGAGGTCGTCCGCGGCAAGCGAGCCATCGTCGCAGAGCACGGGTTGCACGGGCCGGCCGGTCTGGTGCTGGAGGGAGAGTGCGGAAATCAGCGTCAGCGGCAGGTAGCGTTTGCCCGTGAGGTAGTGGACCGGCAGGACGGGGCCGGCCGGGACCGGCGGGGCGGCGAGGCCGGCGATGGCCGCCGCCATATCGTTGCGCCCGCGCCACAGATGCCAGTGCCAGACCGCGCCGTCGCGCGCGACCTGCTGCGGGTAATGCCACAGCAGATACACGATGCGGCCGGGCGTGAGCGGCGGACGCCGGCGTTTCGGCGCCGGGATGCGGGCGGCCGCGACGGCGAGGTCGGCCGCGGAGAGGGGCAGGGGAAACGGTTCGGAAAGGCTCACGGGGCGGGGACAGGGCGGCGCAGCGCGAGCAGGGCGTAGGGCAAGTCCGCGGCCGGCCGCAGCGTGCGGGCATCGTAGAAATCGAGACCGTGCCGGCGGAGAAATGCGGCGACTTCCGCGCCGTCGGCGGCGCCGTCGAGAAAGACCGCGCGGACTCTCCCCGCCGCGAACAGGCCGGCGGCGCCCTGCAGCACGGCGAGTTCCTGGCCTTCGACGTCGATTTTCAAAACGAGGTTCCGGCCGACGAGGCCGACGGCGTCGAGGGGACGGCACCGGACCTTGAAGGTTTCGTCGAGTTGGTAGCGGGTCGCCAAATCGCGCCGGGTCGAGACGTGCGAGACGGCGCCGCGCGCAAACTCGAGTTCCGTCTCGCGGTCGCCGACCGCATGGGCGAAGAGCTCGACTTTGGTGCCGGCCAGCGTGACGGCGAGGCGGCGGGCCGTATCCGGATCGGCTTCGAAGGCGTAGAAGCGCAGGTCGGGATGGATGGCGGCGAAGCGATGGAGGATCTTGGAATAGATGCCGACATTGGCGCCCACGTCGACGAAGGCGTCGGCCTCCGGCAACAGGCCGGCGATCGCGAGCAGCGCGGAGACCTCGTCGTTGAGAAACGAACTGCGGGCGATCATGCGCGAGGCGCGCAGGTAGCCGTGCTCGCGGATCGTGTTCACATGGACCGGAGTGTGGAGAAGCGAGACGTCGGTGTCGCGATCGCCCTCCAGCAAGCGGGTGAGCCAGCGGCGCACCCGCGGCTGCTTGAGCAGCAGGCGATCGACGAGCCAGCCGCGGAGACTCATGCGGTGACGCGCGGCGGCGTCGGGACGGGGGCGGAGGCGGAGCGGGGCATCAGAGTTTGGCGACGAAGGCCGCGTAACCCGCGTCGTCGAAGGTGCGGCAGGAAGCGTAGGTGTGGCCGCGCCAACGGCGGAGCAGACGGGCGGCATTCTCCGCCCCGACCAGCGCGACGAGGCGGACGAAATTGCGTTCGCCGAGCCGGGAGACCGGGCCCTTGGGCGCGCGGCGCCACAGGGCGAGGAGACGGGCGCCGAATTGCGGCGCGAAATCGCGCGGCAGTTTCCGCCAGCTCACAAAGGCGCATTCGCCGACGGCCGCGCGGACCGCGACGGTGGCGGGCGTGGCGGGGCAGGCGGCGAGGAAATCCTCCATCAGGCGCAACGAGGCGTAGCCGAGATTTTCCCAATGGCCGCTGTAGCGGCCCTCGTCGTGCAGGCCGATGGCGGTGAGCGGGGCGTGGACCTTGACCACGCGGGCCGGATGCAGGAGCAGATTGAAATAGATCCAGACATCGCCGACCGGATCGTACTCGCGGCGCAGCGGCACGAGCGGCGAGACGAGGTGCCGGAGCAGGTAGTCGCGGCGGTAGATCGGATTGTGGGGCGCGGGCTGGACGCGGAGGAAGAAGTCCACCGCGTTGGGTGCGGCGGCCATCGTGGCGCCGGGGGAAAACTCGGGTTCGCCCTCGGCGCCGAGGCGGTAACCGGCCATGTCCGAATAGGAAATCTCGGCGCCGGCGGCGCGCATCGCGTCCGTCTGGCGGACGAGTTTGGCGGGATGGATGATGTCGTCGGAATCGAGAAACAGCACGTAGTCGCCGCGGGCTGCGAGCAGGCCCGTGTGGCGGGCGACCATGGAACCGGCGTTGGGCTGCCGCAGCCAAACGACGGGAAACGCGAGCTCGGATGCGAGCAGGTCGCGCAGCGGCGGCGAGGAGCCGTCGTCCACCACGATGATCTCGGCGGGCAGCGCGGCGGCGGCGCGCGCGGCGGTGCGGAGCGTCAGCCGGAGCGGGCCGATCCGGTTGAAGGCCGGGATGACAATGGAAACGAGCGGGGTCATGCGGCGCGGCCCTCGAAGTGGCCGCAGGCGCCTTGCCAGCGGATGCGCGCGGCCGGCGAGGACCAGGCCCGATAGGTTGCCCATGCCTTGGCCTGGCGGAGCGGCACGGTCCACGCCGGCACGGGCGGCCAGGGGTTGGCGCGGTGCCGGCGAAGGACCTGCATCCAAGATTTCTGGATACCGCGGTTCAGCCGCGCGAGGTAGGCGGGCGCGAGCCGGCCCGCCGGAATCAGGTGCGTCAGGCGCAACGCCGGAACGTAGGCGACGTCCCAGCCGGAACCGAGGAGGGTGAGGACGATGTCGTTGTCGCCGCCGGAGGTGAGTTCGGCGCCGCGGCGGTCGGGCAGGGCGGGATCCGCCGCGTCGAGCCACGGGCGGGCGGCCGCGAGCCGCAGCACCATACCGGCACCGACGGGAGCGGCGGCCGCGGGATAGCTTCGCGGGGCGTCGCCGGGACCGAACGGCGGGGCGACGACGGCTTCGTCTCCGGGATCGCGGAGGGCGAGCAGCGGCAGAAACTCTTCCTGCCACGGGGCGGGAGGCACCTCGAATTCCGGCACACAGCGGCCGCCGGCGGCGCCGACCCGCGGATTGGCCCGCATGAATTCCGCGGCGGTCGCGAGGTAGCCGGGGTCGAGGACGTTGTCGTCGTCGACGAACACCGCGAGATCGCCGGCGGCGGCGGCGAGGCCGCGGCGGCGGGCGGCGGTCAGGCCCGGTTCCGGCGCCGCGACGAGGCGGGTTGAGGCCGGGCGGACCGGCGGCAAATCCGCCAAGCGCAGCGGCGGCGAGGAGGCGTTGTCGACCACGAGCGTTTCCCAAAGATCGGCCGGCAAGGTTTGCGCCGCCAGGCCCGCGAGCGTGCGCCGCAACCTTTCGGGATGCGGATTGAGCGTCGGGATCAGGACGGACAGCACGGGCATCGGGCGGGACTGGTGAGCCTCAACTCGAAGGGGGTGCAGAGCCGGGCTGGCGGGTGCCGACAATCCGCGCAGGTACGCCGCCGGCGATGGAGCCGGGCGGCAGGTCGGGGGTGACGACGTCGCCGATCACGTAGCCGTCGCCGAAGATGATCACTCCGAGCTCGGTCGTATGGGCACCGATCCAGACATCGTGGCCGCCGCTTTGCGCAAGGGCCGTAAAGATCGGGAGGGGCGAAATGGCGTTCGCCATACCGACTTCGACGACGAGTCCGGGCCGGCGGGTTTGGACTTGCCGGAAGAGCGCTTCGGCCGAGGTGCCGTCCAGGGGCGAGTTGGGCACTACCGAATCGCCGTTGCCGGCGATGGTTTTACCGCCGGAGAGGATTTCGCGGAGGACGCGATCGCCTTCGAGAAGAGTCACGGGATTCAGGAAATGAGCCGACGAAAGTCGTCCGGACGGTAGTGCTGTCCGGCATACGCGGCCGCCGCGCTGCCGAGTACGGACCAGTCGGCGCGCCGGGCCAAGGCCGCGCGCAGGGTGGCGACCAGCAACGGTACGGTCGGGGCCGGGACGAGGAAGCCGGTTTGGCCCGGTACGATCCAGTCCTCCGCGCCGCCGACACAGGTGGCGAGCACGGGCCGGCCGCAGAGCATGGCTTCGGGGATGGTCATCGGCACGCCGTCGTCGATCGCCGGGGAGCAGAGCAATTCATTTTGCGCCCAGATGTCGCGCAGGCCCGGCACGTAGCCCGCAAAGTCAACGCGGTCCGCGAGGCCGAGGTGGGCGACCGTTTCGCGGAGCGGGTTTTCGTACTCGCCTTGGCCGTGGATGCGGAGGGTCCAGGCTTCGGCGCGAAGCTCGGCGAGGGCGTGCAGCAGCAATTGGATGCCCTTGCCGAAATCGAGCCGCGAAACGGTGGCGAGGCGCGGGACGGCGGAGTGCGGCCACGGGGCGACATCCGTCGGTTGCCAGCGCAACGGGTTGTGCACGACGGCGGCGTTGGGCAAGGGCCGCAGCAAGTGCCGGCGCGTGACGTCGAGATTGCGTTGCGACACGAAGCAGACGGCTTCGGCGGCGGCAAAAACCGCGCGCATGGCCGCGAGGTCGGCGGGGACGAGCCGGGGATGTTCGGCCTGCCAGTTGGCGATGATCCGGCAACGGGGCCGGCGCGCGGCGAGCCAGTCGCGCCAGCCGGGTTCGAGCACGAGATCGTAGGTGCCGCTGAAACTGAAAATCACGAGGTCCGGGGCGAAGGCATCGAGCGCGGTCAGGAGCGGATCGTGTTCGCCGGCCAGCCGGGAAAGTCTGCGGACCGCCCGGGCGGCTAGGCCGGTGGCGGGCACCGGCGGTTCGCGCAGTACGGTCTTGGCGCCGCGGGCGACGAGCGCGGCGATGCGGGGGTGCGCGGCGACCGTGGGAGAAACGGACAGCAGGAGCGTATCGCCCCGGTCGGCGGCGGCTTCGGCCGCTTTGGTCCAGAGTGTATCCGCCCCGCCCCAGGGGAAAAGAAGGCCTGTCGAGATGAACGCGATTTTGATGGCGGAAAGGGGTTCAGGTTGCGGCCGGGTCGGGGCGCCAAGCGGTGGTGTCGGGGCCTTCCGTGGCGATCTCGTAGCCGAGTCGGCGGAGTTCGCGGTGCATCGCGGCCTGCTCGGATTCGGGGGCGCAGGCGTGTTCGAAATGAACCACCCGGGGCGAGAAGTCGCCGAGACCGGCGGAACGCAGCAGCGGTAGATCGAATCCTTCGGTGTCGAGGACGAGGAGGTCGCAGCCGCCGGGGCCGAGCCTGAGCCGCACTTCGTCCCACGTCACCGTGGCGATTTGCCGGCTGGCGATCGCGGAATCCGGCAGGCCGAGTTCGCGGGCCGCGGCTTCCAAACGGCCGCGGTCGAGGCTGGCGAGGCCGTGGGTCCAATCCGGCAGTCCGGTGCAGTCGGCAAGGTGGTAGATCGCCCGCGTGCCTTGGGTCGCATCGAGGGCGGCCGGCAGCAAGGTCAGTCCGGGCTGGGCGCCGTAGCGGTTTTGCAGGGCGGCGAAGTACGCGGGCATCGGCTCGAGCATCACGCCTTGCCAACCGTGCCGGGCGATGAATGCGGCGAGGGGGTCGTAGCGTTGGCCGTCGTTGGCGCCGATTTGGATGAAACGCAGGCCCTGCAAATCGGCGAAGCAACGGAGCAGAATGACGTCGAACATCGAGCGCGGCGGATGGTCGAGGTAGCGGGCGGCGATGTTTTCGGCCGCGACGGCGCGGATTCCGGTGCGGGCCAGCAGCTGTTTCGCCAGAGTCTTCACGTCGGCTCAGGAACGGAGGGCCGGCAGGCGCGTCCACCCGGCGGGAACAAGGTCCCGGGAATCGTGCGGGCTGCGGGCGAACCAAGGGTCGGGGGCGAGGACGAGTTTGTCCGGCGAGGGATTCAGCCAGGCGGCCCACCAGGAGAACGTGCTGTTCGCGATCGCGAGGTGATCGCAGAGCGACATGAAGCGGATCTTGTCGAAGGCATGCCAAGGCCGCACGCAGCGCACGAATTCGTGCGGGCCTTCGGGCCGGAATTCCTGCGCCACGGCCTCGATGTCGTCCGAGAAGATGTAGAGTTTGGCGGCCGGACTTTTCGCCCGCAGGGCGCGGACGGCCTGCGCATAGTAGTCGGGGCCGAGCACGCCGATCTCGGCGGCGAATCGGGGATTGCGGGTGTAGTCGCCGCGCCGGAAATGGACGGCGGCCGAAGGGCCGGAGCGGATGCGGGCCGCGACGGCCTCGACTTCGGGTTGCGGCGGGTAGCGGAAAGAGAAATGCAGCCGCAGCAGATCGGAAACGGGGGCGAAGAATTTTTCGGACTGGAACATGCCGTCGAGGCAGGTGCCGTCGGGCTGGGCGAAAAATTCCGGGTAGAACGCGAAGGTCGGCGGCCGGTGGAAATTGGCGGCCGGGCCGTGCCGGCGGGCGTAGCGGTGGAACCGCAGGGCGCGCGCGACGGCGACGGACCAGCGTTCGGTCGTGGTGAGCGCGAGGCCGCGGGCGCGCGCGACCTCTTCCTCGTCGGCGAACTGCTCCGTGACGTTGAAGCAGGAGAGCGCGTAGCGGTTGTGCCCCTCGAAGTCGGCGTATTCGCGGAACCACGACACGTCCAGTTTGAGGACGGTGCGGCGGGCCTCGGCGAGCGCGAGGCCGGCCGCATACTGGAACATCTGGTTGCCGAGACCGCCGGTGAGCCGGGTGATGATCATGGGGCGGAGGGAGGACGAGGGCCGAGGAGGCGGTGCTTCCAGCGGCCGGCGGCCATGCGGGCGCGGCGGGCGGCGGCGGCCCCGCGGCGCCGGGCGAGATAAAGCCAGGCCCGCGGGTGCCGGAGGTTGACGTAGAAGTGGTCGCCTTCGCCGGTGTCGCTGCCGAGGCTGACGGTGTGGCCGAGGGCGAAACCCTGCGCGCGCATGAAGCGGGTCAGATCGCGGTCGAGGGCTTGGCCGCGGTAGAGCTCGACGGCGGCGACTTCGAGCCAGACTCCGGCGGTGCGCGGCAACATGCGGGTCGCGCCGTTGAGCACCAGTTGCTCGGCGCCCTGCACGTCGAGATGGATCAAGTCGATGCGGCCGATCCCGCGCCGGGCGCAGAACGCGTCGAGGGTATCGGTCGTCACGGCGATCTCCTCCTTGAACTCGATCCAACCGTGCATCGGGCCGTTGCCGGCGGCGGGGAGCAGCGAACTGGATTTGTTGCCGTAGTTCCAGTTTTGCCCGGCGAAGAGTTCCGGGGGGCGGCCGGAGGAAACGTGAAACGTCGCGGTGCCGGCGCGATCGGAAAGGGCGAGCGGAACGAGCTCCGCGTTGGCGGCGGCGTAGCGGGAAAAATTGGCCCGCACGAGCGCTTGGTTCGACGGCAACGGTTCGAAAGCAAAGATCCGGGCGCGGGGGAAGCAGCGGGCGAAACGCACCGAATCCTCGCCCTCGCAGGCGCCGATATCGCAGACCGTGCGCACCGCGGCGGGGCGGAACAGGCACCGGAACTCGGTTTCCGCCGGGGTGGGGGCGGCGAGGTACGCGGTGATGTCGGCGGGACGGGACGGAGGCAGGGACATCAGAGGCGTTCGAGACTGCTCTGCATCGAGTTCAACACGATGCCGACACCGGAGGTGGCCGGGAACTGGTCGCCGGCGTTTTCGCCGGTGAGATCGAAACGGGCGGCCTCGAACTGCTGCAGGTGGCGGTCGTTTTCGGTCAGGCCGACGAGCAGGGAATAGGAACCGCCTTCCAGGTTCACGCGGTCCTGAGTGAACACGGCCTCGTAGTCGCCGGGCGCGAGATCCTGCGGCGGCAGCCACGAGGTTTGGACGGCGATGCCGTCGGCGGACTTGATGCCGACGGCGGCGACGAAGCGGCGCTGGGGTTGGCGGACGCGGATGGAAATACGGATTTTCCACGGTACGCCGACGGGGATGACGGCAGGTTGGCGGCCGTCGAGGGTTTCCAGTTTTACCGCGGTGACGTAGGCGCGTTCGGCGATTTCTGGTCCCGGTTTCGGCACCGTGACCGGGGCGCCGGCGGTGAGTCCGCGCTGGTATTGTTCAAGGACCGGACCGCAACCGCCGGCGGCCTCGAGGCGACCTGCCGAAAGGAGGAGGGCGGAGCGGCAGAGTTGGCGGATCGACGGCAGGTTGTGGCTGACGAAGAGCACGGTGCGGCCCTCGCTGCGCGCGACATCCTGCATCTTGCCCAGGCATTTTTTCTGGAAGGCGGCGTCGCCGACGGCGAGGACCTCGTCGACGATCAGGATCTCGGGCTCGAGATGCGCGGCGACGGCGAAGGCGAGGCGCACGTACATGCCGCTCGAGTAGTGCTTCACCCGCATGTCGAGGAAGCGTTCCACTTCCGCGAAGGCGACGATCTCGTCGAACTTGCGGCGGATTTCCGCGCGGGACATGCCGAGAATGGCGCCGTTGAGGTAGATGTTGTCGCGGCCGGTGAGCTCGGGGTGAAAGCCGGTGCCGACCTCGAGCAGACTGGCGACGCGGCCGCGGATCCGGATTTCGCCGGCGGTCGGTTCGGTGATGCGCGAAAGAATCTTGAGCAGGGTCGATTTGCCGGCGCCGTTGCGGCCGATGATGCCGACGACATCGCCGCGGGCGATTTCGAAGGACAGGTCGCGCAGGGCCCAGAATTCCTCCTCGGAGCCGTGGTTTTCGCGGCCGGCGAGACGGGCACCGAGCGCGCGCAACTTGGCGGTGAACGCATCGCGCAGGGTGTCGGCGCGGGTGCGCTGGCTGAGCCAGTAGCGTTTGCCGAGACCGGAGACGGAGATGGCGGCGGCACCCATGTCAGATGATGTCGGCGAACGAACGTTCGGTCCGGCGGAAGTACCAGATGCCGGTCGCGAGGAGCAGCAGGCTGACGACGATACCGTTGATCAGGCCCGGGACATGCACGGTGTGGGTGCCGCCGAGCAGGCACCAACGGAAACCGTCGATCACGCCGACCATGGGATTGAGGGCGAAGATTTCGCGCCAGTTGGGCACGTTGCCGGTGCTGAAACCGACCGGGGTAAGGAAGAGGCCCACCTGCAGCAGAAAGGGCACGATGAATCGGAAATCCCGATACCGCACCGTCAACGCGGAGAGCCAGAGGCCGGCGCCGAAGGCGGCGAGGAGCGCGAGCAGCACGAACAAGGGCAGGAAAACAATTTCCGGTCCGGGGAGAACGCCGTACCAGGCAAACATCGCGGCGGTGAGCACCGCGACGATGCCAAAGTCGACGAGGGCGACGGCGACCGATGAGAGCGGCACGAGCAGGCGCGGAAAGTAGACCTTGGAGATAAGGTGGGTGTTGCTCACGAGACTGCTGCCGGTGCCCGAGAGGGTGTTGGCGAACAGTTGCCAGGGGAGCAGGCCGGCCATGACGAGCAGCGGATACGGCACGTCGCCGGACGGCATCTGCGCGAGTTTGCCGAAGATGAAGGTGAACACCGCGAGCGTCACCGCCGGCTGGAAGATCGCCCACCCGGCGCCGAGCACGGATTGCTTGTAGCGCACGGCGACATCGCGCCACGCGAGAAACCCCATGAGCTCGCGGTAGCGCCAGATGTCGCGCCAGTAGTTCGATTCGCCCCGGCCGGCGGCGATCAGCATGATTCCCGGTTCGGCGGCGGGAAGGGAATCGGCAGCGGGTGGCATGGTCGGAGGGAAAGCGGAAGTCAGACGGAGACGGGTGCGCGCGACAAGGCCTCCCCGAGGCGTTGCTGGAAACGGGTGAAAGAGAAATGCGCGGCGCGCGCGAGGATCGCGTCTTCGTCCCATGTCTGCCGCAGCGCCGAGACGGCGCCTGCGGCGATGGCGGCGAGGTCGCCGTACGGCACGAGGACACCGGAGGAGGCGTCGATCACTTCGGGGACTCCGCCGGCCTCCGCGCCGAGGCAAGGGCGGCTGCTGGCCATGGCTTCGAGGAACACGAGGCCGAAGCCTTCCTTCTTGCTCGGGAGGGCGAAGAGACGGCAGCGGCGGATTTCCTCGCGCAGCGTGTCGTCGTCGACGAAGCCGAGAAACGCCACCGCGTCGGCGCAGCCGGCGCCGGCCGCGACGGCGCGCAGACGCTCCACATCGTCGCCGCGGCCGACGATGCGCAGTTGGGCGCCGGGCATTTCGCGCCGGATCGCGGGCAGGGCGGCGATCAGGTCCTCGACGCCCTTGTAGCGGTCGGCAAAGGTCAGGCGCGTCACCGTCAAAATCACCGGCGCGCACTCCGCCAGCGGCACGCCGCGCGCGATCGGGAAACCGGCATCGAGGGCGTTGGGGAGCACGACGGCGCGGCCGGCCGGCAGCGGGCAGTGGCGCAGGAGCTCGCGGCGGGTGTAGTCGCTCACGCAGAAAATCCGTTCGGCCCCGCGCAGCGCGAGGCGTTCCGGGGCGGTGAACGGCCGCCAGACCTCGATGCCGTGGGCAACCAGATAGTAGCGCAGACGGGGGTTCAGCCGGCGGGCGAGCCAAGCCACGGGCAACTGGGCAACGTGGCCGCAGACGAGGTCGGGGCAGCCGCGGCTGAGGCGCAGGGCGGCGCGGATGAAATCCGATTTCCGCCGGTTGCAGCCGACGGCGAGCTTGGTGGCGGGGCTGCCGTGGAGGGCGAGATCGGCGGGGTTGATGGCCGGATCGTTGAGGGAAACGAGACGGACCTCCGCGGGCGTGGCGGCGAGGGCCCGGAGGTAGCTCTGCAGAATGCGCGGGATGCCGCCTTCGGACGAAAAAATCTCGGGCGCGAGCAGCAGGATTTTGCCCGCGGGAATCCGGGCGGGAGCGGAAGCAACCGAGACCGCCGGGGCGGAGCGGGCCAGAGCCGGGGGGGCGTGGCGGTTGGCGAATTGCACGAGCATCGCGATGCTCCAGACGCGGGACCACTTGCGGTTGTCGTCGCCGGCGACGAAGCCCTGCCAGAGCTGACCGACCGCGGCGCGTTGGAAGAGCCCGCTGCGGTCGACGCTGGCGGCCGCGAAGGTGTCCTCGAGGAAGGGCCGCAGTTCGCGTTTCATCCACACGGCGAGAGGCAAGGTGAACCCGCGTTTGCGGCGGTGCTCGAGGCTGGACGGGACGAGGTCGCGGACGGCGGCGTAGAGCGAGGCTTTGGGTTCGCCGCGGCCCGCTTTCCAGGCGGCGGGTTGCTGCCAGAGCCACTGCAGAAGCACGCGGTCGACGAAGGGCACGCGGAGCTCCAGGGAATGCCGCATGCTCATGACGTCGCTGTCGCGCAGCAGCACGTCGGTCATGTAGGTGCGGAGTTCCCAGGCGCTGGCGATTTCGAAAAGCCGGTCGCCCGGGACCTCGGCCGCGATTTCGGCGAGGGCGGGGTGGAACGTCCCGGACGAAGCGGCGGCGGCTTCCGGCGCGAGGAGCGAGCGCGCGGCGGTGGAAGGAAACACGCGGCGCTGGAGCGCGCCGATCTCGTGGGCGTTGCGGGCCGAGCCGAGCAGGTCGGCGAGTTTGCGGCGGCGCGTATCGCCGCGCTCGAGCCAGCCGACGGCGCTGCGCCGGAGGCTTTCCGGCAGACTGCGCCAGACCGGCAAGAGGCGGGCGAGCCGCGGGATGTCACGGAAAGACGGATACCCGCCGAAGAGTTCGTCGCCGCCGAGGCCCGAGAGCGCCACGGTCACCCCGCCGGCGCGGGCGGCGGCGCTCGCGTACCAGGTGTTGAGGCCGTCGCCGGTCGGTTGGTCGAAGGCCGCGCAAATCTTGCCGAGGTCGCGGGCCACCCGGGCGCCGGTGAGTTCGAACTCCGTGTGCGCGGTGCCGAAATACCTGGCCGCCTCGGCGGCTTCGGGGGCCTCGGAGTAGCCGGCGTCGGGGAACGTGACGGCGAAGGTCCGCAATTGGTCCGCGCCCGTGTGGCGCATGAGGCCGACGACGCTCGCGGAATCGAGCCCGCCGGAGAGGAAGGCGCCGACGGGGACATCCGCCGCGCCGTGGGCACGGATTGTGTCCTCGAGTTTCTCCCGCAGCGCGGCGGTGAATTCGGTTGCGTCGCGGCAGACGGCCGCGGGATTCGCGGCCGGGAAACGCCAGGCGCGGCGCAGGGTCAGGCGGCCTTGGCGAAAGGTGGCGCATTCGCCGGGGCGCAGGCTGATCACGCCGCGGTAGATCGTGCGGGGGGCGGGCACCGCCAGCCAACCGAGGAAATCGGCGGCCGCACCGGGATCGATTTCCGCCGCGAAAGTGCCGCCGGCGACGAGGGCGTTGAGTTCCGAAGCGAAGACCAGGGCGCCATTGGCTTCGCGGCAGTACAGCGGTTTGATGCCGAACGGATCGCGGGCCAGAAACAGCGAATTTTCGCGCCGGTCCGAGATCGCGAAGGCGAACATGCCGCGGAAGCGGGCGAGGCAGGCTTCGCCCCAGTGCACGTAGGCGGCGAGCAGGACTTCGGTGTCGCACCGGGTGCGGAAACTCCAACCGGCGGCGGCCAACTCCCGCCGCAGGTCCGGGTGATTGTAGATCGCACCGTTGAAAACCAGGGTGTAGCGGCTGTCCGGGGAGCGCAGCGGTTGCTGGCCGTTTGCCGGATCGAAGATCGCGAGCCGCCGCATGCCCAAGGCCATGCCTATGCCAAGGTCGATGCCGCCATCGTCGGGTCCGCGGTGGACCATCGCATCGCACATGCGTTGCACCCCCGCCCGGAGTACGTCCGGATGGACCTGTGGATCAATCCAACCGGCGATGCCGCACATGGAAATTTTCCCGGAAGTCCGGGACCTGACATGGCTTCGCCCCGTCGCTTCCGAAAATGCGACCGGGCCGTTGGCGATAAGGATACAAGCTGACCGAAAAACCCTAGGGTGAGTCCCTTAGGTAACGGAAGCTAATTCCCGGACTTGAGCCCGATCGGGCGAACACCGGTGGACTACCAACCGATGGAGTGGGCGATTTCGGCGGACTTTTCGGGGCCGAACAAGTGGGTCACCAGGGCCAGGCCGAATTCCAAGGCGGTGCCGGCGCCGCGGGACGTCACCAGGCGGCCATCGACGACCACGCGTTCGGTGCCGAGGCGCGCGGGCAATTCGGCGGCGACGCTGGCGTGGGCGGTGTAACGGCGGTTCGCGAGCAGGCCGGCGTCGAGGAGAACGGTGGGCGCGGCGCAGATGGCGGCGAGCCAGCGGCCGGCGGCGGCCTGGCGTTGCAGGGCGGTGCGCAGGCCGAGATCGGCACGGAGGTGTTTCACTCCGGGACCGCCGGGGAGGAGAATGCAGTCGAAGGCGTCGGCGAGACGGTCGGTCAGCAGAGCGTCGGCGACGAGGACGAGACCGTTGCGGCCGGTGACGGTGCGATCCGGACCGAGGGCGGCGACGACGACCTCGGCGCCGGCACGGCGGAGCACGTCGACGGGCGCGACGGTTTCCAGTTCTTCAAAGCCGGCGGGCAGGGGCACGAGCACGGAAGGCATGGCCGGAGAGTCGGCGGGGAGCGGCGGCGAAGACAGCTTTTTTCCATCGCCGAACCGGCCGCGCTGGCGCTGCCTGCTGGGATGAATGCGTCCGCTTCCGCTTCGGCCCGCGCGGCCGGCCCCCGGCTCGTCGTCTTCGGCTGCGGCTATGTGGGGGCGGCAACGGCGGCGTGGGCGCAGGCGCGCGGGGCGACGGTGACGGCGTTGACGCGGAATCCGGCGACGGCGGCGGCGTTGCGGGCCGCGGGGATCGAGGTGGTCGTGGCCGATTTGGCGGGGAGCGATTGGCACGCGGCGATTCCCGGCGGGGCGGAGTGGGTTTTGAACAGCGTGAGTTCCGGCGGCGGCGGGATCGACGGCTACCGGCGGAGTTATGTCGAAGGCACGCGTTCGGTCGTGGCGTGGGCGCGGTCCGCGGGCGGAATCGGGACGCTGGTGTACACGGGGAGCACGTCGGTTTATCCGCAGGGCGACGGCGCGGCGGTCGACGAAACGGCGCCGACGGATGCGGCCGGGGAACGGCCCGGGCTGTTGTTGGCGGCGGAGGCGGCGGTGCGGGGGGCGGAGGCGGAGGCCGGGTGCCGGCGGAGCTTCGTGTTGCGGTTGGCGGGGATTTACGGGCCGGGGCGGCACCATGTGCTGGACCAATTGCGGAGCGGGGCGGGGGAAATTGCCGGTGCGGGATCGCACCGGCTGAACCTGGTGCATCGCGACGACATCGTCGGGGCGATTGCGGCGTGTTTTCTGGCGCGACCGGAGCAAGGGGGCGGAATTTTCAATGTGGCGGACGACGCGCCGGCGCCGAAAGCCGAGGTGGTCGCGTGGCTGGCAGGGCGGTTGGGCGTGCCGGTGCCGCGTTTCACGGGCGAGCCGGCGGGCGGGCGGCGGGCGGTGACGCCGGACCGCATCATCGTGAACCGGCGCGCCCGCGAGGTGCTGGGGTGGGTGCCGCGGTACCCTTCGTATCGCGAAGGCTACGCGAAATTGTTGTCGCATTGAGCGGCGGCGCCGGGCCTGCTTTGCGCTCGGCTCCGTGTCCACGGAGCAAACTAACTCCCTTCCACTATGGCCGGACTTGGCAAACTCGTTAAACAGGCGGAAAAGATGAAACGCGGCATCGAGGCGTTGCAGACGCAGCTCGAGGCCAAGGAAATCGACGTCACGAGCGGCGGCGGCGCCGTGAAACTCAAGGTGAACGGCACCGGCAAGTTTCTCGGGCTGGTGCTCGATCCCGAATTCCTGAAGGAAGATCCGAAGCTCATCGCCGACACCGTGCTGGCCGCGGTGCAGGATGCGGCGAAGCAAGCGAAGGAATACCACGAAGCCGAGATGGCGAAGGTGACCGGCGCGTTCCAGCTGCCGGGAATGTTCTGAATTGCGGAGGGCGGATCGGGGATTGCGGATTTTTCAGCCGCGGCTGCCGCGGCGCCTGCAATCCGCGATTCGCAATTCGCGATCCGCAATCGCCATGACGCCTGCGTTCGAGCAGCTGCAGAAGCAGTTGAAGCAGTTGCCGGGGCTGGGATTCCGTTCGGCGGAGCGGATCGCGTTGCACCTCTTGGTCGAGAAGCCGGGCAGGCTGCCGGAATTGGTGGCGGCGTTGCAGGCGGCGGCGGGTTCGGTGCGGCGCTGCGCCCGGTGCGGCAACCTGGCGGAAGGGGAAAGCTGCGGGATCTGCGCGGACGAGCGCCGGGACCGGGCCTGCGTGTGCGTGGTCGAGCAGGTGCCGGACCTCGTGGCGATCGAGCGGAGCGGGGCGTTTCGCGGGACCTACCATGTGTTGCACGGGAAGCTGTCGCCGATCCACGGCGTGCGGCCGGAGGATCTCAACTTGGCGGCCTTGCTGGAACGGCTCCGCGGCGGGGAGATCGCGGAATTGATTCTGGCGCTGCCCAACGACGTGGAGGCGGAGGCGACCTGCCATTACCTGACCGAGCATTTGCCGCCCGGGGGCGAGGTGAAGGTGTCGCGGATCGGGTTCGGGCTGCCCAGCGGCGGCGGGGTGCTGTACGCCGATGCGGTGACGCTGAAGAGCGCGCTCGAAGGCCGGCGCGGGTACAAGTAACCGGACGGGACACCGGTCGCGCCGGATTTTCACTTGCGGCAACGGGGCGGTCCGCCAGCATCGCGAGGTCCTAATGCGGGCGTAGTATATCGGCTATTATGTGTGCTTCCCAAGCATGAGAGGAGGGTTCGACTCCCTCCGCCCGCACCAATCCTCGGTCCCCCAATACAACAAATGAAGAAGTCCACCCAATCGTTTATCGCCATCGCCGTCCTCGCGCTCGCCAGCGCCGGCTTTGCTTTCGCCGCCGACAAGGCCGAGAGCAAGCCCGGCAAGTGCTGCGTGGCGGCCGCCAAAGACGGCAAGTCGTGCGCGCATGCCTGCTGCGTTGCCGCCAACAAGGAAGGCAACAACTGCACGAAGTGCGGCGGCGCCGGCAAGCTCGCGACCAAGGCCGAAGCCAAGAAGTAAGCCGTCGTTTCCCTTTGCGAACCGCGCCCTTTGTCGGGCGCGGTTTTTTTGCGGGCGGGTGGCGGTGGGTGGCGGCGGCGCGAGTGGGGTGGCTGGGATGGGACCTATAGGACCTATAGGTCCTATGGGACGGATGGGACGGATATCAGCCGTGAATGGCCCTGAACTCCGGGGCGCGCGCGGCGATCCCGGTGAACCAACGCCGCGGCGGAATCCGGGATCACACGTTGGCCGAGACCGATTCCTGAAGATTCTTCCAGCGGGCGAGCACACGGCGGTGGATGTCGTCCGGCGCGAGCCCGTAGGCGGCGCGGAGGATTTCCTGATTCGTGCCGTGTTCGACGAATTTGTCGGGCCAGCCGATGCGCTCGACCGCGGTGGGGCAGTCGCCGTCGTGCAGGGCCTCGAGCACCGCGCTGCCGAAACCGCCGGCGAGCACGTGGTCCTCCATCGTCACCAAAAGGGGGATACAGGCGGCGTGGCTGAGGAGGAGGGCGCGGTCGAGGGGTTTGACGAAGCGGGCGTTGACGACGCCGACGGAGAGGCGTTCCTCGGCCGCGAGACGTTCCGCCAGTTTCAACGCGTCCTGCACCATGGAGCCGAGGGCCCAGATCATGATGTTGGAGCCTTCGCGCAGGACCTCGGCATGGCCGATGGGCAGCGCGGCGGGGCGATCCTTGATCTGCACGCCGGTGCCGGCGCCGCGCGGGTAGCGGATGAAGCCGGGGCCCTTGAGCTGCAGGCTGGTGTGCAGCATGTCGACGAGTTCGTCCTCGTCCTTCGGCTGCATGACGACGGCATTGGGCACGCAGCGCAGGTACGAGAGATCGAAGAGACCGTGGTGGGTCGGTCCGTCGCTGGGCGAGAGGCCGGCGCGATCCATGCAGAACGTGACGGGCAGGTTCTGGAGGGCGACGTCGTGGATGACCTGGTCGTAGGCGCGCTGGAGGAAGGTCGAGTAAATCGCGCAGACGGGGCGGAAGCCCTTGGTGGCGAGACCGGCGGCGAAGAGCACGGCGTGTTCCTCGGCGATGCCGACATCGAAGAACTGCGTCGGCACGGCGGCGGCGAGGTGGGAGAGGCCGGTGCCGCTGGGCATGGCGCCGGTGATGCCGAGGACCTTGGCGTCGGCGCGGGCGAAACGCGTCAGGGCCTGGCCGAAGACATCCTGGTAATTCGGGGGCGTGCCGGGGGCGGATTTTTTGTTTTCGCCGGTGACAGGATCGAACGGGGCGGCGCCGTGGAATTTTTCCGGGTGCGCGATGGCGGCTTCGAGGCCTTTGCCCTTCTTGGTGAGCACGTGGATGAGCACGGGCACGTCGCAGTGTTTCGCGAATTCCAGATTCTTGATCAGGCCGTCGAGGTCGTGGCCGTCGACGGGGCCGAGGTAGCGCAGGCCGAATTTCTCGAAGAGGGACGACTCGACGAAGAAGTCCTTCGTCTCGCGTTTCCACTTCATGTAGACGCGGTTCATCTCCACGCCGGCGGGGAAGCTCTTGAAGAATTCCTCCACGTTGTGGTGGAGCCTGTTGTAGGTGCGGCTGGTGCTGATCCGGTTGAGGTAGCTCGAGATGGCGCCGACGTTTTTGGCGATGGACCACTCGTTGTCGTTGAGAATGACGATGAGGCGCTTGGTCGAGCCGACGACGTTGTTGAGGGCCTCGAGGGTGATGCCGCAGGTGAAGGCGGCGTCGCCGCAGACGGCGACGACATGTTCGGACGAACCGCGGAGGTCGCGGGCGGTGGCCATGCCGAGGGCGGCGGAGAGGGCGGTGCCGGCGTGGCCGGCGCCGAAGGCATCGTGCGGGCTCTCGCTGCGGTAGAGGAAGCCGCTGGCGCCGCCGGTCTGGCGGAGTTTGCGGAAGAACTCGCCGCCGCGGCCGGTGAGGAGTTTGTGCACGTAGCCCTGGTGGGCGACGTCGAAGACGAACTGGTCGGCGGGCGAATCGAAGACGCGGTGGAGGGCGACGGTGAGCTCGACGACGCCGAGGTTGGGGCCGATGTGGCCGCCGTTGCGGGCGGTGACGGCGATGAGTTCCGCGCGGATTTCCTGGGCGAGCTGCGGCAGCTGGGCGGGCGCGAGGGCCTTGAGATCGGCAGGGCCGCGGAGGCCGGGAAGCAAAGGCTTGGGAGCGGGAGACGGGGACGATGAAGGCATCTGGTACGGGGGGAGCGCGGGGCTCAGGCGTCGTCGCGCACGGCGGCGAATTTCTCGAAGGCGAGCGAGCCGTCCTTCTGTTTCTTCAATTGTTCGATCTTGAGTTCCGCGTCCTTCAGCCGGGTTTCGCAGACCTTGAGCAACCGGGTGCCGGCCTCGAACTTCGCGAGCAGATCGGCCAGCGGGACATCGCCGGATTCCATCGTTTCCACGATGGACTCGAGTTGGCCGAGGGCGGCTTCGAAGGTGAGTTGGGCATCGGATGCTTCCACGCCGGACACCTTGCGGAGCAGGGCGGTCATTTCAAATCATCTTTGCCGCCGGTCCGGGCGGCGCGATGCGAACGGTTGGCGGCGGCCGGGGATTCGGGCGAATTTGGGCTGGCGGCGCGGGCGATTCCGCATGGATTGGGCCAATGGTCTCCGTCCTCACGGTCACGGCGGCGCTCATGGCGCTGCGCCTGATCGCCGAACTTGTCCTCTCCGCCCTGAATCGCGCCGAAGTGCGGCGTCATGCCGACGTGCCGCCCGCGGCCGTGGGCGCGATCATGGACGGGCCCACGTACCGGAAGGCGGCGGCCTACACGCTGGAGAAATCGCGGTTCGGCGATTTGAGCGGGATCTTCGACACGCTGGTGCTGGCGCTGGTGCTGTTCGGCGGCGTGCTGCCGCACCTGTATTCGGAGATTGTGACGTGGGGCGGGCCGGAGACGGTGTGGACGCGGGTGGCGTTCATCCTGATCGCGATGCTGCTGCTGTCGTTGCCGGCGCTGCCGTTCGAGTGGTGGGAGCAATTCCGGCTCGAGGAGAAATTCGGTTTCAACAAGAGCACGGCGGGGCTGTGGATCGCGGACAAGCTCAAGGGCACGCTGGTGATGCTGGCGATCGGGTTTCCGCTGCTGTGGGTGCTGCTGTCGCTGGTGAACTGGGCGGGGCCGACGTGGTGGATCTGGGGTTTCGCGGTGATGTTCGGTTTCCAGATCCTGATGCTGATCCTTTATCCGAAGGTGATTTTGCCGCTGTTCAACAAGCTCACGCCGTTGCCGGAAGGGGAATTGCGGACGCGGCTGCTGGCGCTCGGGGACCGCACGGGTTTCAAGGCGAGCACGATCGAGGTGATCGACGGCTCGAAACGGTCGGGGCACTCGAACGCCTATTTCACCGGCTTCGGCCGGTTCCGCCGGATCGTGCTGTTCGACACCCTGATCGCGCAGCTGACGCCGGAGGAACTCGAGGCCGTGCTGGCGCACGAGATCGGGCATTACCGCCGCGGCCATATCCCGAAGCTGATCGGAATGTCGGCGCTGATGCTGTTCGGCGGGTTCGCGGCGATCGCGTGGCTGACGCGGAGCCTGTGGTTCAACGCCGCGTTCGGCTTTCCGCCGGGCGAGATCGCGCCGTCGTTTCTGCTCTTCGGGCTGCTGAGCGGGCTGGTGACGTTCTGGTTCGGGCCGCTGGGCAACGTGCTGTCGCGGAAATACGAATACGAGGCGGACGCCTTTGCCCGCGAGGCGATGGGCGGGCCGGCGGCGATGGTCGGGGCGCTGCGCAAATTGGCGCAGAAGAATCTGACGAACCTGACGCCGCACCGCTGGTTCAGCGGTTTCTACTATTCGCATCCGACTTTGGTGGAGCGCGAAGCGGCGCTGGCCCGGGGTTGAGGCCGGGACGGCCGCCGTGGCGATGCGCGCGCGGTTCCGATGCTGGCTGCTGGCGGCGGCCGTCTGGGCGGCTCCGGCGGCGGCGGCGGAGACGCTGCGCATCGCGACGTACAATCCCGAGAATTACGGGCCGGCGGACCGGATGACCGAGGCGGGCTACCGGAGGGATTATCCGAAACCCGAGGCGGAGAAGGCGGCATTGCGCGAGGTGATCCGCGGGTTGGCGGCGGACGTGCTCGTGCTGCAGGAAATCGGCGGCGCGGCCTACCTCGAGGAATTGCGCCGCGACCTGCGGGCCGAGGGTTGCGACTACCCGTTTGCCGCGACGGCGGAGGCGGCGGATCCGGAGCGGCGGATCGCGATCTTGGCGCGGCGGGAATTGCGCGCCGTGGTCACGCATACGGATTTGGATTTTCCGTATTTCGGCCGCCGCGAGACGGTGAAGCGCGGCTTGCTGGAGGCGACGGTGGCGGCGCCGGGCGGGGACGTGACGCTGTTTGCGGTGCACCTGAAGAGCCGGTTCACGGCCCGGCCCGACGATCCGGGATCGGCATTGCGGCGGGCCGGGGAAGCGGCGGCGGTGCGGGACCGGGTGCTGCGGCGATTTCCGGATCCGGCGGCGGCGCGATTCCTGATTTTGGGCGATTGCAACGACGGCCGCACGAGCCGGCCGTTGGCGGCGTTGCAGCGGCGCGGGAAAACGGAAATCGCGGTGCTGCTCGGCGGCGGCGATTCGCGCGGCGAGACGTGGACGCACTCGTTCCGGCGCGAGGAAACGTATTCGCGCGTCGACCACATCTTGGTTTCGCCGGGGCTGCGGCCGGCGGTCCAGGGCGGCGGCCTGGCGATCTACGACGGCGACGAAGTGCGGGCGGCGAGCGACCACCGGCCGGTGTATGTTGTGCTCGCGGCCGCGGCGGCGCGGTGAGGCCGCGGGACCGCTCACCCGCTCAGGCCGGCTTCGGCGCGTAGGCGGCGGCGAGGGCGGCGGCGACGTTGGGCGGGACGAAGTGCTTCACGTCGCCGCCGAACTTCGCGACCTGTTTCACCAGGCTCGAACTCGTGTAGGAGAATTGCTCGTTCGGCATGACGAAGAGCGTCTCGAGCTCGGGTTCGAGGTGGCGGTTCATCAGCGCCATGTTGAATTCGAATTCGAAGTCGGAGAGGGCGCGCAGGCCGCGGATGATGGCGTCGGCCTGCTGGGCCATGCAGAACTCGACGAGCAGGCCGCTGAAGGTGACGACGGTGACGTTGGGCAGATTCGCGACGTTGGGCCGGACCATTTCGAGCCGTTCCTCGGCGCTGAACAGGGGGCCCTTGCCGCCGCTGACGGCGATCGCGACCGTCACGCGGTTGAAGAGTTTCGCGGCCCGGGAGAGGACATCGAGGTGACCGTACGTGATCGGATCGAACGTACCGGGGTAGATGCAGTGGCGCATGGGCACGGGGCGAAGAAGAACGCGGCGCCGCCGCGAGGCGACAGCGTTTTTGCGGAACGTGACGGCCGGGTGACGCCCGCGGCCGGCGGGTCCGCGCTTGCGTAACGCGGGAGCAAACTGATTGCCTGAAAACCAATGGCCGCATGAATCTCCCGAACCTGCTCACCATCTCGCGGATTCCACTGATGTTCATCGTGGTCGCGCTGATGTACGCGCAATTCCAATGGGCGGCGACAGCGGCGTTCTGGCTTTTCATCGCGGCGGCGCTGACGGATTGGCTCGACGGCAAGATCGCCCGGGAGCGGGGCCTGGTTTCCGCTTTCGGCCGGTTCATGGACTCGGTCATCGACAAGGTGCTCGTGATCGGGGTGATGATCGCGCTGGTGAACGGCGACTATTTCGGCGGCTACAACATCGTCGCGATGATGCTGCTGCTCTGCATCCTGTGCCGCGAATTCGCGATTTCGGGCCTGCGCATGGCGGCGGCGACGAAGGGCCAGATCGTGGAGGCCGATGCGGGCGGCAAGGTGAAGACCTTCGTGCAGCTCAACGCGATCGGCTGGCTGATCGGGGCGCGGATGTTTTCGCACGACTTTCCGGAATTGTTCACCGGGGCGGGCGGCACCTGGGTCGTCGGCGTGCGCGTGATCGGGATGGCGCTCTTTGCGCTGTCGGCCGTGCTGACGATCACCTCGGGCTGGTCCTATTTCCGCCGGCACGGCCACGTGCTGATGAGCTGAGCGGCGGGGGCCGCCGCGGTTTCGGTTTTCGCGCATGACGTTTCGCCAACCGTTCTGGTCCCGGTATCTGCCGACGGGGTTCGTCGTCGGGGTCGCGACGCTCGGCCCGCTCGGGCAACGGCTGCCGGCGCCGGGGACCTGGGGCTCGCTGGCGGGCCTGCTGCTGTTTGCGGTTTTCCTGCGCGATGCGGGCGCGGGCGCGATTCTGGCGGTTTCGGCGATCGCGGCGTACCTCGCGGTCGGGTTTTGCGGCGAGGCGGAGTTGCGGCTGAAGGAGAAGGATCCCGGGAAGGTGGTGCTCGATGAAGTCGTCGTGATGCCGCTTTGCTTTCTCGGCTGGCAGGCGCTGCCGGCGTTGGCGCCGCCGTGGGTGGCGCTGCTGGCGGGTTTCGCGCTGTTCCGGCTGTTCGATATTCTGAAACCGTTCGGGATCGCCCGGCTGCAGCATTTGCCCGGCGGCTGGGGCGTGGTGGCGGACGATTGCGCGGCGGCTCTGGCGGCGGCGGCGTCCTTGCATACCGGATACTGGCTCTGGGCGCGGTTCGGGTGAGAGAAGAGTTGAGAGATGAGAGTTGAGGGTTGAGAGCTCGAACCGAGCCGCGGCGCGCAAGCCCGGTGGTTTTGCTCTCAACTCTCAGCTCTCAACTCTCAACTGCAGCTCGCGCGCTCACGGCAGGGGATCGAGCTGCCCGGCGGGCACGCGCACGTGGAGGCCGCGCTGGAGGACGTCGACGGAGACGACGATGCCCTGCGGGTCGGCGGGATTGTCGACCAGGCCCTCGAGGCCGTGGAGGGCGCCGCCGAGGATCTTGACGCGGCGGCCGCGGCGCAGGAGCGGCATCACGCTGAGTTCGAGGCCGGAGGCGACGATGCGTTTCACCTCTTCCATCTGGACAAGGAAACGCGGGACGTCCTCGACCGGAATGGCGCGGGCGACGTTGTCCTGCTGGTAGATCCGCGGCTTCAATTCCGGGTCGACCTGGGCGAAGACATAGCCCGGGAAGAGCGGTTTGGTGAAGCGCTTGGTGCCGTCGTGGTAGCGCCGGACGCTGAGGATCAGCGGCAGGTAGTGCTCGATGCGTTCAGCCGTCAGGACGGCGGCGAGTTTCTTTTCGCAGCGCGGGCGGGTGTGGCAGACGAACCAGGGGCGGTCGGCCATCGCGTCAGCGCTTCAGCAGGAACCGGATGGCGGCGTGGTAGCCTTCGAGGCCGAGGCCGGTGATGACGGCGAGGCAGGCGGGGGCGGTGAGCGAGACGTGGCGGAATTCCTCGCGCTTGTAGATATTGGAGATGTGCACCTCGACCGTCGGCAGGTGCGCGCCGAGCAGGGCGTCGCGCAGGGCGACGCTGGTGTGGGTGAAGGCGCCGCCGTTGATCACGATGCCGTCGAACTTCGCGTCGGTGAGCGCGGCGATTTTGTCGATGAGGGCGCCCTCGTGGTTCGACTGGAAGCACTCGAGCTGGGCGACGGCGCCGAACTCGGCGCGCAGGGCGGCTTCGAGGTCGGCGAGCGTGGCGCGGCCGTAGATCTCGGGTTCGCGTTTGCCGAGGCGGTCGAGGTTGGGCCCGTTGAGGACGGCGATTTTCTTCATCGGTGGGTGGCGGAGGAAACGCGAAAGGGGGCAGGGAAGCCAATCCCGTTTTCCGGAGGCAGGGGGAGCTTACAGCTGCAAGCTCCGAGCCATCGGCCCTTGGTCGCGGCGGTGGCGAGGCGATCAGAGCGGATTTTCCGTGGCGACGAATTCCCAGGGCAGGCCGAATTTGCGGGCGAGCTCGGCGGCGAGGGCGCGGACGCCGTGGACTTCCGTCGCGTAGTGCCCGCACAGGTACAGGTTGAGTTTCTCTTCCTGGGCGCGGTTGAACCATTCCTCGCGCAGTTCGCCGGTGACGAGCGTGTCGGCGCCCGCGGCCGCGAGTTCGGGAATCGCGCTGTTGCCGGAGCCGCTGCAGAACGCGACGGCGCGCGGATGGGCGGAACCGTATTCGATCGCGATCACGCGGCCGTACTGGGCCTCGAGTTGGCGGCGGAGCGCGGCGCGGGTGGCGGCATGGGCGGCGATCCAGCCGACGGGGGTGCCGTCGCGCACGAGGAAGGGCCGCGTCGGCTTGAGGCCGAGTTGGCGGGCGAGCAGGGCGTTGTTGCCGAGCTGCGGGTGGCCGTCGAGGGGCAGGTGGCTCGAGTAGAGCGCGCAGTTGCCGTGCACGAGGGTCGCGACGCGGGCGAAGGCCGGGCCGACGAGGGGGCGGGGCATGTCCCAGTAGAGACCGTGGTGGACGATGAGGAAATCGATGCCGGCGGCGACGGCTTGGCGGAAGGGCACGACGCCGGCGTCGACCGCGGCGCCGATCTTGGCGACGTGGCCGTTGTTCGCGACCTGAAGGCCGTTCCAGGCGCCGGGGGCGTCTTTGTAGGCGGTGCGGCGGGTGCGGGTGTCGCAGTAGGCGACGAGGCGGTCGAGCGGGACGGAGGTGGGCATGGCGAGGATGTAGCGGGCCGCGGGGGCGGTAGGCCAGTCCGCAACGGCGGACTTTTCGCAGGGCGGGATTGCCGGCGCGCGCCGAGGTGTCCAAGGTGCGCGCCTGCTGCATGAGCGCCGCCCCCCAACCCGTTTCCTCCTCCTCCGCGCCGGCGGACGAAGTCCGGCCCGTCGATTTGATCGCGGCCGCGGCGGAACAGTTTCCGCACCGTCCCTCGTGGGACGAATACTTCATGGCCACGGCCGTGCTGATGTCGTCGCGCTCGAACTGCGAGCGGCTGCATGTCGGCTGCGTGATCGTGACCGGCGGCGAGCGGAAAAACCGGCTCGTGGCCGCGGGCTACAACGGCTTTTTGCCGGGCACGCCGCATGTCTCGCGGGTGCGCGAAGGGCACGAGCAGGCGACGGTGCACGCGGAGCAGAACGCGGTCGCCGATGCGGCGCGGCGCGGCAGTTCGGTCGAGGGCTGCGTGGCCTACGTGACCCATTTCCCGTGCATCAATTGCGCGAAGATCCTCGCGGCGGCCGGCATCGCGGAAATCCGGTACCGGCTGGATTACTCGAACGATCCGCTGGTGACGCCGTTGCTCGCGGATGCGGGCGTGAAGATTCTGAAACTCTGACGCCGTCGGCCGCCGTTTCCCCGCCATGCACGAACGCAGCTCCGCTTCGCAGGACAGCGAAACGCTCGGGGGCTCGTTGCTGCTGGCGCATCCGGGGATGAAGGATCCGAATTTCCGGCGCAGCGTGATTCTGATGTCGTTGCACAATGCCGAAGGCGCGATGGGCGTGGTGCTCAACCGGCCGCTCGGCAAACGGCTCGGCGAACTGAGCGGCGACTTCGCGTTCGGGCCCTTGGCGGGCGTGCCGTTGTTTGCCGGCGGGCCGGTGCAGACGGAGCAAGTCGTGCTCGCGGCGTGGCAGCAGCGCGACGACGGCTTCCGCCTCCACTTCGGCGTGGAGCCCGAGAAGGCGATCCAGTTGCTCGGCGAGGACGGCACGCATGTCCGCGCCTTCATGGGGTATTCCGGCTGGTCCGCGGGGCAGCTGGAAAACGAGATGAAGCACCGGACCTGGGTGGTGGCCGATGTGCCCGAGGACCTTTTGCTGCATCCGCAGGACGAAACGCTGTGGCGGACGGTGCTCGGCCGCGAAGGCGCGGAGTGGCGATTGTTGGCGGGCGAGCCCGAGGATCCGGAGCGGAATTGAAACTCCGGCAACGGCGCGCGGCGCGGGCATAGTTTTCCCTTGCCGTTGACTTTCGGTGCCCCCTAGTAACGTCCCTCCTGCCGGTTCGGGAGCGATTCCCGAAACGGCAATCAGCAAGGCGCGGTAGCCAAGTGGTAAGGCCGAGGTCTGCAAAACCTCTATGCGCCGGTTCAATTCCGGCCCGCGCCTCCAATTTCAATTCTCCATCCCGGGTGGATTGCGGCGCAGCCGGGCAGGAAAGTTCCGCGGCTGCGATCGCCGGCCCGGCCTCCGCCGCCGGATCAAGATCGGATTGCCAATGGATCGGGCGGGTACGGGCTCGTTTTTCGCTGCCGCCCTGTCAGTTCTTGGCGGCGAGTCGTTCTGTTTCCCCAATACCCCCCTCTATGGCCAAGCTACCAACCCGCTCCCCCCTCGTGCCGCGCGCCCTGTTCCAATGGCTTGCGGCCCTCTGTCTTTTGCTCGGAGTTTTCGGCGCCCGCGCCGGGGCCGCCGAGGCCACCGGGATCGTGACGGGGCGGGTCTTCAATCCTGCCACCGGCAGCTACGTGGACAGTGCCGAAGTGCGCATCGCGGACACGGACCTGCTCGCCGCCACCGAGTCCAACGGGTTCTTCCGCCTGACCGGGGTTCCCGCGGGCTCCCGGCGCCTGATCGTCACCTACACGGGGGCCCGCAAAGCGGATCTTCCGGTCGACGTGCGGCCCGGGGAAACCGTCGTCCGCGACGTGGATCTTGTCTCCGCCACCGGGGCGGGCGAGGCCGTCAAACTCGATGCCTTCGTCGTCGGCTCCGCGCGCGAGGGCAACGCCAAGGCCATCATGGAGCAGCGGCGCTCCATGAATCTCACGAACAGCCTGTCCTCGGATTTCTTCGGCGATGTCGCGGAAGGCAGCGTCGGCGAATTCCTGAAGAATGTGCCCGGGGTCGATGTCGACTACGTCGGCCCGGATGCCCGCGGGCCGCGCTTGCGCGGCCTCGATCCCCAATACGTGGGCGTGACGGTCGACGGCATGGGCCTCGCGAGTGCCGACGGTTTGCAGGGTACCGGAGGCGGCGCCCGGTCGTTCAGCTTCGATCAGGTTTCGGTCAACAGCGTCGATCGCATCGAGGTGAACTACACGACCGCCGCGGACCAGAATGCCGACGCCCCCGCGGGGACGATCAACCTGAAGACGAAGCGCGCCTTCGAGCGCAAGGGCCGGCGGCTTTCCTGGCAGGCCAACTTCATGGCCAACGGCGCGGATTTCACCCCGCGGAGCAGCTACGGCCCCGGCGACACCCACACCCGCAAGTTCCGGCCCGGCGGGATCCTCGAGTATTCGGATGTATTTCTGGGCAACCGGCTGGGCGTCGTGCTGAATATCAGCGAGTCGAGCCAGTATGTCGCGATGAGCCGCGTCAATCACAGCTACAACGCCACCCCGACCGTCGCCGACCCGCGTCCGCGGGTGATCACCGGGATCACCTTTCTCAGCAATCCGCGGCTCACGGAACGCTTCACGCCGACGCTGACCGTCGATTTCAAAGCGACGCCTGCGCTCGTGCTTTCGCTGACCGCGATGTACAATCTGTTCGACGCCTACATCGACCAGCGCCAGCTCGTCTTCACGACGCCGGGCGGGCGCGCGGCGATCACCGGCGACGGCTTGAACAACTTCGGCGTGATCAACGGCGGGGGATCCCTCAACCTGACACTCAACCACAGCCACAAGTTCGTGCAGACCCGCACGGTGTCGCCGAAATTTGAATACCGCCGGGGCAGTTGGCAGGTCAACGGCGCTTTGCTTTACACCGTCTCGGGCAACCAGTACGTCGCTTTGCCGCGCGTCGGTCCGGTCTCCCTGACGACCAATGCCCTCACCGGGCTGAGCTGGAACCTGCGCCGCTCGTCGTTGCGCGACCCCGACTGGCAGGTGACGCAGACCGGGGGGCGCGACATCTCCGCCCCGGCGAATTTCACCAACCCGCGGTTCGGCGACACCGCGACCTTCGCGGAAAACGAGATCTGGCAGGGGCAGGCGGACGCGCGGTGGGTGGCGGGCTGGCGGTTGCCGACCTGGTTCAAATTCGGCGCGAAGGTCACGGAGGACGCGCGCCGCTACCGCACCCCCAACGCCTTCCTCACCTGGCGGTACGACGGTCCCGGCGGCGGTCCGACCGGCAGCTTCGCCCCGTTCGCGTTCCCCGAGAACACCTGGCGGGTCTTCAACGGGGCCAACGTCAGCTCGCTCTCGGGCGTGCCGCCGACGTTTCCCAACCGCAAGGCGATCAGCAATATCTTCCTGGAGCGCCCGGAGTATTTCACCAATCTGGGTACCGCGGCGAATTTCTACACCGCCTTCATCGACAGCCCGAGCTACGTGAAGGAAACGCGCGTGGCCGGCTTCGCGATGGCGAACACCCGAATCCGGCGGTTCCAGCTGCAAGCGGGTTTGCGCTGGGAGGAAAACACTCTCGCCAACCGCGAATTCGATGCGCGCTCGCCCGCGGAGATGCGTGCCGCCGGCTACGCCGTGTCCGCCGCCAATGGCCGCGCGACCACCATCCCCGGTCTCACGTACCAATTCATGAGCCAGCCCAAGAAGACCGTGCGGTCCGGGTACGACAACTTCTTCCCGTCCGCCAGCATCAAGTACTCCGTGGCGGAGAACCTTCAGGCGCACTTCGGCTACAGTTCCACGATCTCCCGTCCCTCGATCAGCAACCTCGGCGGCGTCTGGGTCTTCAACGAAGACAACCAGACCGTCACGGTCCCCAATCCGGAGCTGAAGCCGGAGCGCTCGAAAAACTACACCGGCCGCCTGGCCTACTACTTCGAGCCGGTGGGCAGCGTGGCGGTGACCCTGTTCCAGAACGAAGTCTTCAACAGCGTGGCGACCGAGGAGTTCTCCGCGGAGGATTTCGGGTACCAGGACGATCCCATCTATTCCGCGTACCGTTTCATTTCGGTGGGGAACCGCCCCGGCACGACGCGCGTGCGCGGCATGACGTTTGAATACAGCCAGGCGTTGTCCTTCCTGCCCGGGGCGCTGAAGGGCCTGAACGTTTCCGCGAACTACACGCGCACCTACGCCTCCGTCCCCAAGGCGGCCATGACTCCGCACATGATCGGTGCCACGCTGAGCTATCGTTACCGCCGCGTCGCGTTCGGCACCAGTGGCAAGTGGACGGATACCACCCCGATGAACACCGCGGCCGTGCCGACCTATCGCCTGAGCCGCACGATGATCGATCTGAACGGCAGCTACCAAATCACCAATCGCTACAGCGTGTTTCTCCAGGTGAGAAACCTCTTCAATATCCCCGAATTCCGTTACCAGATCGATCCGAGCTACCTGACCCAACATTTGGCGGTGGGGACGTTCTACACTTTCGGGATCAAGGGCGTCTTCTAGCCGAGGGGGTCCGCCCGCCGCGGCACGGCAAGCGCAGCCGAAACCAGCAATCTGACGAACCGAACGGTTTTTGCTCTCAACGCTCAGCCAAGCCCTCTCGACTGTCTGAGCTCGGCCGAGCGTGGACTCACTTGCGCAGCGGGACCGGGCCCGGTTGCGGCGGGAGAACCCGGGGAGGGAAACGGACCGAGGCCGGTTGCGGCGGCAGGTGCTTGCCCCGGAGTTCCGGCCGCTGGTTGCTTGGCTCAAGCGCCGGATTTCGACCGGGCGAGGGAAGCCGCGAGGAGAATCGCTTCGGTCATGGAGCGGTCGCTGGCCTTGCCCTGCCACGCGATGTCGAAGGCCGTGCCGTGGTCGACGGAGACCCGGAAGAAGGGCAGGCCGGCGGTGAGGTTCACGCCGTGGTCGAAGCCCGCCTGCTTCACGGCCACGTGGCCCTGGTCGTGGTACTGCGCCACCACGACGTCGAAATCGCCCCGCGCGCAACGGAAGAAGACCGTGTCGCCGGGCCACGGCCCGCTGGCGTCGATGCCGGCCGCGCGGGCCGCGGCGACGGCGGGAGCGATGTGCTCGATCTCTTCGCGGCCGAAGAGTCCGCCTTCGCCGGCGTGCGGGTTCAGGCCGGCCACCGCGATCCGGGGCTGCGCGAGGCCCATCTGCCGCAGCGACCGGTGGGCCACGCGGATGACGGTGCCGATCCGCTCGCAGGTGACCCGGCGGATGGCCTCGGCGAGACTGACGTGGGTGGAGGTGTGGACGACGCGCAGCGGGCCGGCGACGAGCATCATCGTGTAGTCCCGCACCTGGGCGAGTTCGGCGAGCAACTCGGTGTGTCCCGGATAGGGAAAACCGGCGGCGGCCATGGCCGCCTTGTTCAGGGGCGCGGTGGCGATCGCATCGGCTTCGCCTGCTTGGACGAGGGCGACCGCGTGTTTGACCGCGAGGACGGCGGTGCGGCCGGCGGCCGCGGATTCCCGGCCGGGCTCGATCTCGGTCAACGGCACCGGAATGTCGTCGATCGTCGGGGCCATGGGCAGGCCAAGCCGCCGGGCGACCTCCGTTAGGATGGCCCGCGAGCCCACGACGCGCGGCGTGCACGAGGCGCGGACCTCGGGCCGGGCGATCGCTTGGAGGACGATTTCCGGGCCGATGCCGGCGGGATCGCCGGCGGAGATGGCGACAACGGGAAGGCTCATGCCGGCGAGGCCGCGGCGGCGACGCGGCGGGCCCACCACGCGGTGACAAGCGGGGTGGTGAAGGCGGTGACGACGACGCTGGCCGAGACGAGCAGCGTGGCGGACGCGGCGGCGGGGGCGTAGGCCGGATTGGCGGCGGCGACGAGGGCGGGCACGGCGGCGGCGTTGCCCGCGGTGGAGGAGGCGGCGAGGCCGGCGACGCCGTTGCCGCCGGCGAGGCGGTCGGCCCCGAAGAGGATCGCGCCGCTGACAATCGCGACGAAGAGACCGACGCCGAGGCCGAGCAGCCCGGTTTGCCAGACGTTCGCGAGGTTGAGCGTGGTGCCGAGGGCGAAGGCGAAGAAAGGAATGAGAACCTTGGTGCCGGCGCCGAGGAAGTCGCGCATCTGCGGATCGAGATTCCCGAGTGCCATCCCGACAAGGAGGGGCAGCACCGCGCCGACCATCATCGGCAGCGGAAACGCGGCGAGGCCGGCGACGCCGAGCGTGAGCATGGTCAGGAAGGGACCGCTTTCGAGGCACATGACGGAGTAGGCGGCGGCGTCGCGGGGGCGTCCGTACTGCGCCATGAGCGCCATGTACAGACCGCCGTTGGTGTCGTTGATCGCGGCGACGAGCGCGAGGGTGGACAGGCCGGCGAGCGCGCCCGCGGCGACCGGGGCCTCGCCGAGCCAGCGGCCGGCGGCGAAGGCGACCAGCAGGCCGCAGGCGAACTTGGCGCCGAGCAGGACGCCGCCCTGGCGCAGAATGTGCGGGGCGGATTCGAAGCCGATCGTCGTGCCCATACAGACGTAGAAGACGGCCAGAATCGGCAGGGCGCCGGTGAAGAGGGCGCCGGTGAACGAGCCGAAATAGCGCGGCGTGCCCGGGGCGAAGTGGGCGAGGGCCGCGCCGAGCAGGAGCGGCACAAGCATGAAGCCCCCGGGGATGCGGCCGAGGGTCCGGTGGAGGGGCAAAGTCATGGGGCGGGGGCCCGGCGGCGCGATCCGCCGGGCTCCGTATCCATCACGCCGTGACAAACGGCGGCGGGAATCAGAACTCGAACGTGTTCGTGACGGCCCAGCTCCGGCCCTCGCGGATCATGGCGCGGCGCATCGAGCCGTCGGGCTGCACGGCGGTCGCGGTCAGCTTGTCCTTCGACTGCAGGACATTGTCGAGGTTGAGCTGGATCGACCAGGTGTAGCGGTCGCGGAGCTTGCGGCGGTAGCCGAAGCTGAGGCCGACGGAGTCGAAGGCCGCGCTTTCGTAGCGCCGCGAAAGGTCGGTGACGATCCTCGTGCCTTCCAGCTTGTAGCCGTAGCCGATGGTCTTGGGGGATTCGTAGCGGTAGTTGCCGCCCACGGAGAAGCCCTTGAGCGGCCCGGTGCGGAAGCTGTAGTTGTTGACGAAGTTGAAGCGCCATTCGCTCAGCTCGGACACGCGCTGGCCGTTCTGCTGGAGCTGGACCTGGTAGGCGTCCCAGAGGCCGGCGAAGCGTTCGCGGGGGGTGTTGTTGACGCCCGGGGCGCCGTTGTTGTCGGCGAAGATCGGCACGCGGCCGACGATGGTCTGGAACTCGTCGTTCACGAAGTTGATGACTTCCTCGAAGCGTTTGCCGGGGATGTTGTCGCGGATGGCTTCGGTGCGGGACGCGTTGAACGCGACGCGCCAGCTCGAGGTGGGATTGGCGACGAGCTCGATTTCCCAACCCTTGGAGACCGTGTCCTCGGTGAGCACGGCGTTTTCCGGATACGACCAGCGCATGCCCGGGCTGGCGATCGAGCCGGGGAACGTGCCGCCGACGGGGAGCCAGGCGGCGACGGCGTCGGGGAAGCGCGCGGCGAAACGTTGCTCGAAATCGAGCCACGCGTTGGAAGCGGCGATGTTCTGGGGGATGTTCTGGCGCTGGAGATTGAGGCGCGTCTGTTCGGCGGCGGTGATGGTGCCGGCGGTTTCCCGGGCGACGAGGTTGGCCTGGACGGAACCGTACAACTCGGTGCGTTCGCCGAGGGTGCGGTACACACCCTGGAAGCCCTGCCAGAAGGCCTGTTCGAGGAGGAACTTTTGGCTTTGCAGCGTGGAGGTGGAGGACGCGTTCGCGACCGAGGTTTCGTACTTCGTGGCGCGGAGCGACCACTTGTTGTCTTTGGTGGAAACGACGAGGCTGTGGTCGGTGGTGCGGCCGCTGGCGCTGAGGATCGGCTCGCGGAAAACGCCGATGCGCGACGGGTCGGGGTTGGTGTTTTCGCCGCGACCGTAGAGGTAGGTGAGCTCGACGGGGAGTTTGGGCAGGAGCCGGTTGGCGTGCAGCGCGACGCTCCAGTTGTTGGCCCGGCCGGTTTTGTCGACCGGATCGAAGCGGAAGTCCGCGCGGTTGCGGTCGAGGGCGCCGAGGCTGGTGGTCCAGGCGTAGACCCAGGAGCGGTAGTTGTCCTCGCGCCAGCCGTAGGTGCCGACGACGGCGCCGTCGAGGAACTTGCCCTGCCAGGCGAGGGCCTTGGAGTCGGTGCGTTCCTTGAAGTAGTCGCGGGCGCGGGTCAGGTATTCGCGGGACGCCTCGTCGGTGGGCGCGCCGTAGAGTTTGACGGTGCCGGTGGTCCAGCCCGCGTAGTTGGCGGGGTTCTGCGCCGCGCGGCCGAAGGCGGGATCGACGGCGGCGGGATTCACGGCGGGATTGAACTTGCGGTAGTCGGCGTCGAAGTAGCGGTACGAGTAACTGCCGGTGACGGGCGGTTCGCCGGGGCCGACGTTGCGCAGGCCGAGGTCCTGGCCGAGCTGTTTGCCGGCGAGGTTGCCGGAGATGTAGAAGTAATTGAGGGTGCGGGCCGGAGTGTTGAATTGGTTCCTCAGCGTCGGGTTCGAGGTGACGTGGCGGGTGGCGAGCCAGTCCTCGCCGACGCCGTTGGACATGTAGTCGAAGCGGCGTTGCTCGATGGACTGCTGGGAAAGGGTGCCGGTGAACATGTGCTGGCCGAGGGACTGGAGCAGCCGGCTGCCGGCGCGTTTCCGGAAGTCGTATTGGCCGAACAGGACGGCGCGCCACGCGTCGCGGTCGGCGAACTGGGCGCGGGAGCCGGTGAAGGGCGATTCGCGGATGTAGGCTTTGCCGACGTTGGGATTCGGGCGGCCGTCGGGGAGGAGTTCGCCGGCGTCGACCTCGATGGTGGAGTTGGTGCCGAGCGCGGCGTAGCGGTCGAACTCCATCTTCTCTTTGAAGTACTGGAGATTGTAGCTGACGGCGTTGTTGAGGAACGAGTGCGTGAGATCGACGCGGCCGTTGGTCCAGTCGCGCATTTCGCGTTTGGAGCTGCCGTCGATGAGCTTCTCGTAGAAGTTGTAGATGCTCGTGTCGGTGAGCACGCGGTCCTGGTAGCGGCTGGCGAAGGGCAGGCCCTTGAGCGTGGCGTAGGCGGCGAAGCCGTTGAAGAAGACGGGCTGGACGGTGCCGGAGATCGAGGTCGCGCTGGAGCCGGCGGCGGAGGGGACGTTGATCTGGGCGAGGTTGTTGGCGAAACGGTAGCCGTTGGCGGAGTTGATTTCTTTCTCGAAGATCGAGACGGGCTGGGCGGTGCCGTCGTACACGAGGATGATCGTGCCGTTGCCCCAGGCATTCGAGATCAGCGGATTGAGGCGCTGCGCCGCCGTGCCGTAGTCGACGTAGAGCCGGCTTTCGTGCGCGGGGTTGAGCCGGTTGACCGTCTGGCCCGCGAGGCCGCCCTCGGATTGCGGCAGGAAAAAGTAGGTGAGGTTGTCGATCGGCGGCTGGGCGCGGCGGGTGTTCGACTCGACCTTGCCCTGCTCGACGAAGACCTCGACTTTGAACGTGGAGCCCGGGCGCTGGAGGAACTTCGGCGTCCACTTCGCCGTGGCGTAGATGCGTTCGTCGCGTTTGAACGCGGACTCCTGCTTGAACTTCTGGTTGTTGTGGAGGAGGGCGACGCGCGCGCTGAGTTCGTTGCGCAGCAGGACGTGGTTGTGGTCGAGGCTGGCGCGGACGCTGCCGTGTTCGTCAAGGCGGAACTGGATGCGGCCCTTGTTGCGGTCGCCGGCGCGGAGGGTGGAGGCGTTGATGATGCCGGCGGGGCTGCCGAGGCCGAAGAGGATGGAATTGGCGCCGCGGATGACGTCGATGCGCTCGGTGTTGTAGCCGTCCCAGGGCGCCTCGCTCTTGAAGTAGTTGAGGGTGTTGTCGGCGGCGGCGAGGCCGCGGATGCGGGTGTTGCTGTTGCCGGCGCCGAAGTTGTCGTTCTCCTCGCCCTGGGAGTTGGCGTTGACGAAAGTGCCGCGAACGCCGCCGACGTCGGAATTCACGGTGAAGGCGAGCAGCGTCTCGTTGTCGAAGGCGCCGAGATCCTCGAGAAATTCCTTGGTGTAGACCGAGATCGCGGAACCGACATCGGAGAGGCTCGTGCGGATGAGCGTGCCGCCGAGCGTGCTGGTGGCGACGTAGCCGTTGTTTTCGTCGGAACGCACTTCGAACGGCGAAAGCTTGAGGACCTCGGACTCGGGCTGGGCGGCGACCGGCGGGACGGCCGCCGGGATGCGGACACCGGCGGCGAGCAGTGGCAGGAGGGTGGCGACACGCAGCAGGCGCCGGTGGGTGCGGGGAAGGAACGGGCAGGGGTGCTTCATGGTGGGAGTTGAATAGGTGGCCCGCGCCGGCGATCGGGCCGGAGGGGCGCAGCGGAGTTTGGCGGGGAAACACCAACGGTCGCCGCGGGGTTCGGGACACCGCGACAATAGGTCCGTGCGGCGGTCGCCGTCTAGGTGGCCGATGGTATAGCGGCCGCGGGCGCGCGGCCGCCGTTCAATCCAGGTGGATGATGCCGCGCTGCAGCGCGGTGGTCGCGGCTTGGGTGCGGTCGAGCACCCCGAGTTTCTCGAGGATGCGGCCGACGTGGAATTTGACCGTCACTTCCGCGAGCCCGAGGACGGCGGCGATTTCTTTGTTCGATTGGCCCCGCGCGATGCCGCGCAGCACGCTCATTTCCTTTTCGTTGAGGCGCCCGCGGACACGGCCCGATGCGAGCTTGGAGGCGATCGGCGGGGGGAACACTTCCTCGCCGCGGTGGACGGCGCGGATGGCGGCGAGAATTTCCTGCCGGGAGGCGGACTTGGGCAGGTAACCGGAGACTCCGGCCTCGACCGCGCGGGCGATGTCCTCCTCGCCCTCGTAGATCGTGAAGGAAACGATGCGCGCTCCGGCGTGCTGCCGGCGGATGGCGGCGGTGGCTTCCACCCCGCTCATGCCGGCGAGGCGCCAGTCCATCAGCACGACGTCCGGCCGGTGGCGTCCGAAGGCCTCGACCGCCTGTTCGCCGCTGCCGCACTCCGCCACGACTTCGATATCCGGCTCGAGACCAAGCGAGCCGGCGAGACCGGCGCGGACGACAAAATGGTCGTCGACCAGCATGAGGCGGATTTTCGGAACGGCGGCATCCATGGTCGCAGGGGTGGATCAGACGGTGGGCGGGGCGGTCTTGGCCGCGGACTGGCTTGCCTCGGGGGCGGCGGCGGGAGTGCGTACCCGTATGGCCACGCGGGTGCCGGCTCCCGGTTCGCTGCCGATCTCCAGATCGGCGCCGATGCGTTCCGCGCGCTCGCGGATCCCGAGCCAGCCGAAATGGCCCGCGGCGAGGGTCGTCGAACGGGAGGCATCGAAGCCGCAGCCGTCGTCGCGCACCTCGAGCGCCGCCGCGTGGGCCGAGAATTCGAGCCGCACATCGATGCGGCGGGCCCGGGCGTGCTTCACGGCGTTGGTCATCGCTTCGGTGGCGATGCGCAGCAGGTTGTTTTCCATCGCTCCGGCCAGACGCCTCGGTTCTCCCGCGATCTGGACCCGGATCTCTGGTCCCCCGTCGAGATGCCGCGCGGTCGCGCGCAGCGCCGTCGCGAGATCGCCTTCGTCCAGCAGCGCCGCCCGCAGATCCCACACCGAGCGCCGCGCCTCGGTGCGCGTGTGGCGGAGGAGAGCTCGCGCGGTCGCGAGGGCGGTCGCCGCCGCCGGGGGCGATTCGGGCAGGCGGTCGCTCACGGCGTCGAGTTGCACGGCGATGCCGGTGAGTTCCTGTTCGAGGGTGTCGTGCAGTTCGCGCGCGATGCGCGTGCGGTCCTCGTGCACGGCTTCGCGGGAGGCCTGGGCCCGGATGATTTCGGTCTGCGCGGCGACGCGGCGGCGCAGGGCCACATTCCAGCCGAGGATTGCCAGCGCCCCGACCGCGAGCGCGCCCAGCGCGGTCCAGATGCGCTCCGGGGTCCACCAGTCCGGCGCCCGCACGACGCGCAACTCGTCGGTGCCGGCGACCAGCAGCCGGAACGTCGCCCGCTGCGGGCGGACGAGCGCGTCGTAGGTGCCGGATTCGAAGGCCGCCCACATGCCGTCCGGGCGTTTGTTGAGGCAGATTCCGGTGACCTGCACCACCGAGCCGGGCTGCAGGTTGGCCAGGGCGGCGGGCGCGGTGCCGGGTGGCCACTCCGCGACAAACGTCGTGTCGGCCTGCTGCAAGACGGCGCCGGGTGTCTCGCCGCGTTCGAAGGTTTCGAGCACCGTCGCTTCGACGGTCACGCGGCGGCAGTCGAACGCCCCGCTCCGGGCCTCGGCGGCCGTGACGGCGCGCGGCGGCACCGGCGCACCAGCCGCCTCGATCCGGAAGGTAGCGTCTTTGAGCACCGGGTTCCAGGCGCCTAGCGCGGGAAAGCCCACCACGCTCGCGCGCATCCCGGGCCGCAGCGCGGCGAGGTCCTCGTCCGACTCGGCCCACACGCCGTGGTCGCCGTGCTCGAGATGGAAGCCGCGGCCGGCCGCGACGTGCGTGA
>NEUS01000060.1 GCA_002288455.1 Opitutia bacterium Tous-C1TDCM
GCCGCGGACGCCTTCGTCTTCGGCACCGGCACGCATTGGGACAGCTGGAGCAGCGAGCTGCAGCGTTTTCTCGAGGCGGCGACCGCCGCGGAAGCAACGTCCCTGTGGCTCGGCAAACCGGCGGCCGTCGTGGTCTCGGAACACAGCACCGGCGGGAAAGGCGTGCTGTCCCGGCTGCAGGGCGTGCTCGTGACGCTCGGCTGCAGCGTGTCGCCCTTGGGCGGGCTCGTGGTGTCGCGCGCGGCCTTGCTCGCGGCGAAAACCGATCCCGCCGCGGCGCGCGATTTTTGGGGCCTCGCCGATCTCGGCGTCGTGGCGCACAATCTCGCGGAAGCGGCGCGGGTCAACCGGCCCGGCGCCAAGCCCGCGTTGCCGCGCTGGAGGACCTGGCCGGTGGACCGCCGCGACTTCGCGTCGCGCTGGCTTACTTGATCTTCGAGAAATCGACCGGCACGAGGTAGACGGATTCCACCTTGGCGGTGAGCTTGCCGTCTTTCTCGGATTCCGTGCGCGCTTTCACCCAGACGGGATCCTCGCGGAAGCCCTTCCACGCAGCGGTCGCGGCGCCGCGATTCGGGTAAGCCATGAAGTAGAGCAGCGTGTTCGCGGCGCCCTTGGCGGCGTCGGTCGGATGGAAATACGCGAGATTGGTCATGCCGTGCTTCGTGAAGAGCGCGACGGTGTGGTCGCGGAAGCGCGCGTCGAGGGCGGCGAGTTTGCCTTCGGCCGCGGTGTACGTGCGCATTTCAAAGACGCGGTTGGCCGCGCCGGGTTTGTAGCCGGCATCCATGGCCTTCGTGAAATCGGTGGTCTGCAGGAAGACGGCTTCGACCTTGCTCACGATTTTGCCGGAGGCTTCGGACTTGGTGCGGACTTCTTTCCAGGCCGGATCGGCGCCGAAGGCTTTCCACGACGCCGTCGCCGCCTCGCGATTCGCGTGGGCCAGGAGGTAAACGAGTTTGTTGGCGGAGCCGTCTTTTTCGTCGGCGGGCACCCAGTAAACGATGTTCTGCATCCCGTGCTTCTCGAAGAGGGCGCAGGTGTGGTCGCGGAAACGCGCGAGCAGATTCGGCAGTTTGCCGGGCTCGGTGTAATAGGTGCGCAGTTCGTAGACGCGGCCGGCGGGCGCGGCGGCGCGGGACAGCGTGGCGGACAGCGCCAGGCCGAGCGTGAGCAGGAGGGTGAAACCGAGGCGGGGTAGCTTCATGGCAGTGCGGCGGAACTTGGCGGGACCGGCCGGGGGCGTCGAGCGGGGAAGCGGTCGCGCCCCCGCAAACTTCAATTCTTCTTCGCCTTGCCCGGCGGGCGCGGCGCGGGGCCGAAGTACGGCATCGCGTCCCAGCCGTCGTAGGCGGGATCGAGGCGCGGGTCGGCGGTCGCGCGCATCCACGTTTCGACGCGGCCGCGGAGTTCGCGTTGCACGGCGGCAAATTCCGGGCGGCCGGCGACGTTGACGAGTTGGTCGGGATCGGCGCGCAAGTCGTAGAGCTCTTCGGCCTGACGTTTGCCGAAACTCAAGGCGAAGAACGGCGCGATCGCGGGTTCGGCGGCCCGGGTCACGATCAGTTCCTTGATCGCGGAGGGATCGACGTCGCCGTAGGGGCCGACGGCGAAGTGTTGCTGCGGGTCGCCGGCGGGCCAGCGGTCGGGACGCAGGTTGCGCAGATAAAGAAATTCGCGCGTGCGCAGGCCGCGGATCGGGTAACTGAGATCGCCGCGGCGCACGTTGGCGTGGCGCTCGCGTTCCACGAAGACATGGTCCGCGCGCGCGGCGCCGGGCCGGTCGAGCAGCGCGCCGAGGAAACTGCGGCCCGTCATCTCGGACGGTGGCGTCACGCCGGCCAACTCGAGAAACGTCGGCGCGAGGTCGGTGAGGGAAACGAAACCCGCCTCCGTGCGGCCCGCGCGCACGCGCGAACCCCAGCGGATCGCGAGCGGCACGCGCGTGCCGGTGTCGTAGCAGTTGGCCAGACCGCGGGGCAGCTGCCAGCCGTTGTCGCTGGTGTAGAGGACGACGGTGTTTTCCAGGAGTTTTTCCTGCTCGAGCACCGAGAGCGCGGCGGCCGCGGCGGCATCGAGCCGGCGGATCGAGGCGTAGTAGGCGATGAGCGTGGCGCGGACCTCGGGCGTATCCGGAAACATCGGCGGCACGCGCAATTTCGCGGCGGCGGGATCCTGCGGATCGCCCGGGGCGTGGCGCCACGTGTGCGACGCGGTGTCGATGTTGCCGAGCCAGAAGAAGAACGGCTTCGCGCGGTCGCGCGCGGCGAGGAATTCCGGCAACCCGCCCGGGTAGTCGCGGCCGACGGGATTTTCCGGCCAGCCGAAGTCCTTGAAATTGCCCGGGCTCCAGGCCTTGCCCGTGACGCCGACCTCGTAGCCCGCCGCGCGCAGCGCGGCGGTGAAGACTTTGAGTTTGCGGGGAAACGCGCTCCACAGGCTCGCGGCATCCTCGAGTTGGTGGGCGGCGCGGCCCGTGAGCACGCTGGCGCGCGTCGGGGAGCAGGAAGGCACCGGGCAAAACGTATTCGAAAACAGGACACCCTCGCGGGCCACGCGGTCGAAGGCGGGGGTTTGCGCGGCGGGATCGCCGAGTGCGCCGGCGTGGGGCCAGCCCCAGTTGTCGGCGAGGATGAGGAGGACGTTGGGGCGTTCCGCCGGAGCGGCGGCGACGGGGGCGGCGAAGATCGCGGCGAGGCAAAGTCCGCGGAGCCAAGCGGGGAAACGGGAGCGGGGCGGCACGCGCATCCGGCCAGCGAAACGACGCGGGCCGGCGCCGGCGAGCGCGTTGTGCGGCGGCCACCGCGGGGCGCCTACGAACGCGGGCCGGACGGCGGCGGCGGGGCGAGACCGGGATGAAGTTGGGCGACGCGCGCGGCCTTGGCGGCAAGTTCGCCGGCGCATTCGGGCGAGCCGCGGCCGAGGTCGCGGCAGGTCTGCGGGCGGTGTTCGTAGATCGTGCAGAAGAAATCGAGCCCGCCGCCGGCCGCGGGCTGCACGGCGAGGGCGGCGCAATGGCCGTCCTGCATGCGCAAAAACGCGCGGTGGCCGATGAAGTGCGCGTAGCGGTCGGCGCGATCGCCGAGGCGCGTCCAGTCGTCGCCCGTGACGCGCACGTAGTCGGCGGCCCGGGAAAAGCAGCACACACCGCAGGCGCGGCAAGCGGCGGGAATGGAAGGAACGGAATCCACGGAATCGGAGGACAACGACTTCAAGGCATGGGACCGCAGAGTTCACGGAGGAAAACCGGAGGCCACGGAGGGAGCGGAAAGGAGGGACGGAGCGGTTGGCGGATCTTCAATTTCCCTTCCGCCGATTTCCCCTCCGTGTCCTCTGTGACCCAAAATCCGAGTTTTCCCCGCCGCCCGAAAAACAAACGGGACGATCCGCGACGGTGCGAACAGGCGGAAAATTCGCACCACAGAGTTCACAGAGAAAGACCGGAGGGGCACGGAGGAGAAAAGGCCGTGCGACAACAGGCAGGCGGGCGGATCCTCAATTTCCGATCCGCTGATTTCCTTTCCTTGTCCTCCGCGATCCGAACCGAATTTGCCGCCGCAGGCGAAACGACAAACGGGGCGGGCCGACCTCCGCCCCGATTTCCGACTTCAGAAATCGAGCGTGGTGCTGAGGCGGAAGCTGCGGGGCTCGTTGAGATACACGCGGCGGACGCCGGTGTAGTTGTCGTTGTAGCGGCCGACGTTGGCGCGGTAGTCGTTGCCGACATTGCGCACGTTGAGCTGCACGGTGGCGTTGATTTTGGTCCGCGGAACCTTGAAGCGGTAGCCGGCGAAGGCGTCGGCGAGGATGGATTCGTTGCCCCAGTAGATGTGGCCGGTGGTTTGATCCCAGCTCATGAAGTTCTTGCCGCTGTAGCGCACGGAGCCGCCGAGGAAGGCGCCGCGGAGTTTGCCCTCGCGGAAGGCGTAGCGGGCGGTGCCGTTGAGCTTGTGCGGGCGGGAGCCGAAGGGGGAGTTCTGGCGGTCGACCTGGAAATTCAGTTCGCTGTAGAGGGAGCTCACGGCGGCTTCGAAGGCGGCGAGTTCGACGGGGTTGCCGGCGAGCAGGGCGCGCCACTGGGGGACGCGGGTATCGAAGAACTCGAAGACCTCGGTGAAGAAATTCTGCCGGCGGCGCTCGGAATGCGAGTAGCTGGCGCGGAGGGTGAGGTTCTTGGTCGGGTTGGCGACGACCTCGACTTCGACGCCTTCGGTAAAGATGTCGATCGACGCGGAAGTCCACGTGATGGCTTGGCGATCGTAGTCGGCCTGGGAGATCTTCCCTACGTTGCGCAGCTGGGTGAGCATCGTCGTGAGGTTGTCGACGCCGAGAGCGTTGCCGCCGGGGAGAATCGGGGAGTCGTTGAGCTGCTCGGTCTGGAACCACGTCGTGCGCACGAAGAGCCGGTCCTCGCCGAGCACATCGAGCATGAAGCCGAAGTCGCGGCCGCGGCCCTCGGTGGGCTCGGGCACTTCGCCGTTGGGGAGCACGGTGCGGTCGAAGCGCGGCTGGCCGTTGTTGCGCGACATGTTGTAGAACAGCGAAAGGCGCTTGGCGGCATGGAGCACGCCGCCGGCGGTGAAGGTGGTGGGCTGGTAGTGGTGGCGGACGTGCTGGCCGTTGAAATACCATTCGCCGGCGGCGATGAGCTTGGAGGTCACGCGCGGGTCGGCCGGATTCGTGACGCGCTCTTCCTGGGCGTTCTTGAATTTGATGTCGTCGCGGCGCGCCCCGAGCGTGGTGACGAGGCGGTCCCTGAACCAGAAACTCTGCGAAGCGAACATGAGGCTCGTGATGTCCTTCACCGTTTGCGTGTTGGCGCGGGCGCGCGAGGCGTAGGTGGAGGTGAAGGTGCGGCCGTTGTAGACGAAGGGCGCGATGGGCAGCGTGGGATTGGCGGCGTAGTAGGTCGTATAGTCGCCCTCGGTGATGTAGGTGCGGCGCGTGACCTGGTTCTGCGCATTTTCCGCCGTGGCGGCGTTGACGATCGGGACGTTGCGGTCGTCGACAAGGATCTCGTCGCGCCAGCGGCGGAGCCGGTTCTGCGAGGAAGCTTCGCCGAGCAAGGCGACGCGGTGGCGGCCGAACCAGCGGCGCGAGTTGCCGGCGTCGATCGACCCGGTGAGACGGAAGATCTCGTTGGTGGTCGAGATCGTGTCCTTGAACCACACGGACTCGAAGTAAAGGCGGCCGACGAAAGGATTGGGTATCGTGCCGGCGGTGCCGTCCGGACGCGGGAGCGTGGGGTTGGGGTCGGCACGGAGGTTGGAACCGGCGATCGCCATGCCGTGCGCCTCGATGTCGGCGGTGTTGCGGAAGTAGGCGAGCTCAAGGTCGACGCCGCGCGGGAGCCGCTGCTGGACGGTGACCTGACGGGTATTGAAAGTCTGGTGCCGCGTGCCGCCGGGCCCGGTGAGGCTGTAGTCGTATGGGGAGACGGAGGGCGGCAGCAGCGTCTCGGCCCCGTAGCGATTCACCGACTGGAACTCCCCGCGGTGGTTGTACACGGAGCGGTCCTGATCGACAAAGGTGAAACGCTGGTTGTTCGCGTTGAAACGGTTGAGACCGGGGAGCACGACGGTGCCGTCGGTGAGCGGCCGGCCGGCGTCCTGCCACCCGGTGATCTGGTCCTGGGCGTTCCAGCCGAGCGAAAGGCTGTTGTCCATGTGCCCCTTTTCGAACGACACATGGACGGTGGTGCGCTTGAACGGCTGGTAGGCGGCCGCGATGGTCCAGCGCGCCTGGTCGTTGAAGTCCCAATGGCGCCAGCCCTCGTTGTTCTGGTAGAGACCGAGCAGGCGGAAGGAGAGTTTTCTCGGGATGAGCACGCGGTTGTAGTCGGCCTCGTAGCGCTCCTGCTTCCACGAACCGTGGATGGACTTGAGCGTGGTGCGGCCGCGCTGGAGGTTGGCCTTCTTGCCGCTGAGCGATACGAGGCCGCCGGCCTGGCCGAGGCCGAAGAGGATGGAGTTGGGGCCGCTGGCGACCTCGGCGCGTTCGACGTTGTAGAGATCGACCGGGACGCTGGATTCGACGAAGTCGCGCGACGCGCCGGCGGGGGAGCCGCGCATGCGGAAATTGAAGTCGCCGCCGTCGGCGCCGCGGCCGGACGGATTGTTGAAGCCGGCATTGGCATCCTCGACGTCGACTTCGACATTGGTCGCATGGGCGAGCATTTCCTCGAGATTGGTCGCGGCGATGTCGGAAAGAAACTCGGGGGTGAACGCGGAAACGGCGGCGGGCGTGTCCCTGAGCCGCGAGTTCAGGCGGCTGCCGCTGGTGGTGTTGGCGGCCTGATAGCCGACATCGTCGCCGGCCTTCACCTCGAAGGGCGAGAGTTCGACGGGCGGGGCCGCGGGGTCGGCGGGTTTCGCGGCCGGGACGGCGGTGGACGGAGCGGGAGTCGGAGCGGTTTGCGCGGCGAGGTGGGTCAGGGAGGAGAGGCCGAGGACAGCCAGGCAGCGGCCGAGGGATGCAGCATTCATGGGGAAATGGGGTTGGAACCGCCGGAATCGGACCGGGGGAAACAGCGGGCAGGTGCAGGATGGAACAAGCCGGCACCGGAAGGGAAGTCTGCGGTGCACACGTGCGGGCGACGATTTCACACCGCCGGCCGCGGAAACCCCGCTTGCCGCCGGCGCGGGCGGGGCTTCGACTGCGCGGCGCCATGGAAGCCTACGCCCGCGCCCGCGAACTCATCGACGCCGCCCACGCCGCCGATCCGGCCCGCTCCGCCGACGGCCGGGCGGCCGAGTTGGTTTACGGCGAGCACGTCGAGGCCTGGGTCGTGAAACTTGAGCCCGCGGCGGCGCCGGCCCTGCGGCTGGCGGCCCGCGCGCAGCATCTCGAGCGCTGGCTTGTGCCGCGCGCGAGTTTCCCGGAAGGCAAGGCCGGCTACCTCACGTGGCGGCGTTCGCTTTACACGAAGCAGGCGGAACGCGCGCGGGAGTTGGCGCTGGCCGCCGGCGTGCCCGCAGCCGAGGCGGCCGACATCGCGGTGTGGGTTTCGAAGACCGGATTGAAAACGAATGCCGGCACGCAGGCGCTGGAGGATGCGGCGTGCCTCGTTTTTCTGGAAAACGAGATCGGCGCCTTCGCCGCGCAGCACGCGGATTACCCGCGGGAGAAGTTCGTCGATATCCTGCGCAAGACCTGGAAAAAAATGAGCCCCGCGGCCCAGCAGGCGGCGCTCGGCCTGGCGTTGCCGCCGGCGATCGCGGGGCTGGTGCGCGACGCGCTGGGCGGAACGTAAGACGGGAGTTCCCCGTTCACCCGGTCGCGGCGCGGTAGAGCAGGAAAACGAGCAGCTGCGCCGAAAACACGCGGAGCAGCATCACGAGCGGGTACACCGTCGCATAGGAGACGGCGGGGGCGTCGCTGCCTGTCGTCTGCTGGGCGAAGGCGAGGGCCGGCGGATCCGTCATGCTGCCCGCGAGCAGGCCGCAGAGTTCCGCGTAGTTGAGTTTCCGCCACGCGCGCGCGACGAAGCCGACCAGCAGCAGCGGCAGCAGCGTGATCGCGGCGCCGAACGCGAGCCAGCGCAGGCCCTCGCCGCCGAGGATGACCTCGACGAATTTCTCGCCCGACTTCAGCCCGACCGCGGCGAGGAAAAGCGTGATGCCGACTTCGCGCAGCATGTGGTTCGCGTTGGTCGGCATGTGCCAGACCAGCGGGCCGAGGTTGGCGAGGCGCGACAGCAAGATCGCCGCGACCAACGGGCCGCCGGCGAGGCCGAGCTTCACCGCGGCTGGCAAACCGGGCAGCGCGAGCGGGATGCTCCCGAGGATCACGCCGAGGGCGATGCCGAGGAAAAACGGGATCGGCTGCGGCGAGTTGAGCGCCTGGTTGGAATTGCCGACGGCCGCCGCCACCTGCGTGATCTGCGGTTCCTCGCCGACCGCCATGAGCACATCGCCGAATTGCAGGCGAAACCCCGGCGTCGGGGAAAACTCGATCCCGCCGCGCGTGATGCGCGTGATGACGACCTCGTGTTGCGCGAATATCCGGATCTCGCCGAGGGCGCGGCCGAAGATTTCGCTGCGCGTCACGATCAAACGGCGGTTCGTGACCGGACCGGGCAACAGTTTCAGGTCGACGCCGGCGTCGGCCCCGACCACGACGCGCAGGGCGTCGAGGCCTTCTTCCGGGCCGACGGCGTGGAGAATGTCGCCGAGCTGCAATTCCGTCTCCGGCCGCGCGACCTCGACCTGGCCGGCACGGGAAAACCGCGAGACCACGACACCGGAACCTTCGAGGCCGGGCACCTTGCCGAGGGCGCGGCCGACGAGGTTGGCGTTGCGGACCTCGAGGTTGCGGGTGGCGGGCTTGGGCGTGCGCGGGGCCTGCGCGTTCTCGGCGGCGGCGACTTCCGCCCGCACATCCACCCGGAATATACGCCGCACGAGCACCATGGTGAGAATAATGCCGATGATGCCGAACGGATACGCCACCGCGTAGGCGAGGCCCTGGATCGCGGCCGCGCCTTCGTCGGCGCCGACCTGCGCGAGCGCCTGCTGGGCGGCGGCGAGGCTGGGCGTGTTCGTGGTCGCGCCGGAGAGCAGGCCGCTGCCTGCCGGCAGCGAAATCCAGCCCGTGCCGATCAGGAGGGCGGCGACACCGGCGCCGAGGAGCACGATCGCGGCGGCGAAGGCGTTCAGCACCAGCCCCCGCGCGCGCAACGAGGCGAAAAAGCCGGGACCGATCTGAAGGCCGAGCGTGTAGACGAAAAGGATCAGGCCGAACTCGCGGACGAATTCGAGGACATGGGCGTCGACCTTGAGGCCCAGCTGGCCGAGCACGAGCCCGGCGAAGAGCACGCCGGCCACGCCCAAGCCGACGCCGAGAATCCGGATTTTGCCGAAGGCGGTGCCCGCGGCGCCGGCGATCGCCAGCAGCACCACGGTGCGGGCGACGGATTCCTGGGCGAACAACTGGATCACGCCGTTCATGGCGCCAGCGTAGCAGACCTCGGCCACCGGGGGCCACGCCTGTTTTGCCCCGGCCGCTTCATCCCGTGCAGCCGAGGCGCCCGAAAGGGCGGCGACTCAGGCTTGCGCGCGACGCCGGGGTGGCCTCATTTCGCGGCAACCCTTTCCCGCCCGTGAAAATCGCCAAACGGATTCTCCTCGTTTTTGTTGTCATCGCGGTCGGGCTGCAGTTCGTGCGGCCGGAGAAAAATGTTTCCGCGCAGCCGCCGGGGAAAGAGGACCTGCTCGTGGCCCATCCCGCGCCGGCCCCGGTGAAGACCTTGCTCGAAGTCGGCTGCTACGACTGCCATTCCAACACCACCCGGTATCCGTGGTACGCGGAATTCCAGCCGCTCGGCTGGTGGCTCGCCGACCATGTGCAGGAAGGCAAAGCGTCGCTCAACCTCTCGACCCTCGCGAGCCTGACGCCGAAGGCCCAGGGCAAGAAACTCAACGAGATGATCGACACGATCGAAACGCGCCAGATGCCGCTCAAGTCGTACACCTACACCCATCGCGACGCGATTTTCACCGACGCCCAGATCACGGCCCTCGTGGCCTACCTCGAGGACGTCCGCGACAAGGTTGCGCCCGACAGCGAGTGAGCCGGAGGAAGAGTTGAAAGTTGAAAGGTGAAGGTTGAAAGACCGGCGACGTCACGCGGGCCGCGCGTCGGGGTCGCGGGAGAGTCAGTGGAGCCCAAGCTGCGACCTTTCGCCGCCGATTCCGGATTTACGGAAACAGATCGGCGATCGCCGGCTCGGCCCCGGGCGAGGCGGCGGGCCAGTCCTCGCCGAGCAGCGCGGCCACGGTCGCGGCCACCTGGGCCTGCACGATGACCGGTGTGCCCTCGCGTTCGCCGCGCGGCGCGATGCCGGGGCCGAAGGCGGCCAGCCAGGTTTCCTCGGAGCGCGGGATTTTTTTCCCGTGGCTCGTCCAGTCGTGGCACTCGGTGCCGCGCCCGTGGTCGGGCGAAATGACCACGGCGGTGGTGCCGCGGTACTCGGGCAGCGACTGGAGGTGCTCCCAGAGTTCGCGCAGGAAACGGTCGCAGCGCTGCGCGGCCTGCAGGTAGCGGTCGTAGCGGCGCGCGTGCGCCCACGTATCCGGTTCGCCATACGCCACCAGCAGCACGCGCGGCTTGAGCCGCCCGATGTGCTCGTAGGCGGCGGCCTGGACGAAGGCGTCGAAATGTTCGCCGCCGGTGATCGGCGGGATGTCCTTCATCCAGCGCTCGAGTTCCCGCAGGCGCGGCGAGGCGGTGCCGGCGGGCAGCGGCGTATCCGTCACCCAGACCGGCAGGCGGCTGCGGCCGACATTGATGATCGAGGTGAACACGCGCCACTGCGCGACCGCCGCGACGCGGCCCGCGTAGCCCGGGCGGCCGTGCAGCCATTCGAGCACGGTGACGTTGGGATTCGGGATCGGCGTGTTCGAGGAGATCAACGGATCGGCGCGGCCGGTGAGCAGCTCGTTGTAGCCGGGATAGGAAATGTTCTCGAGGTTGCGGACCTCGACGCGGCTGGCGCGCGCGCGGTTGCCGAACACCTGGCCGGACGCGGGCACGGTCGACCAGAAAAAGGGCATCAGCCGCACGCGGCGTTCCTCCGGGGTCGCGGCGAGGAACTCGCGCCTCAGCGCGGCCTGCGCGCCCTCGGGGACGCCGCCGTTGTCCTTGTCGATCAGCGCCGCATCGGCCCCGCCGAACACTTCCTGCCAGCGCAAGCCGTCGATCGTAACCAGAATTACATTACGCACGGCGGGCGCGGCGGCGGCCGGCCACGCGGCGGCCAGGAACAGGACGGTGAGCAGGGATTTCATGCGGTGCGGAAAGGGTCCGCGATCCGACTCCGGGCGCGGCGGGGTCCGCAACGCAAACCGCGCCCCGGCCGCAAAATCCCCGCCGGCGGGCCGCGCGCCGACGCGGTGTGGCAGGCCCGGTTACACGGCGACCGCACATTTTCCCCGGAGAATTCCGTCCGAATCCGAAACTGCTCCCCGGGGCGACGGCGTCAGTCCGGGAGCAACCGCATTCCAACACCATGAAAAACGATCCCTTCTTCAAATTCCTCGCCGCTGTGATTCTCGCCGGCGTCATCGTCGCCCTCGCCGCCCCGAGCCCGACCGCCGCCGATCTCGCCGAGCCCGCTTCCGCCGCCCTGCAAACCGCCGGCACGTCCGAGTAAGTCCGGGGCCGCACCGGCCCGGACGCGGCCTAGCCTCCGGCCAAAGCCTGCCGGATGACGACCGCCAGTTCGGCGAACTCGTAGGGTTTCGCCATCAGCCTGATGCCCGAGCGGCGGAGATCGTCCGTTTTCAGAATCTCCTCGGTGTAGCCGCTGGTCACCACGATCGCGAGTTCCGGCCGCAGCCGCCGGAGCGTCTCGCCGAGCTCCAGACCGGTGACCCCGCCCGGGCATCACCATATCGGTGACGAGGATATCGGGACTGGCCGCCAAACCGTGCCAGACGCCGAGGGCTTCGGGTCCGCTGCCCGCCTCGACCACCAGGTAGCCGAGCCGCCGCAGCATGGTCGAGGTCGCCAGCCGCACCGCCGGTTCGTCCTCCACCAGCAGCACCGTTTCATGCCCGCCGGGAATGGCCGGCACCGGATTGGCCGGAGGGCCCGCGGCGACATCGGCCGCGAGCGGAAGCAGAACCCGGAAGCTGGTGCCGCGGCCGACCTCGCTGTCCACTTCGATCCAGCCCTGGTGCTGGTGCACGATGCCGTGGACGGTCGCCAGGCCGAGGCCGGTGCCTTTGCCGACTTCCTTGGTGGTGAAGAACGGCTCGAACAGGTGGCGGAGCACGTCGGGCGGCATGCCGCAGCCCGTATCGCTGACCCGGAGACAGGCAAAACGCCCGGGTCGCGCGCCGGGCGCCGCGGACAGCGGCAGCTCCGGCCCGAGGTCCACCCGGGACGTTTCCAGTTTCAGCGTGCCGCCCGCCGGCATCGCGTCGCGCGCGTTGACGCAGAGGTTCATCACGACCTGGTCGATCATGCCGGCGTCGGCGTCGACCCACAGCGGCTCCGCGGCCAGCTGCAGCGTCACGTTCACGTGTTCGCCGATCACGCGGCGGATCAGGGCCAGGACCTGGGAAATGCCCGCGTTGAGTTCCAGCCGTTCCGTGCGCATCATGCGGCGGCGGGCGAAGAGCAGCAGCTGCTCGGTCAGCTTCGCCGCGCGGCGGGTCATCACCTGCAGTTCCGCCAGCGGCGGCCGCAGTCTTTCGGGAAACTGTTTCTCTTCGGCGATCAGCTGCAGGTTCAGCATGATCGCGGTGAGGATGTTGTTGAAATCGTGGGCGACGCCGCCCGCCAGCTGGCCGACGACTTCCATCTTCTGCGCCTGCCGCACCTGCTGCTGCAACGCGCGGCTCGCCGTGATGTCGGCGAAACTGCTGACCACGAGCTGCACGCCGTCCCGCGGATCGCGGAGCGGTTCCGCGTTGACCGAGATCCAGGTCAGCGCGCCGTCCGGCTTGTGCACGCCCATCACGACATCGCGCACCGGCAAGCCCGTGCGCAACGCGACCGCCGCCGGATGCACCTCGCCGGCGAAGGGCCGGCCGTCCTCGTGCACCGCGCGCCACCTCGGATCCAGCGACGTGCGGCCGGCCATCTGGTCCGCCGTCAGGCCCAGAATCCGCTCCGCGGTCGTATTGCATTGGACAATACGCAAGGCCCGGTCCTGGACGACGACGCCGTCGGCCACGGCGCTGAAGATGAGCTTGAGCTGGGCCTCGCTGCGCCGGAGGGCACGTTCGGCCTGCCGCTGGTCGGTGATGTCGCGGTTCATGCCCACGAGGCGTTGCGGGCGGCCGGTGCCGTCGCGCTGGAGAAAACCGTTCGCCTCGATTTCGCGCCGCGCGCCGTCCGCGGCGCGCACGACCGCCAGCTCGAACGGCTCCACCGGCCGGCCGGCCACGAGTTCCGCGAAACGGCGGTCCAGCTCGGTCCGCGCTTCGGGCGGGATGAGCCGCCGCCACCCGGCCGGGGTGCCGTCGAATTGCCCCCGGCCCACGCCGTGGATCTCGTGCATGCGCTCGTCCCAACTCACGACGCCGGATTGGAGATCGTACTCCCAGACGCCGTAGCCGGCGCCGCCCACCGCCAGCTCGAGCCGCCGGTTGAGCCCGAGAATCCGCTGCTCCGCCGCGAGCTGCTCGGTGATATCCTGCACGAAGGCGCACGCCAGTTCCGTCTCGCCGACGCGCAGGAGATAGGTGCCGATGACGACATCGAGCACGACGCCGTCTTTCCGGCGCTGGCGGCTTTGGAACGTCACCGATTCCCGGCCGCGCAATTCTTCCCAATGCCGCGGCCAGCGTTCGGCGGAGAACTCGACATCGATATCCTCGACCCGGAGCCGGAGCATTTCCTCCCGCGTGTAGCCGAGTTGCGCGCAGGCCGCGGCGTTGGCGTCGCGGACACCCGCGTCGCGGTCCACCCACACGATGGCCAGATGGGCGCGGTCGACGCTGAAACGCGCGATCGCCAGCGCCTCGTCCGCCTGCCGGCGCGCCGTGACATCGCGGGTCACGCCGAGCAACCCGGTGACGCCGCCGGCGGCGTCGCGTGCAGGTCGAGCCAGCGGACGCCGCCGCGCCGACCGCGCACGGGCAGCAACGCCGAGTCGCGGCCGCCGGCGAGCACCTGTTGCAACAGCGCCGCGAAGCCGGCCCGCGCTTCCGGCAGGACCGCGTCGCGCCAGCCGGCCGCCCCGGCCTCGGCCAAGGTTTCCGCTTCGAGAAAAGCGAGCGCCGCGCGGTTGATCTGGAGGAGCTCGCCGGCCGGGCCGAGCACCAGCATGCCCTCGGGGCCGTGGTCGAAAATCGCGCGGTGAAAATTCCGTTGCTCGACCAATTCCCGCTCTTGGCGGCGCAGCGCCGCGATCGTGATGGCCGGGATGAGGCCGAAGAACGCCACCAGCGACAACCCGAGTTGCAACTCCACGTTGCGCTCGTGCGCCGTGGCCGAGTTCGAGTGGTCCAGCCCGTGCCCATGCAGCGCGAACCAACCGGCCAGCAGCGCGAGCACCAGGCTCACGACCGTCACGCCGCGCGGGCCGAAACGGATCGCGGCCCAGACGACGAACGGCACCACCACGTAGCGGGACGCGGGGTTTTGGAGCCAGTCCAGCGAGATCGCGAGGGAGCAGCAGACACAGACCCCCGAGACCAACGCGATCGCCTCGAAGCGGCGGACGGAACTCAGCGGCGCCCGGGGTTCCCCGCGCGCCCCGCTCCAGACCAAAATCAGCGGGGTCACCAGCACCACGCCCAGAAGGTCGCTGAAAAACCACGACGTCCAAATCGCACCGAACGATCCCGCACCGGCCAAGCTTTGGATCGTCCAAGCCCCGATCGTCGAAGTGATCACCAGGCTCAGCGCCGCCGCGATCATCAAACCGATCAATTCCCGCACCGATTCCAACGCCGTCTTCCGCGCCACCCAACGTTGGACCAACAAGGCCCCGGCCACCGCGGTAGCCGCATTGCCGACCGTGACGAAAAACCAATCGGCCCACGGCCACGTCGCGCCGGTCGCGTTGTAAAAGCAATCGCCGGCAAACATCGCCGCCACCAGCAGCGCCCAATCCCGGCGCGCCTCCGTCAGCAGCAAGCCGAGCATCAGGCCGCTGGGCAGCCAGAAGCTCGCTTCCAGCGCCGGGTTCTCGGTGAGCTCGCGCGAGAGCATCGCGCAGGCCGCATAAACGCCGGCGACCGCGGCGAATTTCAGCGCCCGGCCGCGGAACGCAGTCGGGCCGGAATCGGCGGCCCGCGATGGTTCGCCTGGGGGGGTAAGAGCGGACGCGGGCATAGAACCTGCCGCTGACCAACAGCAGAAAGCACCGGCCGACTCAAGCGGCCGCCGCCGGAATTCCATTTATGGCGGCCCGCCCTCGCACCGGCGCGCGGACGCCGCCGCTACTTGGTTTCCTCGGCGCGGAAACGCCGGCGCTGCTCCTCGCGCGCGGCCGTCCACTCCGCGTCGTCGATCTTGCCGTCGGAGTTGGCGTCCCAACGCCGCAGAAACCCGGGGTGCGTCGACCATTCGCTCCGCAGCGTCGTTTCCAAGGTTTCACGTTCCGCCGCATCGATGCGGCCGTCCGCATTGCGGTCGAAGCGTTTCAGCAACTCGGCCCGCGCCAGCAGCGGGGACTCGGCTCCGGCAGCGGGTTTCACCGCCGGGGACGGCGCGCCGGACGGGGTCGCCGTTTCGGCCGCCGCTTCGCGGCGCGCGGCGAGGAAGTCGCGCACGGCGGCGCGTTCCTCGGGTTCGAGCCGGCCGTTGGTGTTGGCGTCGAACCGCTTCATCAACTCCTCCCGCAGCAACGCCACGGGCGCCGCAGGGTCGGCGGCGCGCTCGGCCGCGGCCTTTTCCGCCGTCGCGCGTTCGGTTTCGTCGAGCCGGCCGTCGCGGTCCGCATCGAAAAGTTCGAGGACGCGTTGCCGCAATTGCTCCGGTGTCGCCTGCGCGAGGGCCTGCCGCGCCATCTGCCGGTCGACCTGCTCCTTGATCATGCTCTCCTTGGCGTCGGCGCGCTCGTCTTCGTCGATCTTGCCGTCGCCGTTCCTGTCGTAGCGTTGCAGCAACTCCGCGGCGCGGGCCGCGGCCTTGGCGGCGGGGGTCAGGGGCGCGGTCTTGGCCGGCGCCATCATCGGGTCCTGCGCCGCGGCCGCCGCGGCAAGGAATAGCGTTGCCGACATCAGGAGCGGGGATAGACCGGGTCGTTTCATGCAAAAACCGTTTGATCGTCGGACAGGCAGGGGGGTGCGGGCATGACGCCCGCAGTCACGGACGGTTACCCGACGAACGCGCCGCACCATGTATCAGGTTAACTTTTCCGAGCAAGCCATGCACGAGCTCAACCGGCTCGACAAACTGGCCCAGCTCGACGCCATCGACCCGATCAGCAGCCTGAAACCCGCCGACCTCGCCCACCCGCGCGAACCGCTCGGCCAATTCCGCCGCGGCCAGAAGACGCTCTACCGGCTCCGCGCCGGCGATTTCCGGTTCTACTTCGAAGTCCAAGGCGAGACGCTCCACGTCGACTACATCCTCCACCGCAATTCGCTCGAGGACTTTTTGCTCCGCAACAAATTGCCGGTTTCGGAACAGCAATTGGTCGAGCAGCATTCGAAGTTCTGGAAATACCTCGAGAGCCTGACGAAATGAGCGACCCGAAGCACTCCTCGAAACAGGATCAGGGCGCCGTCGCCAGCGACCTCGCCCGCCGCGAGGACCCGTACAACGTCACCCAGGCCAGCCGGATTTACTTCCTGCCCAACCTGATGACGGCCGGGAATCTGTTCTGCGGGTTCATGGCGATCACGCATTGCATCCAGGCGCGGTTGGCCGAGACGGCCCTTTCGGGCGAGTACCGCGGGCTGACGAATTACGAACATTACAAGTACGCCGTCTGGTTCATCTTCGGCGCCGCGGCCTTCGACACCCTCGACGGCCGGCTCGCGCGCATGGGCGGCCGCGAATCGCTCTTCGGCGCGGAATTCGACTCCTTGGCCGACGTCATCTCCTTCGGCATGGCGCCGGCGTTGCTGATGTTCTACCTCATCCTCGCGCCCACAACCGGCAACTACGAGTGGTTCCGCAACATCGGCTGGGCCATCGGTTTCGTTTACCTGCTCTGCGCCGCCATGCGGCTCGCCCGCTTCAACGTCATCACCAATCCCCTGCTCCGCCCCGGCACCAAGGATTCCAACAAAGACTTCGTCGGCCTCCCCGTCCCCGCCGCCGCCCTCACCGTCGCGGCCACCGTCTTGTTTCTCCTGAAATTGGCGGAAACGGATCGGTCCCTCAAAGCCTGGGCCCTGCTGCTGCCGCCGCTGATGCTGCTCGTGGCATTCCTGATGGTCAGCACCGTGCGTTACCCGAGCGGCAAGGGCGTCGACATGCAGACGCAGACGCGCCTCCAGCCCTTCATTCTGCTGATGTGCGCCATCGGGCTCGTCGTGTTCTACAAGGAATTTGCCGTCCTCGGCCTTTGCCTCGCCTACCTGTTTTTCGGTCTCTTCCGGTATTTCCGGCGCGGCCGGCCGGGGGTCTTTGCCAAAACCTGAACCGGCCGGCGGTCCCGGGAAATCCCCGCCGCCGGCGCCCGGTTTCGCCTTTGGGAATCGCGTGTCAGGAACCTGCGCGCGACTTCCGAACAACTCCGGTCCTGCGCATAACCGCCGGGTTTCGCGCGGTTGCCGGAAAGTTATTCGGCGGGTTTCGCGGTGCGTTTTTCAGAGGCGAAAACCCAAGTTGCTCCGGTTGTTCGCAGCCCATACTGATACGGATAGAATTCCTTATTGAACACCTATTCTTTTAGCCTTTGTTAGCTTCTGCGTTTTACCCGTCCGCCCCCGCATGAAATTCAAAATCAACCGCGATCACTTCGCCAACGGACTTGCCCAGGTCCTCAACGTGGTCGGATCCAAAGCGACCATGCCGATTTTGAGCAACGTGCTGATCGAAGCGGAAAAGGACCAGATTTCGCTCACGACTACGAATCTCGATCTGGGCATCCGCTGCAAAATCAAGGCCGAGGTGAAGGAGACGGGCGCCGTGACCCTCCCCGTCAAACGTTTGGCCGGAATCGTCCGGGAATTGCCCAACGTCGACGTCGCGTTCGACGCCACCCCCAACCACCAGGTCAAACTCACGTCCGGCGGCTCGACCTTCAAGATCATGGGCATCGGCAAAGAGGAATTCCCGCCGCTGCCCGAGTTCGGCGAGGAAAAGGCCTACTCCCTCGAACAGGGTGAACTTTCCGGGATGCTCAAGAGCGTCGCCTACGCGCAGTCCACCGACGAGACCCGCTACATCCTCAACGGCGTCTACTTCAATTTCCGCGACGGCAAACTCTCGCTCGTCGCCACCGACGGCCGCCGCCTCGCCCTCATCGCCAAGGAAATGGACGTCCCCGCCGCCAGCGCCGGCGCGATCATCCTCCCGGCCAAGACGGTCAGCGAGCTCACCCGCCTGCTCGACAAGGGCGAAAAGGTCCGGATCAACTTCAGCGAACGCCGCGCGACGTTCCAGATCGCGACCGACAAGGACACCAGCGGCCTGATCGACCACGTCTACCTCTACTCCAAGGTCGTCGAAGGGAGTTATCCCAATTACCAACAGGTTATTCCCAAAGAAACGCACCAGCGCATCAAGCTCGAGCGCGAGTTGCTCCTCCAGTGCGTGCACCGCGCGGCCCTGGTCTGTTCCGAAAAGGCCAATTCCGTGAAGCTCAAGCTCTCCAGCAATCTGCTCGAGCTCACCGCGCAAAGCCCCGATTTCGGCGAGGCCCACGAGTCGATGGCCATCGGCTACAGCGGCCCCGACCTCCAGGTCGCGTTCAACCCGACCTTCATCATGGATCCGCTCAAAGCGCTCGCGAAGGACGAGGTGTTCTTCGAAGTGAAGGACGAGGTCAGCCCCGGCGTGTTCAAGACGCTGGAAAACTTCGTCTGCGTGATCATGCCGGTCCGCCTGAGCTGAGGCGCGGCTTTCGTCCCGCCGCGAAAGTTGCGGCGGTTCGAACGCTTTCCGCTCCGCCGGCGTCCAAGTCCGGATTACCCCGTCTTCCGAGGTGCAGACCACCTACCTGATTCTCGGCGCGATTCTGCTGTCCCTGATTTTGATGCAGGTGAACCAGCGGCTGGCCTCGCCCCTGGTGTCGATCGCCGACCGTTGGCTGCGCTGGCTCGTCTTCGCCTTCGGCGCCGCCCAGCTCTGCGTCGATTTCAAACTCATCGACCGCCCCTACCCGGTGCTCGCGGCCGTGTTCTTCCTCGTCTGGTTCATGGGCGAGACGCTTTACAACTGGCTCGCGATCACCGCGCACAGCCTCAGCCCGCTCCCGCTCTTCCCGCGCTACGCGGTCAACACCAGCGGCGAGGAATGGCCCGTGCAGCCCCGCCTCCTGCTGATGCGCGAATGGCTCCGCAACCAGGGTTTCCGCCAGGTCCAGGCCCTCAAGGCCGAGATCGGCGGCGGGATCTACCTGCGCGTATCCGTTTATCAGGACGCCCAGGCCGTGATCCGCGTGCAGGTGACCTTCATCCCGCAGGCCAACGGCGCCATCTCCGTCTGCTTCGCCGTCAGTTCCGTCGCCGCCGACGGCCGCCGTTTTCTCACCGACAATCTCTATATCCCGTTCGCCGGCTTTTATCCGGAAAACTGGTACGTCGAGCGCGCCCCGTGGCGGCGTTCGCTGCCCGGCCTGCTCGCCCGGCACCGCGCGCGGATCGCCGCTGCCGGCGTGGAACCGAAGCCCTTCGAGCAGGAACCCCTCGCCGACCTCAACCTCGGCCAGCACGAGCTCGACCGCCTCAACACCGAGCTCGGCTTTCTGCACCCGCATGCCGAACGCGAGGATCTCGGCAAGTTCACCCCCGCCGGCCGCTACCGCGTCTGGAAGGAAATCTGGATGCTGAACTACCTCGGCCGCGCCGCGCGGTACGAGTGAAGGGGGCCGCGCGCCGCGCGGCCCGCGGGGGGCGGTAAGCGGAAAGCTGTAAGCTGAAAGCGATCAGCGATCAGCGATCAGCGGTCGGCGTCAAGCAGACGGAGTTCCGAGCTTTAAGCTTACCGCTTTCCGCTTACAGCCCCGGTCCTTCAGCCCCCAATATAGCTCATCTCCACCTTCGCCCGCGGCTCGCCGCTCGCCAGCACCGCGGCGCGTTCGTCGCTGTAGCGGTCCATGCGGCCCTGCCAAATCCGCCGGACGAAATGCTCGAGCCCGGCGTCGTCCGCGCCCGCGCGCAGCGCGCCGAGCACGTCCCAACCGAGCGACGCGAACAGGCACGTGAACAGTTTCCCGTCCGCGCTCAGGCGCGCGCGGTGGCAATCGCGGCAAAACGGTTCCGTCACCGAACTGATCAACCCGATTTCCCCGCGGCCGTCGCGGTAGCGGTAGCGCGACGCCACCTCGCCGCGGTACGCGGGCCCGATCGGCTCCAGCGGCCAGATCGCCCCGATGCGTTCCACCAATTCCTGCGCCGGCACCACGCGCGCGCGGTCCCAGTGGTTGGTGTTGCCGACATCCATGAACTCGATGAACCGCAACGCGTGTCCGCGGGCGCGGAAGTACTCGCAGAGCTGCGGCAACTCCGCGTCGTTCACGCCGCGCTGCACCACGCAGTTGATCTTCACCGGCAGGCCGAGCGCCGCCGCGGCGTCGATACCGCGCAGCACGCGCTCCACTTTGAAACCGAGTCCGTTGAGTTTGCCGGCGGTGGTGTCGTCGAGCGAATCGACCGAGACGTTGAGCCGGTCGAGGCCCGCCGCGTGCAGGGCCGGCGCGAGTTTCTCGAGCAGCCAGCCGTTCGTCGTCAGCGCGACGTCGCGCACGCCGAGCTCGTTTTTCAAAGCCCGGATCAGATCCGGCACATCGGCGCGCAGCAGCGGTTCGCCGCCGGTCAGCCGCACTTTCTCGACCCCGAGCGCGCGGAACGCCTTCACGATGCGCGTCAATTCGCCGAGCGTCATCAGCTGCGGGTCGCGCAAAAACGCATGCCCGGGCCCGAAGATTTCCTTCGGCATGCAATACGGGCAGCGGAAATTGCAGCGGTCGGTGACCGAGATCCGCAGATCCCGCAGCGCGCGGTTGAATTGGTCGGTGGGTTGGCCCATGCAGGTGCGGCTTGCGCCGCGAGGGAGGGACATGAAGCTCGTTTCTCCGCGGCGTAAAGCCGCACCTGCCTTTTCCCCATGCTCACCCCCGCCGAGGCCGAAAAGCTCATCCGCGCCAGCATCGCCCCGTTCCGCCGCGAAGATTGTCCCCTCGCCTCCGCGCACCGCCGGATCCTGCGCGCCGATCTGCGCGCCGACCGCGATCTGCCGCCCTTCGACCGCGTCACCATGGATGGATACGCGCTGCGCGCCGCCGCGCTCGCCGCCGGCGAACGCGTTTTCCGCATCGAGGCCGTCCAAGCCGCCGGCATGCGCGCCTTCAAACTCGGCCCCGCGGCCGACGCCTGCATCGAGATCATGACCGGCGCCGTCTTGCCCGAAGGCGCCGATTGCATCGTGCCTTACGAGGAAACGGCGCGCGAGGGCGCCGCTATGCGCGTGACGGGCGACGTCGCGGCCCTCGTCACCGGCCACGCCGTGCATCCACGCGGCAGCGACCACCGCGCCGGCGACATTATGGTCCGCGCCGGCACGCGGCTCACGGGCCGCGAAATCGCCGTCGCCGCCGCCTGCGGCCACGCCGTCGTCACCGTCAGCCAAGTGCCGAAAATCGCCGTCGTCACTTCGGGCGACGAACTCGTCGAGGTCGACGCCCTCGTCGGCCCGCACCAGATCCGCCGGAGCAACGACCACGCGCTCCGCGCCGCGCTGCAATGCGCCGGCTACGCGCAGGTTTCCCGTTTCCATTTCCGCGACGTGCGCCAGGAGATCGAGCATCTGCTCTGGCACATCCTCGCGGAATTCGACGTCGTCCTGCTCACCGGCGGCGTGTCGAAGGGCAAATTCGACTACCTGCCCGAGGAGCTCGATCGCCAGGGCGTGAAGAAGATTTTCCAAGGCGTCGCGCAGCGCCCCGGCAAGCCGCTCTGGTACGGCCAGAGCATCCGCGGCACGCCCGTCTTCGCGCTTCCGGGCAATCCCGTCTCCGCCTACACGTGCCTGCACCGCTACGTTTTGCCGGCCCTCGCCCACGCCAGCGGCGCCACACCGGCGCCCGTGCGACTCGCGGCGCTCGCGCGCGACATCGCGTTCAAGCCGAAGGTCACGTGGTTTTTGCCGGTGAAGCTCGAGAGCGGCCCGCGCGGCGAACTGCTCGCCGTGCCCGATCCGAGCAACACGTCGGGCGATTTCGCCGGCCTCGTCGGCACCGACGGTTTCGTCGAGCTCGCGCCGGGGAACGGCGTTTTCCCCGCCGGCACGGTCGCGCCGTTTTACGCGTGGGTGTGAGCAAACGTGTTGGCTCCGCGGAGTTGGACCACAGAGGTCACGGAGTCGATCCGGAGGAGCACAGAGGGAAACGCTGAAGGTTGGGATTTACGATCGACCACCCTAGGCCGAATTCTTGTTTTGGTTTTTCTCCGTGGCCTCTGTGCTTCCCTCTGTGCCCTCTGTGACCCGTCCCCACTCACCCACTCCCTTCCCCCGCGAAAGTTGAAGGTTGAGCCGCACCGGCCGCAGGTTGAGGTTTCGCGCCGATGTTCTCCCACCTCGACGCGCAGAACCGGCCCGCGATGGTCAACGTCGGCGCCAAGCCCGTCACGCGCCGCACCGCGCACGCGATCGCCGTCGTGAGTCTGCCCGACGAACTCGCCGTGTTGCTGCGCGACGGCGAGATCGCGACGAAGAAGGGACCGATTTTCCAGACCGCCGCGCTCGCCGGCGTCATGGGCGCGAAGAAGACCGGCGAACTCATCCCACTCTGCCACCCGCTCGGCCTCGACGATTGCCAAATCGAAATCAAGGCGCACCCCGACCGCCGCGAAATCGAGATCCATTGCCGCGTCGAGGTGCACGCCAAGACCGGGGTCGAAATGGAAGCGCTCACGGGCGCGACGGTGGCGGCGCTGACGTTCTACGACATGGCCAAGGCCGTGACCCACGGGATCGTCATCAAAGAGGTGCGCCTGCTGGAAAAAACCGGCGGCAAGCGCGACTATCGCGCGATCGCATGATCCACGTCCGCATCCAGTACTTCGCGATTCTGCGCGAGCAGCGCGGGCAAAACGAGGAAACGCTCGCCACCGCCGCCGCCACGCCGACCGCGCTCTACGAGGAATTGCGCGCACGCCACGGCTTCACGTTGCCCGCCGACCGCATCCGCGCCGCCGTCAACGAAACCTTCGTCGCGGCCGACGCGCCGCTGCGCGAGGGCGACCGCATCGTGTTCATCCCGCCCGTGGCCGGCGGTTGAAGTTTCGCATTTCCGTTTTCCCAAGTCCGATGTTTGCCATTGCCGCCGAGCCGATCGATCCCGCCGCCCTGCAACGCCGCCTGGCCGATGCCCGCGCCGGTGCCTGCGTGACCTTCGAAGGCTGGGTGCGAAATCTCAACGAAGGCCAGACCGTGGGCGCGTTGGAGTACGAGGCCTTCGTGCCGCTCGCCGAATCCGAAGGAACCAAGATCCTCGCCGAGGCCCGCGCGAAATTCGATTTGCTCGGCGCGATTTGCGTGCACCGCACGGGCCTCCTGCAGCTGGGCGACATGGCCGTCTGGGTAGGAGTGACCGCCGCCCACCGCGGCGCCGCCTTCGACGCTTGCCGCTACGTCATCGACGAAGCGAAGGCCCGCCTGCCGATCTGGAAAAAGGAACACTACGCCGGCGGCACGACCGCGTGGATCAACTGTGCCACGCGCGGCGGCGCGGCGGACGCGGCCAAGCCGCAGTTTTGAGGAGTTCGGGGTTCGGAGTTTGGAGTTGGGCAGCTCCGCTGGCCGAATTTTCGTCCCGCGCTTGGCTTTCTCGCCTGCGTGAACTCCAAACCCCGAACTCCGAACCCCAAACCCATAAAAACAGCCCGCAAGGGCGGGCTGTTTTTATGACTCCCGGCCAGAATGGGGTTGGTTTTCCGGTCCGTTCGCCTAGGGCTTGCGTTCCTTTATTTCAGCCATGGCCAAAACGCATTCCGACATCGGACTCATCGGGCTCGCCGTGATGGGTCAGAACCTCGCCCTCAACATCGCCGATCACGGCTTCCGGATCTCGGTTTACAACCGCACCACGGAGAAGACTGACCAGTTCGTCGCCGAAAATCCGAACACGCCCGGCGGCCTCGTCGGCACCAAGACGCTTCAGGAATTCGCCGCGTCGCTCGCGAAGCCGCGCAAGGCCATCATCCTCGTCCAGGCCGGCAAGGCCACGGATGCCGTGATCGACGGTCTCGTCGGCGTCTTCGAGCCGGGCGACATCATCATCGACGGCGGCAACGCCCTCTGGACCGACACGATCCGCCGCGAAAAGGCGCTCAAGGAAAAGGGCTTCCGCTTCATCGGTTCCGGCGTGTCCGGTGGCGAAGAAGGCGCGCGTTTCGGCCCGGCCCTCATGCCCGGCGGCGATCCGGCCGCCTACAAGGAACTCGAGCCGATCTGGAACGCCGTCGCCGCCAAGGTCGACGCCAAGACCGGCGTGCCGCTCACCGGCGCCGCCCCCGGCAAGCCCATCGTCGGCGGTGTGCCCTGCGCCACCTACATCGGTGAAAACGGCGCCGGCCACTACGTGAAGATGGTCCACAACGGCATCGAGTACGGCGACATGCAGATGATCTGCGAGGCCTACGCGCTGATGCAGGGCCTGCTGAAGATGAAGGCGCCGGAAATGGGCGCGATCTTCTCCGAATGGAACCAGGGCATGCTCGGTTCCTTCCTCATCGAGATCACCGCCGACATTCTGAAGCAGAAGGATCCGATGACGAAGAAGCCCATCGTCGACGTCATCCTCGACACCGCCGGCCAGAAGGGCACGGGCAAGTGGACCTCGGTCAACGCCCTCGACATGGGCGTGCCGGCGCCGACGATCGCCGAGTCCGTCTTCGCGCGCTGCATCAGCGCCGTGAAGGAAGAGCGCGTCGCCGCTTCCAAGATCCTCAAGGGTCCCTCGAAGAAGTACAAAGGCTCCAAGAAGGCGCTCATCGCCGCGATCCACGACGCGTTGTATTGCTCGAAGATCTGCTCGTACGCGCAGGGCTTCCAGCTGATGCGCGAGGCGCAGAAGGAGTACAAGTGGAAGCTCAACTTCGGCGAGATCGCGCAGATCTGGCGGGGCGGCTGCATCATCCGCGCCGTGTTCCTGCAGAAGATCACCGAGGCCTACCAGCGTAACCCGAACCTCGCGAACCTCCTCCTCGATCCGTACTTCAACAAGACGGTCAAGAAGGCCCAGGAGAACTGGCGCAAGGTCGTCGCCCTCGCCGCCGAGTGCGGCGTGCCGGCCCCGACGTTCAGCTCCGCGCTGGCGTACTACGACAGCTACCGCAGCGCCCGCCTCCCGGCCAACTTGCTCCAGGGCCAGCGCGACTTCTTCGGCGCGCACACCTACGAGCGCACCGACAAGCCCCGCGGCAAGTTCTACCACATCGACTGGCCCGAAAAGGGTCGCCCGCAGCTCGAGATCAAGTAAGCGCGGCACTTGCGCCCGCGGGCGCAGTTCAAGTCTTTGCGAGGCGCGGTGGAAAACCGCGCCTTTTGATTGGGCGCTCAGAATGTAATCGTTTTTGATCCAGAATGATTCTTAATAACGTTTTTTAACCAAACGTAACTGTTTTTATGCGTCCAGTCGGTACGCGATGGCTCATTGAGCACTTCAAGCCAGCCCCGGTAGTGGTCAGCCACTTTTCAGGGATCGGAGGAAAACGGACGTGCGAAACGAGGACTGATGGAACCGTCGAGGAGGTTTTTCCGCGCAGCTATTGGCCGGGGGACGAACCGTTGGATCACGTCCGGTTCGCGCTCAGATATGAGCCTTTGAGTCTGGATCTCCTCCACCAGGTCTTCCGCAACCTGTCGGATCGCGACATCGAAAAATACATTTCCGCGGAACCCTCGGGCAAGTATTCCCGCCGGATCGGATTTCTGTACGAGTTTCTCTGCGCCCGTGAGGTTTCGGCTGCGGTGACCGGCAACTTCATACCCGTGCTCGACGATTCCCGTTACTTCGTCGGACCGGAACGCCTCAACCACCGCTGGAGGGTTCGGGACAACCTGCTTGGAGCGGCGGGGTTTTGCCCGAGTGTTCGCAAGACGCCCGCCGTCGTGAAGAAGCTTCAGGTCGACCATTCGGGAGAGATAAGGCGACTGGCCAGGCAAGCGGGTCCCGATCTGCTCGCGCGCGCGATCAACTATCTCTATGCCAAAGAAACGAAGGCATCTTTCGACATCGAACGCGCCACGATCGGAGGATCCAAGATGCAGCGCTTCCTTCGCGTGCTGGCCGAAGTCGGCCTGACCGATGGCCAAAATCTGCTGGATGAGCAGAGGCTGGTTCTGCTCCAGAATCTCATCGTCGACAGTCGTTATGCCAACCTCGCCTTTCGGACGGACCAAAACTATATCGGCCGGACGCTGCCGAACCTGCAGGAACAGATCCACTATGTTTGCCCGCCGCCGGCTCTGATCAAAACGTTGATGGCCGGGTTGCGGACTTTCTTGCTGCGCAGTGAAGGGCTGCCGGCGCCGCTCCGGGCGGCAGTCGTCAGTTTCGGTTTCGTGTACATCCATCCCTTTGATGATGGCAACGGGCGCCTGCATCGCCTGCTTCTCCATGAAACCTTGGCCCGAGACGGCTATACCGACGCCGGGATGGTACTGCCGCTTTCGGCAGGGATGGCACGCGATCCGGTCGGCTACGATAAAGTCATCGAAGGGTTTTCACGTACGGTGTTGGGACGGGTTCAATATGAGGTGGATTCCAAAGGGTGCATGACGATCGGCAATGTTCGGGAAGCCGAAGGAGTTTGGCGGTATCCCGACCTCACCGCGCACGTGGAATACATCCTCGACCTTATCGCGACGACGGTGCGCGACGATTTGCCAAGCGAATTGGATATTATCCAGCGTTTCGATACCGCCGGCCGAGCGATTGCCGAGGTGGTCGATCTTCCGAGCCGGAGAATGCAACTGATGTTGAAGCTTCTGCACCAAAACCAAGGAAAACTTTCGAAGACCAAGCTGAACCAGGAGTTTCCTGAATTGGCGGAACGAGAGATCCAGGCGGTCGAAGCAGCCTTTCGGGCCGCATTCCAGGATGCGCAAAGGAGCTGATCGTGGCCATGAACTGCGAAGACCTGCCCAACCCCCGCGTCCGTTTCGTCGACAGCTTTGCCGCGTTGGTCGCGGCGCCTTGGGCCGATGGCGTCAACGCGTACTGCTGGCGCCGCGCCTTGCCCGGCGACTTCGGCGAAGTCGTGGCCCAGCTGGGGCAACGCGAGGGGCTCACCGATCTCGATTCCGGCCAACTGCGCGCGCTGAAGCTG
>NEUS01000061.1 GCA_002288455.1 Opitutia bacterium Tous-C1TDCM
CGCCCCCGCCAATTCCCCGCGCGCGGCGCGCCACAGCAGCGCCAGCAAATCGTCCGCGATCCGCGGCAGCACCACCTGCGTCTCGGGGTCGCCGAAACGCGCGTTGTACTCGATCACGCTCGGCCCCGACGGCGTCAGCATGATGCCGATGAACAGCGTGCCGCGGTAATCGATCCCCTCGGCCGCGATCGCGTCCACCGACGGCCGCACGATTTCCCGGTCGATCCGGCCGAGCAAATCCGGCGTCACCACCTCCGCGGGCGAATATGTGCCCATGCCGCCCGTATTGGGCCCCGTATCGCCGTCGCCGATGCGCTTGTGGTCCTGCGAAGTCGGCAAAATCACGTAGTCGCGGCCCGACACCACGACGAGAATCGAGGTCTCCTCGCCGAAGAGGCAGTCCTCGACCAAAATCTGTTTGCCGCTGGCGCCGAAGCGGCCGCCGTCGATCATCTCCCGCACCGCCGCCTCGGCTTCCGCCCGGCTCTGCGCGACGACCACGCCTTTGCCGGCCGCCAGTCCGTCCGCCTTGATCACGATCGGCACGGGCCGCGTCGCCAAATATTCGAGCGCCGGCGCCACCGCGTCGAAAAACGCCGCCGCCGCCGTCGGGATCCGGTGCTTCAACAGCAATTGCTTCGTGAAAATCTTCGAGGCCTCGAGCCGCGCCCCGTCGGCATTCGGGCCGTAAACCGGCAGACCCGCCGCCCGCAACCGATCCCCCAGCCCCAGCGACAACGGCACCTCGGGACCGACGACCACAAAATCGACGCGCTCGCGCTGCGCCAGCGCGACGAGGCCGGCGACGTCGTCGGCCGCCGTCGGAAAACATGCAGTCTCGGCCGCGATGCCCGCGTTGCCGGGCGCGCAAAGCACGCGCGGCCGCGCCGGCGAAGCCAGCAGCGCGCGCACGAGGGCGTGTTCGCGCCCTCCGGCGCCGACCACAAGAACGGAAGCAGGAAGTGCGGGATCAGCCACGCGCGCAAAGTGCCCGGAGCCCCGCCCGCGTGGCAAGGCCGCGCTGCGGGTCGTAGCTCTCAGCGTTCAGCGCTCAGCTTTCGGCTTACCGCTTTCAGCTTTCAGCTTTCCGCCCCCAACGCTCCCCCATCAAAGCACCTGCAGCTTCTTGCGGTAGAACGCCACGACTTCGTCCGGGTCGTCCGTGAAGAGGATATAGTCCGACATCCACGCCGGCGCGCGCTTCGTCTGGATCATCGTGCGCACCTGGCGGCGCAGGTCGCCCCAGAACTTGGCGTTGAAGAAAACATACGGCACGCGCGGCCGGATCCCGAGCTTCAGATTGCAAAGCTCGATGCCGATTTCCTCGAGAGTGCCGACGCCGCCGACGTTGAAGATGCAGAAATCCGCCGCCTCGAACCATTTTTGCCGGAAGTGCCGCGACGACTCCTGGAACGTGTTGAAGAAATCCACGCCGAGCTCCGGCGGCTGCGCCTCGAGCTCGAGGAAACACGCGCCGGTGAGCGCGCCTTTGTTGCGCGCCTGGTCCGTGGCGAGGCGCATCACGCCGCCGCCGCCGCCCGTCAGGACGCCGAGATTGGTGCCGATGAACGACGTCAGCTTGTCGACCAACGACGCGATGCGGTCCGTATCCTGTTGTTCGAGACCGATGGCGGATCCGTAGAACGCGAGGATCGTCGCCTCCTGGAACTTCCGCGCCACTTCCTCGCGCACGAAGAAGCCGTGGTCCTTCTTGTAGGTGTGCCGGTAGAGGTCCTTCGTCAGTTCGTCGTACCAGTAAACCTGCAGGCCGATGGCGTCGAAGGTATCAAGCCGCCCGTGGGCATGGCTCGAGAGGAAATAGCCGTGCGTGGTCGAGGCTTGCCGGAACACGATGCGCTTCAGCTTCAGGTCGCCGATGCGCGCCAGCAGCTCGATCTGCTCGGGCAGATTGGGAAACGTGTTCAGCACGAGCGTATCCGCGTTTTCCGGCGCCGCATCGAGGGCCTCGATCATGGTCCGGCTGCCGACCGGGCACGTCTCGCCTTCGAGCATCTTCTTGAGGTCGTCGTTGGCGCGCACCAGCACCGCGCGGTTCTCGATCGTGCCGCTCTGGCCGCGCACCGTGACCCGGGTCCGCGGCTTGGCCTCGGAATTGGCCACCGGCGGATTCGCGTCGAGGCACTTGTAGAGATCGGCCGCGGTCCCCAGCAGCTTGGTGCGCCGCTTGGTCAGCGACTTGAACTCCGCGTCGCTCGCCTCGGGCGCGCGGAACACCTCGACCGATACCACCGGATTCACGACCGGCTCGTTGCCCGGATTGTAGATCTCGAGCATGACGTTCGTGCCGAAGGTCTTGATCGGATCGAGCAGCACGGCGCTCGTGTGGATGCCGAAATTGCCCGCTCCCTGGTTCAGCACCACGAAGTGCTCCTTCAGGTACATCGAGCAGCTCGTGAGAATACCTTTGTGCGGCGGAATGATCAGCGGCGCGGCATCGTGCCGGAGCTGCACCCGGTCGAGGAAGCCGCGGCCGGCGTGGCCGGACACGACGCGCTCGAAATCCGCGCGCTGCAGCCGCGGGCTCAGCGTGTAGCTCACTTGGTGCGGCGTGAGGAACACCCGGCCCTGGGAGTCGATGCTGATGGTGTTCGGCAGTTTGATCCGGTTGTCCTTGAGCGCATCCCAGATCTCCCCGGTCGCCAGCTTGGCCGCCACCGGCGCGAAATACAGCCGGCCCACCGGCGCGCCGACGCGCACCAGTTTTTTCCAATAGGCCGCGTTCGGGAAACTCGGGTCGTAAATGAAGGCGTCCGCCTCGAGTTCGACGCGGTTGCCTTCGATCCGCGGCTGCCCGTGGATCAGCATCTCGATCCCGATGCGCGCGAGCGAACTGCGCAGGGTGAACTTGAGCGCCCCGAGTTGGCTCTTGAGGAAATCGAATTCGGCCGGTTGCCGGGGCCAGAAGCCGAGCGTGAGCGCCACGGAGCGGTCGTCCTTCGGTTTCACCGTCAGGATCTGGCCGTCCTGGCCCGTCCAAAATTGGTCAGGGTTCATGGGCAGGAGGGACGACCATGCTCGCCGCCGCGGCTGACACAAGCGGGGAGATCAATGTTGCCATCGCCCGGGCCGGGTGCATCGCTCGTCACTTTTACGGCACAAAGCCGTCCTTCCGGTTACTCTATCCGCTCCCTCCACCACGCATGAAATCCAAGTTTGCCACTACCCTCGGCCTCCTCGCGCTCGGCCTTTCCGCCGCGCAGGGCCAAGAGGTCAAATTGAACATCCCCGGTCAGCCCGCCGCCGCGGCCGCCGCTCCCGCCAAGCCCGCGTTCAGCGAGTCCCAGCTGATCGAGGAGTTCGGTTGGTTCGTCGGCAAGCGCGTCGGTCTCGCCGAGCTCGAGCTTTCCGCCGAGGAAATCGCCATTTTCCTGAAGGGCCTCTCCGGCGCCGCCGCCGGCAAGGACTCGCCCTACGAACTCGAAAAGATCGGACCCGCGATGGACGAGTTCATGCAGAAGAAGCAGGCCGCCTACCTCGCCAAGCTGAAGAACAAGAGCATGGCCGAAAACGTCGCCTTCTTCGCCAAGCTCAAGGAAAACAAGGCCGTCGTCGAACTGCCCAGCGGTCTCCGCTACGAGATCGTCAGCCCGGGCTCCGGCCCGGCCCCCAAGCCGGCCGAAACCGTCAAGGTCCACTACACCGGCAAACTGCTCGACGGCTCCACCTTCGACAGCTCCGTCGAACGCAAGGAACCCGCGGAATTCCAGCTCGATCAGGTCATCCCCGGCTGGACCGAGGGTCTCCAGAAGCTGAGCAAGGGCGGCAAGATCAAGCTCTACGTCCCCCCGCACCTCGCCTACGGCGATGACGGCCGCCCCGGCATTCCCCCGGGCTCGACCTTGATCTTCGACGTCGAGCTCCTCGACATCAAAGCCGCCGCCGCGCCCGCTCCCGCGGTCCCCGGCGCCAAGTAATCCGCCGCGCCCCCGGCGCCGTCTTCCTCTTCAGGCGGGTCTTCGGACCCGCCTTTTTTGCGCCCGCCTGTCGGCGCCCATCGCCCTTCGCCCGGCGACCGACCGCCCGCAAAGTAACCTATTGGGTTACTTTGCGGTTTGCCCCGTGGTGCTCGCGACCGCGGCCGCATCCGCCAAAAAAGCCGCGACGTCCGCCTCGCGCGTGTCCCACGAACACATCAGCCGGTAGCCGTCGTCGCCGACAAATTTGTAGAAATGCCAACCGCGGGCCTCGAGCGCGGCATACACCGACGGCGTCATCCGCACGAACACCCCGTTCGCCTCCGTCGGCTCCACGAGAGCAAACCCGAGCCGCTGCAGCCCCGCGGACAGCGTCCGCGCCATTTGGTTCGCGTGCGCCGCATGCCGCAACCACGCGCCGTCGCGCAGCACCGCCACCCACTGCGCCGAGGCAAACCGCTGCTTCGACGCCAACTGGCCCGCCTGCTTCACCCGGTACTCGAATTCGCGGGCGAGTCCGCGGTTGAAAAACACCACCGCCTCCGTGCCCAGCAACCCGTTCTTCGTGCCGCCGAAACACAGCACATCCACGCCGGCGCGCCACGTGAGCTCCGCCGGCGTCACCCCGCGCTCCGCCTGCGCCGCGGCGGCATTGGCGAAACGCGCCCCGTCCAGATGCACCGCCCAGCCGTGCGTGCGCGCAAACTCCCCGAGCACGCCCAGCTCCGCCGGCGTGTACACGGTGCCGAGTTCCGTCGCCTGCGTGAGCGAGAGCGCGCGCAGCTTCGGGAAATGCACGCCGTGGCCGCGGTGCCGCAGCGGCTCGAGCTCCGCGGGCCGGATTTTCGCCGCCGGGCCGGTCACGGTCAGCACCTTGCTGCCCCCGGTGAAAAACTCCGGCGCCCCGCATTCGTCGGTGTCCACGTGCGCGACCGCGTGGCAGACCACCGCATGGTGCCGCTGGCAGAGCGCGGACAGCGCCAGGGCGTTGGCGGCCGTGCCGTTGAAAACGAAAAACACGTCGCACTCGCGTCCGAAGATTTCCGCCAGCAACCGCCGCGCCTCCGCCGTGTGCGCGTCGTCGCCGTAACTCGGCACACGGTCCGCGTTCGCCGCCGCGATCGCCGCCAGCGCCTCGGGGCAGACGCCCGCCGTGTTGTCGCTCGCAAAGGCAAAGTTGGCAGCTGTCATAGGTCTTTTCGGGTTTGGCAACGCGCCGCGCACCCGGTTTCCCTGAGAACGCACGAAATGAATCCCGCCGACGTCAATCTCTACCTCGTCGGCTTCATGGGCACCGGCAAAACCACCGTCGGCCGCGCGGTCGGCCAGAAGCTCGGCTTCAAGGTCGTCGACAGCGATCACGAGATCGAGCGGCTGCAGGGCAAATCGATCCCCGAGATTTTCGCGCAGGACGGCGAGCCGGCCTTTCGCGCGCTCGAAAAGGAATTCGTCGCCTCCGGCCACCAAGCCGAACGCACCCTCGTCGCCTGCGGCGGCGGCCTCGTCGTCCAACCCGGCATGCTCGCCGCCCTCAAAGTCCGCGGCGTCGTCGTCTGCCTCCACGCCTCCCTCGAAACCATTCTCGCCCGCACCGCCCGCCACCGCCACCGCCCGCTCCTCGATGTCGAGAATCCCGAGGAACGCATCCGCACCCTCTACGCCGCGCGCGAGGCGATCTACCGGCAATCGGGCACCCTCATCCTCACGGACTCGCGGCCGCTCACCGACATCGTCGCCCACGTGATCCGCGCCTGGCGGCGCGACGCCGCCGACTTCGTCCGCGCCCGCCGGTGAATCCTCCCGCCGGCCCCGCCGCGCCCTTGCCCGGGCCGGATCTTGAAAAACGGGAACAGCTCCGCGCGCGCCTGCTCGCCCTCGGCTTCGACACCGTCCGCTTCGCCGCCGCCGACCCCGCCGTCGCGCCTCCGCTCCGCCCCTGGCTCGACGCCGGCATGCACGCCGACATGGCCTGGCTCGAGCGCGGCGCCGCCAAACGCCTCGACCCCGGCCTCGTGCTCTCCGAAGTCCGCACCGTCATCATGCTGGGCGTGAGCTACTGGTCCGAACAACTCCCGCCGCCCCAAAACTCAAAACCCAAAACTCGAAACTCCGAAAACGGCGCCGGCGCCGTCTGGGCCCGCTACGCCCTGCACGAGGACTACCACGACACGATCAAACCCGCCCTCGTCTCCGCCGGACGGATACTCGAGGAACTCTGCGGCGCGACGCCGGCGGACTACCGCTGCTACGTCGACACCGGCCCCGTCCTCGAGCGCAGCTGGGCCACCCGCGCGGGCCTGGGTTTCACCGGGAAGAACGCCATGCTCATTTCCCGCGAGCACGGCAATTGGCTCTTCCTCGCCACCGTTTTCACGCGCGTGCCCTTCGCGCCGGACGCGCCGGTCCGCCTGAAACACACCGCGCGCGAGGTCGGCCTGCTCTGCGGCCGTTGCACGCGCTGCCTCGACGCGTGCCCGACCCAGGCCTTCGCCGCCCCCGGCGTCCTCGACGCGCGCCGCTGCGTCTCCTACCAGACGATCGAAAACAAGGGCATCATCCCCCGCGCCCTCCGCCCCGGCATCGGCGCGCGCATCTACGGCTGCGACGTCTGCCTCGAGGTCTGCCCGTGGAACCGTTTCGCGCAGGACGGCCGCCGCCTCCTGCTCGCCGCCCGCTACGATCTGGCCGCGCTCACCCTCGCGGAACTCCTCGCGCTGACGCCCGAGTCGTTCGCCACCGTGTTCCGCCGCACGCCGATCAAGCGGCTCAAACTCGCGGGCCTGCTCCGCAACGCCTGCATCGTGGCCGGCAACGTCGGCGACGCCTCCCTCCTGCCCGCGCTCACCGCCCTCGCCTCCGCCCATGCCTCGCCCCTCGTCCGCGCGCATGCGGTCTGGGCCGTGTTCCGCCTCGGCGGCGGCGGCGCGCTGGCCGCGGCGCGCACGGCGGAGACCAACGCGTCCGTCCTCGCCGAATACGCGGCGGAAACCTCCCCGCCCGCCTTGGCTTGAACGCCGTGCGCCCGCTCCGCCCCGCCCTGTTCAGGCGCCGGGCGCCGCGCCGGCCGCCCGGGCAAACGCCGCCTCAAACACCGCCACCACCTGCGCCGGCGGCCGGATCGGCCGGCCGCTGCGGTCGATGAACGCATGCACCGTCGTGCCGGTCGCGAGCAATTCGTCGCCGCGCCGCACTTCGTAGGTCAGCTTGATTCGCAGCAGCGGTTTCTCCGCGAGCGTCGTGAAAATCGTCACGGTGTCGTCGTACACCGCCGGCCGATGGTACTTCACCGCCACCTCGAGCACCGGCAGCCGGTAGCCCTGCTCCTCCAATTGCCGATACGGCAAACCCAATTCCTTGAGCAGCGTCGTGCGCCCGATTTCAAACCAAGGCAGATAATTGCCGTGGTAAACGACTCCCATCATGTCGGTTTCCGCGTAGCGGACCGTGACTTCTGCGCGCGACTGGATCATGAAACCGGGGCCGCCGGCGGCGGAAACAGCGCCGCGGCGCTTTCCTTCCAGCAATTGCGCAGCGCCCATTCCCGGCCGGCCGCGCCGAGCCGGCGCCGCAGCGCCGGATCGTGGATCAGTTTCTCGAACGCCGCCGCCAACTGCACCGGGCGCTGCGGCGGCACCAGCAGCCCCGTTTTGCCTTCCACCACCGCCTCGGCCACGCCGCCGACGTCGTGCGCCACCACCGGCAACCCGTGCGCCGCCGCCTCGAGATAGACCAACCCGAAGCCCTCGACGCTGCGGCCGACGTTGACGCTGGTCATCGCGAAGATGTCCGCGCCGTCGTAAATCCGCGACAATTCCTCGTCCGGCAAATTGCCGAGAAACTTCACCGCCAGGTCCGGCTTCTCCGCCGCCGCCCGGCGCAAGCGTTCTTCGTAGCGGCCCTTGCTCTGCCCGCCGACCACCCAGTATTCGAGCCGCGCCCGAACCTCGGCCGGCAGCAATTGCAACGCCTCCAAGGTCAGCAATTGCCCTTTCCGCGGGTGCAAGCGCCCCACCGTCAGGACCACGATCTTGTGGCCGGTGCGCGCCGGCCGCGCGGGCACCACGGCAAAGTCCGAACGCAACGCTCCCGGCGTCAGGAAGATCTTTTCCGCCGCTTCCGGAAAATGGCTCAGCAACAATTCCTGCGTGAAATTCGTCAACGTACTCACCCGCGTCGCCCGCCAGATCAATTGCCCGGCCAGCCAGCGCCGCAACGGACTGCCGGCAAAGAGCAAAATCTCCGAGCCGTGAAACGTGAGCACCAGCCGCCGCGGCCGGAAGGCCTGGAAGAACTGCAGCAGCATCATCGTCATCATCGGCCCCGGTTCCGGCAGATACACGGTCGCCCGCCGCAGCTCCCGGCGATGCCGGATCAGCTCCCGCGCCAATTGCACCTGGCAGCTCAGGTCGTGCGTGCCCCGCAACGGCATCCGCCGCAACCGGAACGGCCAATCCGCCTTCTCCGCCGCCGCCGGCGCCGCCTGGGCCCACACTTCGACCCGGTGCCCCAAAGCCGCCGAGGCCCGCGCGATCTCTTCCGTAAACGTGGCGATCCCTCCCCGTTTCGGATAGAACTCGTGGGTGATCAGAAAGACCGGCGGCGCGGCGTGGAGGGCGGAAGCGGACAAAGGCAAGACGGCCGACCTGCGCCCGAACGCGCCGGCTGCCGGTCGGACCAGCTACGTTTGCCGCCGCCCAACTGGCAAGCGCAGCCTGCAATCCCGGACATGGACCGAAAGCTGCTCCACCCTCTGGCCCCGACGGCCGGAAAACCCCTTCATGCTTCGGCACGAACGAAATAATGGGTTTACTTCCCACCTCTGTAACATACAACGAACGAACAATGCCCGATGCAGTTCAAACCAGTCCCGGAGCGGGCAAACCGCCGCTGCCGTCGACCCTGAAACCCTTTTCACCTGAAGATGAAGGCACCCTGCGGGAAGCGTTGAAACGCTGTTCGCCTTCGACGTTTGAAGCTGCGATCCAGTACCGCAAAACCGGTAATGCTGAACATGTTCCGGCAGTCGTCATCGGGGTCATCGAGCGCTTCGTCGAGCCCGATCTGCGGATCAAGCTCAAGGATGCGGACGACGATCTCCGCCTGATCGAGGATCTCGGCATCGATTCCCTGACGATGATGGAAATCGTCATTCTGGTCGAAGAAGTGCTCCAGCTTTCGATCAACAACGACGAGTTGCGCAATCTGCGGACCGTCGGCGACGTCAAGACCTTCATCGATTGCAAGATCCGCGGTTTGGCCCTGCCGAAACCCACCAAGTTCATTCCGATCGAGACCATCGGCGCCATCATGCCGATCCAGCCGCCGTTCCTCTTCCTGAACGAGGCCTCCGTCAGCTCCACGGCCGCCAACGGCAAGTACAAGATCTCCGGCCAGGAATTCTTCCTGCAAGGTCATTTCAAGGACAACCCCGTGATGCCCGCCTCGATCATGCTCGAGGCCCTCGGCCAACTCGCCGTGTTGTACCTCCTCGAAGGCGCCCCCACCGAAACCGGCAAGGTCGTCAGCCCCCAGACCATCTTCTTCACCGGCTGCGAAGGCGTCCGCGCCCACCGCGTCTGCAAACCCGGCGACATCCTCACCCTTTCGATCAAGCCGAAGCGCATGAAAATGCCCCTCGCCACCTTCGAAGGCGCCATCCGCGTCGGCCCCGAGAAGGCCGTCATCGTCGAGGAAATCACGCTGACCTACGCCTTCGTCGACGCCGTCAATCCGCCCGTCTCGATCAACGTCAACGGCTCCGCCCACGCGGAACCCGCTGTCCCGAGCCCGTCCGCCGCGCCGACTCCCCTGCGCGCCGCCATCAACGCCTGACCGCCCCCCCGCGCGGTCCGCGTCCCCCTTCACGGCGGCCTTTCGGCCGCCGTTTTGCTTTGCCGGAAACCGCCCCCGGCTCCTCCCGTCGTCGGCCGCACCCGCCTCCCGCGTTGACCGCCGGCCCCCAACGCTTTCTCCTCGGCTCTCTTTTTCGGCGCATGCCCAGAGTCTTCATCACCGGCCTCGGATTTGTCACCAGCATCGGCAACGACGCCCCCTCCGTGACGCGCAACCTGCGCGACCTTCGCCACGGCCTCGAAGTTTACCCGCCCTTCGACAAGCCCGATATCCCCGTCAAGGTCATCGGCACCATCAAGGAGTTCACCACCGACTCCACGGATCCCGAAGATTGGACCTACCCCGCCGGCTACCGGATCAAACGCGAACTCCTCCGCACCATGGCCCCGAGCGGGCTCTTCGCCCACTGCGCGATGCTCCAGGCCATCGCCGACGCGAAACTCGCCGATTCCGATATCTCCAATTCCGAAACCGGCCTCTACGCGGCCTCCGGAGGTTCCCCGTTTTTGCTGAACTACCACCACAACCGCCTGCACAAACTCGGTGTGCTCCGCTGTTCGCCGCTCGGCATCGTCGCTTCCATTTCCGGCACCCTTAATTTCAACCTCGTCGCCGCCTTCAAGATCCAGGGCGCTTCCTGCGGTTTCTCCTCCGCCTGCGCCTCCTCCGCCCACGCCCTCGGCTACGGCTTCGACGACCTCGTGCTCGGCCGCCAGAAACGCATGTTCATCGTCGGCGCCGAAGACGGCAACCTCGACGCCATTTTGCCCTTCGCCGGCATGCGCACGCTTTCCCTCCAGACCGATCCCAACCTCGCCTCCCGCCCCTTCGATGCCGCCCGCGACGGCTTTGTCGGCACCGGCGGCGGCGTGGTCCTCGTGCTTGAGACCGAGGACGAAGTCGCCCGCCGCGGCGTCACTCCCTACGCCGAAGTCCTCGGCTGGGGCCAGGCCTCCGACGGCCACAACGTCGCCATCTCCCACCCCGAAGGCAGCGGTTCCGCCGCCGCCATGACCCTCGCCCTCCGCGCCGCCCGCGTCGCGCCGGAACAAGTCGACTACGTCAACGCCCACGCCACTTCGACTCTCATCGGCGATGTCTCGGAAGCCCGCGCGCTCCGCAGTGTCTTCAAATCCGGCCTCGGCCGGATCGCCGTCAGCAGCACCAAGGCCCTCACCGGCCACGGCCTCTCGCTGGCCGGCGCGATGGAGAGCGCGTTCAGCGCCGTCGCGATCCGCGAAGGCTTCATCCCCGGCAACCCACATCTCCGGCAACCGGATCCCGAGTGCGCCGACCTCAATTTGCCCCGGACCACGGAAAACCGCGCCCCCGGCATCGTGATCAAGAACAGCAGCGGCTTCGGCGGTGCCAACGTCGCGCTGGTCTTCAAACGCGTCGCCTGAACCGTGGCTGCGTCCCGCGTCTCCGAGCTCTACCGCACCGCCTTCGTCACCGGCGCCAGCACCGGCCTCGGCCGCGCCTTTGCCGAAATGCTCCTCGCCGACGGCGTCCGCGTCTGGGGCACCTCCCGCGACCCCGCCCGCCTCGCCCCGCTCGCCCAGGCGTATCCGGAAACCTTTCACGCCGTCGCCTGCGACCTCGCCGACGGCCCCGCCGCCGCGGCCGCGTTCCTCGCCGCCGCGGACCGCGCCGGCGGCTTCGAACTCGTCGTCAACAACGCCGGCTACGGCGTCTTCGCCGAATTCGCCGGGGCCGACTTTCCCGTCTGGCAGGAACAGATCGAGGTCATGCTCGTCGCCACCGCGCGGCTCTCCCACGCCGCCCTGCGCGCCCACCTCGCCCGCGGCCGCGGCGCCCTCGTCAACATTTCCTCCCTCGCCGCCGAATTCCCGCTCCCGTTCCAAAGCGCCTACAACGTCGTCAAGGCCGGCCTCTCCGCCTTGAACGAAAGCCTCCTGCTCGAAACCGCCGGCACGGCGGTCATCGTCCTCGATGTCCGCCCCGGCGATTACCGCACCGATTTCGAGGGCTCCGTCCTCCGGCCCCAGACCCCGCCCACCCCGCGGATGGAACGCGCCTGGCGCGCCTTCGACCGCATGATGCGCAGCGGCCCGCCCCCGGCCCACGCCGCCGCCTGTCTCCGCCGCGCCCTGCTCCGGCAACGCCGCGGCACCCTCCGCATCGGGCGCTTTTTCCAGGCCGTGCTCGCCCCTTTCCTCGCCCGCTTCGGCTCCCTCGATCTCAAACGCCGCGTGCAGGCGCGCTACTTCGACGTCGGTTGAGTCCTCCGCCCCGATGTCCAAAATCCGCATTCTCGTCCTCACGTCCAGCACCGGCGGCGGCCACGACGCCCGCGCCGAGGCCTTCGCGGAATGGTGCTTCCGGCTCTATCGCCACGACGTCGATGTGCGCATCGAGCAGATGCTCGAGAAATCCTCGGTCATCAACCGCGCCGGCGTCGGCCTCTACAACCGGATCCAGCGCGCGGCCCCGTGGCTGCACAAACTGTTCTACGCCTTCGTCGAGCTCCTGAGCTACCTCAACCGCAGCTCCGTCGTCCTTGGCAACGGCTACTACGTGAAGGTGCTGCAGGACTACCGGCCCCACCTCGTCTTCAGCGTCCACGACTGCCTCAACCGCGGCTACTTCCCGCTCGCCCGCCGGATCCTCGGCGCCGACCACGTCCGCTGCGCCACCTACTGCGGCGAATTTTCCGGCGGCTGGGGCTACTCCCGCAACTGGATCGAACCCTCTGTCGATCTCTACCTTTCGCGCACGCCGACCGCCCGCGACTACGCCGTGAAATGCGGCATCCCCGAGGCCCGCACGCGCGTCCGCGGCTCCCTCATGCTGCCGCGCGCGTATTCCGAAATCATCCCCGCCGAGGAACGCGGCGAGTTCCGCGCCAAGCGGCTCGGCCTCGATCCCGACAAGTTCACCGTCTTCCTCGCCACCGGCGGCAACGGCGCCAACAACCACGCCGCCCTCCTCCCCGCCCTCCTCCGCCATGCCGACCGCGTGCAGGCCATCGTGATCTGCGGCCGCAATCAGGAAACCTACAACGAACTCGTCCACTGGCGCGCCCTCCATCCCGGCTTCGACTGCTACATCGAAGCGTATTCCGAAATCGTCCATCTGCTGATGCAGGCGAGCGACGCCATCGTCACCCGCGGCGGCACCACCACCTGCGCCAAGGCCCTCCACTTCCGGTGCCCGATCGTCTTCAACGCCTTCGGGGGCGTCATGCCGCAGGAAGCCCTGACGTGGAAATTTTTCCGCAACGGCGCCGCCTCGGAAAAAATCGAAAGCGCCGGCGAGTTCGCCCGCATCGTCGACCGCTGGATGGCCGAACCCGCCAGCTACGCGGAGGTCCGGAAAAATTTCCTCCGCCTCCGCTACGAGGACGATCCGACCGTCGTCATCGACGAGCTCGTCGGCTTGGCCAACGGCGTCGCCGGGGCGAAACTGCGGCGCCTGCCCTTCCCGGCGGCCAAGAACCGCGCCGGCGGCTGAACCCGAACTCATGCAGTTGAGAGAGCTTCGTTGAGAGTTGAGAGCACAACCGCTCGCTTCGTCTTGTTGCTGGCTTCGGCTATGTTTTCCATGGCTCGGCGGATCGATCTCTCAACCCTCAACTTTCAACTCTCAACTGCACAATCCCGGCTGAAGCCCGCGGATCCCGCCGCTTCCGCGTTGCGCGGCGCGCGCCGCGTTTCTCATGCTCGCGCCCACGTTGTCCCCGCCGCCCGTCATCGCCTACCTGTACACCACGTTTCCCAAGAGCACGGAAACGTTTCTGCAACGCGAGCTCATCGCCCTCCGAGCCCGCGGCGTGAACCTCCGGATCTATTCGCTCTGGGGCGGCGGCGGCACTTTCCGGGGCCTGCCCGTCGCGACCTTCAACAAGTGGCGCCTGCTCACGCTGCTCTGGATGATCCCGTACGAAGCCGCGCGCCGCCCCGAGGTCCTGCGCCAGCTCCTGCACGGCCTCGGCACGCGCCGCCCCCCGTCGTGGCTGAACTTCTGGGAAAACATGCTCGGCGCCGGCTTCGCCTGTCTCTTCGCCGGCGAATTCCGCCGCCGGCCGCCGTCCTGGATCCACGCCGCCTGGGGCGGCGCCCCCGCCACCGCCGCCTGGCTGCTCTGGCGCCTCGACGGCCACCGCTTCAGCGCCGCCGCCCACGCGTATGATATTTTCGAACACGGCGGCGACTGGTGGCTCGACGACAAGCTGCGCCACGCCGCCTTCGTCCACACCTCCACCGAGATGGGCCGCCGCGCCCTCGTCGCCCGCGGCCACGACGCCGCCCGCATCGCCTGCATCCGCCGCGGCCTCGATCGCCTGCCCGAACTGAAACCGCTGCGCCGCGACCGCACCGCGCTCCGCCTCGTCTGCGTCGCCCGCCTCGTCGAGAAAAAGGGCCTCGACCACCAGCTCCGCATTTACGCCGCCCTGCGCGCCGCCGGCATCCCGTTCGCCGCCCGCATCGTCGGCGAAGGTCCCCTCCGCGGCGAACTCGAGAAACTCGCCGGCCATCTCGGCGTCGCCGGCGACCTCACCTTCACCGGCCATCTGCCCCAGCACGAAGTCTGGAACCAGCTCGCCTGGGCCGACGTGCTGCTCCACACCGGCGTGATCGCGCCGAGCGGCGACCGCGACGGCCTGCCCAACGTGATTCCCGAGGCCATGTCCGCCGGCGTCCTCGTCGTGACCTCCCCCGCCGCCGCCACCACCGAGGCGATCACGCAGGGGATCACCGGGCTCGTGGCGCCCGTCGACGACCCGGCCGACTGGGTCGCCGCCCTGCGCCGCCTCGCGACCGACGACCCCTTCGCCGAAAAACTCCGGTCGGCCGCCCGCCGCTGGGTCGAGGAAAACTTCGACGCCCACCGCAATTCGGGCCGGCTCATCGCCTGCTTCGATCAAGTCCTCGCCGTGCCCGCCGCCCCCGCGGCCGCGCCCGCGGCCAGCCCCGCGGCGTGATCTATTTCGACGTCACGCAGACCGGCGCCGCCGCCGCCCGCTCCGGCCTGACCCGCGTCAACCGCCGGCTGCTCGCCGAATTCGGTCCCGCCGCCGTCCCCGCCGTCTGGCGCGACGGCACCCTGCGCCGCGCGGACAACGCCGCCCCCGTCGTCCCCGGCGCGGCGGATTGGTTTCTCACCGCCGAGCTGTTTTCCGAAGCCGAACGCCCGGGCTTCGCCGCCTTCCTCGCCGCGCGCCGCCTGCGCTGCGCCGCGCTGTTCCACGACGCCATCCCGCTCAAACACCCGCACATCACCTGGCCGAAAAGCGTCGCCCGCCACCCCGCCTACCTCAAACAGCTCGCGGCCTTCGACCGCATCTTCGCCGTCTCCGCCGCCAGCCGCGACGAACTGCTCGGCTACTGGCGCTGGCTCGGCCTCGCGACCGTGCCGCCGGTCGCCGCCGTCGCCCTCGGCGCCGATGCCGCCGGCACCCCGCGTATCACCGTTCCGGTGACGCCCCCGGCGCCGCCGCAGCTGCTCTGCCTCGGCATCGTCGAGCCGCGCAAAAACCAGGCCCTGCTGCTCGCCGCCTGCGCCGCCCTCTGGCGCGAGGGCCGCGCGTTCGAGCTCCACGTCGTCGGCCGGATGAACCCGCACTTCGGCCGGCCCATCGTGGCGGCCCTGGAAAAACTGCGCGCCGAGGTCGGCCCGCGCCTCGTCTGGCACGCCGCCGCCGATGACGCCGCCGTCGCGGCCCGTCTCGCCGCCGCCCGCGCGACCGTGTTTCCCACGCTCGCCGAGGGCTGCGGCCTGCCGCTGCTCGAATCGCTGTGGCACGGCGTGCCCTGCGTGTGCAGCGATTTGCCCGTGCTCCGCGAAAACGCCGACGCCGGCGGCTGCCTCGCCGTGCCGGTCGGCGATGTCGCCGCCTGGACCGCCGCCCTGCGCCGCATCCTCGCCGACGACACCCTGCACCGCGACCTCGCCGCCGCCGCCGTGGCCCGCCCGCTGCCCACCTGGGCCGACACCGCCGCCCAAATCCGCTCCGCCCTGCGCTGACCTCACTCGTCGCGCCCCTACCGCGGTTTCGTCGCAGCCACCTAGCGGACTTGTCGCGCCGCAGCCGGCGGTTCCGCCGCCGGCGAAGGAGGAGGCGAAGGAGGAAGTGCCGGTGCCGCGGCCTGTTTCGCCTCGAGCGTCTTGATCGCTGTCAGTCTGACCGACTCGATCTCCGGCGCGTTGTGCGGGATTTCGAGTTTCGTCTCCGATTTCGTATCCGCACCGATGTGCTTCGCGGCCACCGCGGTGAGCACCGGCATGGCCGATTCCATCCGGCCGCTGAGGCCGAGCACGGCGACTTTCACATCGAAGATTTCCCCGCCGGTCGCGCGCTCGAGGCTGCGCCCGGGATTGGTCCGGCCGGAAAACTGCACAAAAGTCTCGCGCGCCTTCGGATCCGACCGCCCCGCGCTGTCGCTGCCGAAACCGACTTCGACAAACACGTCCGGCGGCACCTTCTCCGGCGCCTCGAACATTCCGATCCCCGTCAGCGCGGCGTCGACGCAGGCCTTCACGACCTGCACCTGGACCTGCTGCGCGTTGCCGACGACGGATTTCCGGGCGATGAGCCGGTAGGATTTGCCCGCCACCTTGGTGTCCGGGGCCGCGATCGCATCGACGAGCACACGGTGCTTCTGGATGAAAATATTGCCGCAGCCGGAAAGGAGCAAAATGCCCGCGAGTCCCCTGCACACGACCGCCAGCAGGGAGCGCAGGGGACTGGAAGTGGACTTCATGCGGACAACATCGGCTTCGATACGCCGTTCCCGCGGTTTCGCAACCGGCCGGAAGTAACGTCGCCGTTACCGCCCGCCCGCCGCTTCAATCCATGCGCACCCGCGCCCGGTAAAACGCATCGCATTTCGCGTAAATCTCCTTCGCCGATCCCATGGCGAGAGCCTCTTCGGCCAGCTTCCGCGCGTCCGCCATCGTCATCTCGCGGATCAGGTATTTCACCGACGGCAGCCACGCCGGCGACATGCTCAGCGAATCGATGCCGAGCCCGAGCAGCAGCGGCGCATAGACCGGATCGCCGGCCATCTCGCCGCACACGCTGACGGAAATCTTCCGCTTGTGCGCCTCCGTCACGACCCCGCGCAGCGTGCGCAAAATCGCCGGGTGCGTCGGCTCGTACAGGTGCGCGATCCGGTCGTTCACGCGGTCGATCGCCAGCATGTACTGGATCAGATCGTTCGTCCCGATGCTGAAAAACGCGCACTCCTGCGCCAGCAGGTCCGCCGTCGCCGCCGCGCTCGGAATCTCGATCATCGTGCCGACCTCGATTTTCTCGTCGAACGGCACGCCCTTCGCCTTCAGCTCGGCCCGGCACTCCGCCAGCACCGCGTTGGCCCGCGCCAGCTCTTCGTTGCCGCTGATCATCGGGTACATGATCTTCGCCTGGCCGTAGGCGCTCGCCCGCAGGATCGCGCGCAACTGCTCCTTGAAGATATCGACGTGCTCGAGGCAGAACCGGATCGCCCGGAAACCCATGAACGGATTCGTCTCCTTCGGAAACAGGTCCGACTTCCCCGCCAACGGCTTGTCCCCGCCGAGATCCAGCGTGCGGATGATCACCGGCGCCGGCGCCATCGCCTCGACCACCGTCTTGTAGGCGAGGAACTGCTCCTGCTCGTTCGGCATCCGCGCCGCGCTGAGAAACAGGAATTCCGTCCGGTAAAGCCCGACGCCGTCCGCGGAAAACGATTTCACCTTCGCGACTTCCTCCGCCTTCTCGATGTTCGCCAACAGCGGCACGGTCACCCCGTCCAGCGTCGTCGCCGGCTGCCGGTTGGCCTCGAGCAGGCGAGCCTCGAACGACCGCTTCCGTTCCTGGATCTTGCCGTAGCGGAAAAGCGTGCTCTCCGACGGATTCAGAATCACGAGGCCGTCGTAGCCGTCCACGATCGCCCAGTCGCCGTTGCGCACGCGCTGCGTCAGGTTGCGCACGCCGACCACGGACGGGATCTTCATCGAACGCGCGACGATCACCGCGTGGCTCGTCCGGCTGCCCGAGTCCATCACGAGCGCCAACGCCGCGGAACGGTCGAGCGTCGCCGATTCCGACGGCGAGATGTCGCGGCCCACGATGATGCGCTGGTCGACCAGCCGGTTGAGCGCGTTCTCCGCCTGCCCGAGCAGGTTCTGCAGCACGCGCTGCGCGACGTCGCGGAGGTCGCCCGCGCGCTCCCGGAGGTACTCGTCGTCGATTTCCGAAAACGCCTGCACGTAGCGCGACGACACTTTCTGGAAACAGGTCTCGATGTTGCAGCCCGTCGCGTTGAATTCCCGGATCGTCTCGCCGATCAGCGCCTCGTCCTCGAGCACCATCAGGTGCGCGTCGAAAATCGCCGCTTCCTCGGGGCCGATGTTCTTTTCGACCTCGTTCTTGATCTTCGAAATCTGCTGCCGCGTCACCACCAGCGCCCGGTCGAACCGCGCGACTTCGTCGATGCGCTTCTCCGGCTCGACCTGGTAGCTCGGGACCTCGACGTCGCTCTGGAGATAGACGAAAATCTGCCCGTACGCGATCCCCTGCGAGGCGCCGATGCCTTGCACGGTGATTTCGGTCTTCGCGCGGGAGTCCATTTTTTAGATACGGAGGCTCGGCCGCGGTGGGGTGGCCGGCGGTCGGCTCCGCACGATAACGCGCCCGCGGCAAAACGGGTCAATTCGGATTTGCCCCCCCGGCGCGATTATGCCAGCCGCGCTTCGGCCGTATAAGCCGAAGGCCCCCAGGCATCCCGCACCGCCGCCACCACCGGCGCCGCCGCGCGATCGTCACCCAAAAACGCGAAACACGCGCTGCCGCTGCCGCTCATGCGCGGCTGCAATCCGAAATCCCGCCGCAGGTTTTCCAGCAGCACCGGCAACGCTACGAACTTCGCGAACGCCGGCGGCTCCATGTTGTTGAAAAGCAGCGCCTCCGCCGGCGCCGCCGCGTCCCCCAGCCACGCCGCCAACTTCGCCTCCGCGTCCGCCTCCGGCAAATACGATCCCGGCGCCCCCGCGACGAGCCGGCCGTAGGCCCACGGCGTCGCAATGCCGAACGCCGGCTTGAACACCAGCACCCGCCGCCCGCGCAACCGCGCCGCCGCCGCCGCCGGCAAGGGCGCGAGCCGTTCGCCGCGGCCGCGCATTGCCACGGGCCCCTCCGCCAAAAACAGCGGGCAATCGGATCCCAGCTGCGCCGCCACCGCCGCCAGCTCCGCCGCCCCGAGCGCGAATTCCGGTCCCGCCAGCCGGTTCAGCGCGCGCAACGCCGCCACCGCGTCGCTGCTGCCCCCGCCAAGCCCCGCGCCCATCGGTATCCGTTTCTCCAAAACAAAGCGCGCCGCTCCTTTCCAACCCGTCGCCGCCACAAAGGCCGCCGCCGCCTTCAGCACCAGATTCGTCCCATCCGCCGGCACCGCCGGATCGTCGCAGGCCAACGCAAACTCCGCCGCCGGCTCGGCCCGCAGCGTGTCGCCCACCGACAACGGCGCCGCCACCGAAACCAAATCGTGGAACCCGTCGGGCCGGCGGCCCGTGACGGCGAGAAACAGGTTCAGCTTGGCGGGAGCAAATTCTTCGACGGCAGTCACGTTGCCCCCGACTAAGCACAGCGCCGCCGCCGAATCCAGCCGCCGCAGTTTAGCCTTCAACCGGACCCGTTCGTCGCCCTAAGTGTCCCCTTCGATGCCGTGTGATCTGATTCTTGTCCTCGATGCCCAATCGCCGCGCGAAGTCGTTCCCGCGCTCCGCCAACTCCAAGGCACCGTCCGCTGGGTCAAGGTCGGCCTCGAAATGTACACCGCCTGCGGCCCCGATGCCGTCCGCGAAATCGCCGGCCTCGGCTTCGACGTTTTCCTCGATCTCAAACTCCACGACATCCCCAACACCGTCGCCAAAGCCGTCGAGTCCGCCTGCAAACTCCCGATCGGCATGCTCACGCTCCACACCTGCGGCGGCCGCGAAATGATGCAGTGGGCCGTCAAGGCGCAGCAGCAGCACAAGCCCGATCTCCTCCTCCTCGGCGTCACGGTCCTCACGTCGATGAGCGCCCCCGGCTTGGCCGAAACCGGCGTCGCCGCCCCGCCCGACCAACAGGTCGTCCGCCTTGGCCGCCTCGCCGCCGAGGCCGGTCTCCGCGGTCTCGTGTGTTCGCCTTTGGAAATCGCGCCGCTGCGCGCCGTGCTCCCGCCCGAGGTCGCCCTCGTCACCCCCGGCATCCGCCCCCGCGACGCCAAGGCCGACGACCAAACCCGCATCATGACCCCGAGCGAAGCCGTCCGCGCCGGCGCCAACTTCCTCGTCGTCGGCCGCCCCATCTTCAAAGCCCCCGACCCCGTCGCCGCCGCCAAATCGATCTTGGCGGAAATCGCCGCCGCGTAACCCCGCCGCCCCGCGGTTCGGGCCTTTTCCGATCCGCAATCCGCAATCCGAAATCCCCAATTCCCCATGAGCCGCACCGCCGCCATTTTCCTCGCCGCCGGCAGCGGCTCCCGCATGCAGGGCGCCGTCCTCGACAAGGTCCTCGCTCCCCTCGCCGGCCGGCCCGTCTTCGCCTGGTCCGCCGCCGCGTTCATGCAGAGCGCCATCGCCGATCTCTACGTCGTCGTTTACCGCGACCAACGCCAGATGATGGAACTCTCCGCCTACGCCCCGACTCCTTCCGTCCTCGTCCAGGGCGGACGCGAACGCCAGGACTCCGTCGCCCGCGCCCTCGCCGCCCTCCCCGCGGATATCGAATTCGTCTTCATCCACGACTGCGCCCGCCCGCTGATCCGCCCGGAACAACTCGTCGCCCTCCACAAAATCGTCCGCAAGGAATCCGCCGTCGTCCTCGCCCACCGCGTCACCGACACGATCAAGGAACACCGCGACGACGCCCGCCTCCGCACCCTCGTCCGCTCCCGGCTCTGGGCCATGGAAACGCCCCAGGTCTTCGCCCGCGATCTCGTCACCCGCGCCTACGCCCGTATCGAGCGCCGCCGTCAACCGATCACCGACGACGCCCAGGCCGTCGAGCTCCTCGGCCACCCGATCGCTCTCCTCGAGAATCCCCACCCGAATCCGAAACTCACGACGCCCGCGGATTTGCCGTACTTGGAATTTCTCCTCGCGCGGCCGGCGGCGGAATAGTTTCCGTGCCTTCGGCCGCTTCCGCCGCTACCGCTTCGCCATGAACTTCCGCATCGGCCACGGCTACGATATCCACCGGATCGTCGCCGGCCGCCCGCTCGTCCTCGGCGGCGTGAAATTCGACACCGACTACGGCCTCGACGGCCACAGCGACGCCGACTGCCTCACCCACGCGATCTGCGACGCCCTCCTCGGCGCCGCCGGCCTCCCCGACATCGGCCACTTTTTCCCCAACACCGATCCGGCTTACAAAAACATCGATTCCCAAATCCTCCTCGCCCGCGTGTGCAGCGAGCTCGGTCGCCGCAGTTTCGCGATTTCCAATATCGACGCCTCCCTCATCGCCGAGAAACCCAAGATCTATCCCCGCCTCGCCGAGATGAAAGCCGTCCTCGCCAAATCCACCCACGTCCCCGTCGCCAACATCGGCCTCAAAGCCACGACCAACGAGGGCGTCGACGAAATCGGCCGCGGACTCGCCATCGCCGCCCACGCCGTTTGCCTCATCGTCAAGGCATGAACCGCCGCTCCTTCCTCCACTCCGGCCTCGCCACCGCCGCCGTCGTCGCCCTCCCCGGCTGCGGCAAACGCGAATCCAGCGTCGACCGCGGCAACCGCGAACAGATCCTCCACCGCGGCATCGGCTACGAGGTCTCCGAACTCGATCCCCATCTCGTCGTCGGCCTCGCCGAAGGCGAAGTCCTCCGCGCCCTCGCCGAAGGTCTCGTCGGCGAAGACCCCGTCGATCTCCATCCCGTCCCCGCCGTCGCCGAACGCTGGGATGTTTCCCCCGACGGTCTCGTCTACACGTTTTACCTCCGCGCCAACGCGAAATGGTCCAACGGCGACCCGGTCACCGCCGCCGATTTCGTCACTTCCTACCGCCGCATTCTCACGCCGTCGCTCGCCGCCGACTACGCCAACTTGCTCTACATTCTCCAGGGCGCCGAGGCGTTTCACAAAGCCGCGACCAAGGACTTCGCCTCAGTCGGCGCCAAGGCCGTCGACGACCGCACGCTCCGCCTCACCCTCGAACATCCCGCCGCCTACTTCGTCGCGATGTTGCCGAATCCGCCGTGGCTTCCCGTCCACCTGCCCACGATCCGGAAACACGGTCCGGAAGACAAACGCGGCAACCCCTGGACCAAGCCCGAAAACATCGTCACCAACGGCCCCTTCGTCCTGCAGCAATGGCGCCAAAACCAGATCATCGTCGCGGAAAAATCGCCGCTCTACTGGGACGCCGCCAAAGTCCGCCTCAACGCCGTCCACTTCTACCCCGTTGAAAGCGTCGATGCCGAGGAACGCATGTTCCGCGCCGGCCAACTCCACCTCACCGAGACCGTCCCGATCTCCAAGATCGAAGCCTACCGCCGCGATTCCCCGCAGCTCATCCGCTCCGACCCGTACCTCGGTTCCTATTTCTACCGCTTCAACACGCGGCGCGCTCCTTTCACCGATGTCCGCATCCGCCGCGCCCTCGCCCTCGGCGTCGACCGCCAGGTCATCGCCGCGAAAATCCTCAAAGGCGGCGAACAACCCGCCACCGCCTACACGCCCCCCGGCACCGCCGGCTACACGCCCGCCGCCAAGGTCCCGACCGATTTCGCCGCCGCCCGCCAATTGCTGAAAGCGGCCGGCTTCGAAGGCGGCAAAGGTCTCCCGCCCGTCGAGATTCTCTTCAACACCTCCGAGAATCACAAACTCGTCGCCGAAGCCGTGCAGGAAATGTGGCGCCGCGAACTCGGCGTCGATGCCCGCCTCGTGAATCAGGAACAGAAGGTCGTCCTCGCCTCCCGCCGCGCCGGCGACTACCAGGTCCTCCGCTCCAATTGGATCGGCGACTACATCGATCCCTCGACCTTCCTCGACATCTTCCGCACCGACAGCGGCAACAACTACACCGGCTGGGGCCAGCCCGACTACGACGCCGCCCTCTTCGCCGCCGCCCGCACCGCCGATCCCGCCGCCCGCTTCGCCCTCTTTCAGAAAGCCGAAGCCCTCCTGCTCGAACAGGCCCCGATCATCCCGATCTACTGGTTCACGCACACCTTCCTCAAACACCCCGCGGTCAAAGGCTGGAACCCCACCCTTCTCGACCACCACCCGTACAAACACGTGTGGCTCGAGCCCTGAGCGGAACCCATGCAGCCGAGGTCACTGGGTTCAGGGCCGAAAGCGCCGCCGCCAGGCTGCCGCTCACTCCGTGGCTTAAGTCTCCGCTCGGCCCGTCGGCAGATCGGTCTTTCAACTTTCACCTTTCAACGTTCAACCGCCCGGACCCGGCCGTGCGCCTTTGTTCCGCTCCCGTGATGCTCCGGTTTCTCGTTCTCTGCGCGATGCTCGCGCCCTTGCTCGGCGGTTGCGCGAAACGGGAAACGCCTTCCGCGGCCGCCGCCGCCGCGCCGCAATTGCTCCGCATCAGCCAGCGCAACGAACCCGCCGATCTCGATCCCGCCCGCGTCACTTTGCCCGACGAATTCGCCCTCCTGCGCAATTTGCTCGAAGGCCTGCTCGTGCCCGCCCCCGACGGCGCCGCCCCCCGCCCCGGCGTCGCGACCCGCCACGAGATTTCCGCCGACGGCCTCACCCACACCTTCCATCTCCGTCGCGATGCGCGTTGGTCCAACGGCGATCCCGTCACCGCCGCCGACTTCGTCGCCTCCGCCCGCCGCCAACTCTCGCCCGCCGTCGCCGCCCCCAAGGCCGGCGTTTTCTTCGATCTCAAAAACGCCCGCGCCTTCCTCGCCGGCGAAATCAAGGACTTCGCCGCCGTCGGTATCCGCGCCGTGGATGCGCACACCCTCGTCGTCGTCCTCGCGCAACCCGTCCCGCGCTTCGCCTACGTCGTCGCCAGCGGCCCCTGGCTCCCGGTGCATTCCCCGACCGTGGAAAAATTCGGCCGCCGCTGGACCGCGCCGGAAAACTTCGTCGGCAACGGTCCCTTCGTCCTCGCCGAATGGCGCGCCCAGCAGCGCCTCGTCCTCCGCCGCAACCCGCACTGGCACGGCGCCGCCGCCCTCCGTCTCGACGAACTCCACTTCCTCCGCTTCGACAGCGGCAACACCGAGGAACAGGCCTACCGCGCCGGCCAGGTCGACGTCACCCTCGCCGTCCCCCTCGCCAAAACCGAAGTCTACGCCCGCGAGCGCCCCGCCGAACTCCACCGCGCCCCGATGATGGAAACGCGCTACCTCGTCCTCAACACCCGGCGCCCCGCCCTCCGCGATGTCCGCGTCCGCCGCGCCCTCCTCCTCGCCCTCGATCGCGCCCGGCTCGTCGATCTCGTTTTCCGCCGGAGCCAATCCGCCGCCCCGCGCTTCCTCCCGCCCGCCCTCGCCCCCGCCGGCCCCGGTCCTGCATTGCCCGCCGCCGATCCGGCCGCCGCCCGCGCCTTGCTCCAGGCCGCCGGCGTCGACCCGAAGTCCCTGCCAAAACTCGAACTCACCGCGTGGTCCGCTTCCCAACTGCCTTTGCTCGAAGCCATCCAGGCCGTTTGGAAACAGGAACTCGGCCTCGAAGTCGCCCTCGCCACCCGCGACGCCAAGGTCCACCTCGCCGCCCTCGCCGCCGGCGATTTCGATCTCGGTTTCATCACCGCCATTCCCGATCTCGCCGATCCCGCCAATCTGCTCGCCGACTTCGTTTCCGGCGCCCCGGAAAACTACCCGCAGTGGCGCGACCCCGCCTTCGACGCCGCCCTCGCCCGCGGCGATTTCGCCGCCGCCGAACAGCTCCTGCTCGAATCCGCCGCCGTCATTCCCCTCTACTTCAACACCAAGGTCTGGCTCATGTCCCCGCGCGTCCGCGGCTGGCAGGAAGACGGTCTCTGGTCCCCGCTTCTCACCGGCGTCCACCTCGCCCCGCCGTAATCTTTCCCCGTCCTTCACTCTTCGCGTGGAATTTCCCGCTTCTTCCTCTTCTCCCTTTTTGCGCCTTCTGCGCTTCCTTGCGGCCCTCCCCGTTTGCGCCGCCGTTTTGCTTTCCGGCTGCGCCAAACGCGAACCCGTCGCCGTCACCGCCGCGCGCGCCGGCATCTTGCACGCCGGCCTCAGCGGCGAACCCAGCGAACTCGACCCGCACGTCATCAACGCCCCGCCCGACTTCCGCGTCATCCACGCCCTCTTCGAAGGCCTCACCCGCAGCGATCCCGCCACCGGCGCCCCGCTCCCCGGCGTGGCCGAATCCTGGTCCGCCTCCGCCGACGGTCTCGTCTACACCTTCAAACTCCGCGCCGACGCCAAGTGGTCCAACGGCGATCCCGTCACGTCCGCCGATTTCCTTTTCTCCTTCCGCCGCGCCCTCTCCCCCGCCCTCGGCTCGCAGTACACCCTCCTCTTCAATCCCGTCCGCGGCGCCGCCGCTTTCGCCGCCGGCAAACTCGCCGACTTCTCCCAAGTCGGCTTCTCCGCCCCCGATCCCCGCACCGTTGTCGTCACCCTCGCCCAGCCCACGCCCTACTTCCTCGCCCTCGTCTCCGGCAACCCCGTCTGGTTCCCCGTCCATCCCGCGACCATCTTGAAGTTCGGGAAATCCGACCAACGCGGCACCGGCTGGACCCGCCCCGGCCGCCTCGTCGGCAACGGCCCCTTCGTCCTCCAGGAATGGAATCCCAACGAGCGCATCGTCGCCGCCAAATCCCCGACCTACTGGAACGCCGCCGCCATCCGCCTCAACGCGCTCCACCTCTATCCCATCGACAGCGTCGACACCGAGGAACGCGCCTTCCGCGCCGGCCAACTCCACGTCACGGCCTCCGTGCCCGTTTCCCGCATCCTCACCTACGTCGCCGACCAAGACGGCCCGCTGCGCATCATGCCGCTGCTCAATTCCCGTTTCATCAATCTCAACACCGCGCGCCCCGCCCTCCGCGATCCCCGCGTCCGCCGCGCCCTCGCCCTCGCCCTCGACCGCACCGTCATCTGCCGGCAAGTCCTCACCGCCACCGAAGCCCCCGCGTTCCAGGTCGTCCCCGACGGTATGCCCGGCTACTCCCCCGCCGTCCGCCTCGAGGAAAACGCCGACCTCGCCCGCGATTTCCTCGCCCTCGCCGGCTATCCCGCGGGCCGCGGTTTCCCCAAGCTCACCCTCCGCCGCGCCTCCGGCGGCGGCCGCGAACTCGCCGAAGCGATCCAGGAAACGTGGCGCGTCCGCCTCGGCGTCGAAATCGCTATTCTCGAAAGCGAATCGCGCACCCACTGGAGCGTCATGCAACAAAAGGACTACGACCTCGCCATCGGCGGTTGGAACGCCGACTACCCCGACGCCTCCACCTACCTCGATCTCTTCACGACTCAGAGCGGTTGGAATTTCACGAATTGGTCCGACCCCGCCTACGACATGCTCGTCGCCCAATCCGCCCGCGAACTCGATCCCGTCGCCCGCCTCCATCTCCTCCAGCAGGCCGAGGCCCGCCTCATCGCGGAATGCCCCGTCATCCCCCTCTCCTTCGCGCGCAACCGCTTCCTCCTCCATCCCGCCGTCCGCGATTGGCCCGCCAGCATCGTCGACCGCACCGACTACAACCCCGTCCGCCTCCTGCCTTAAGGAGCCTCTGAAAAACGTCCCCTCCGCGCCGGAAGTCGGCACGAAAAGTGGTGAGGTAAGGGATGAGCCAACAGACGAGTTTTCTGTCCCTTGGGTGCATGACGAAGCTGACGCGGAC
>NEUS01000062.1 GCA_002288455.1 Opitutia bacterium Tous-C1TDCM
TTCCTGTCCGTTTCCCGCTGCGCCAACGTCGTGTTGCGCGATTGCTTCGTGACCGGCCACAAGACCTACACGACCATCGGTTCCGCCGGCAAACCGGTGACGATGGGCACGTACGACCTGACGGCGGACGCCGTCGTGAACCTCACGTTGAGCGGCGTCCGGATGGAAAACATCTGCGACCCCACGCGCTGGGGCGTGATCGGGACGAACTTCTGCAAAAACATTCTCCTCGAGAACTGCGTCTTGTCGCGCATGGACACGCACCAGGGCGTTTCCGGCACGTACACGATCCGCGGCACGACGCTGGGCCACGCCGGCTTGAACGCGATCGGGCGCGGCGTGCTGACGATCGAGAATTCGACCTTGAACGGCCGCGCCTTCGTGTCGTTGCGCAGCGACTATGGCAGCACCTGGGAAGGCCGCATCGTGATCCGCAACAGCCGCTGGATTCCCGGCTGCGGCGCCCCGGTGCAGCCGCATTTGCTCAACGCCAACAACGACGGCGAGCACGACTTTGGCTACCCCTGTTTCATGCCGACGGAGATCGAGATCGACGGCCTGCACATCGACGACACCAAGCACCCGAAAGACTATCGGGGGCCGTTTCTGTTCACGGATCCGAACGGCGCGAAACCGGCGGCGACGGCGCGGCCGTTTCCCTACCGTCTGACCGAGAAAATCACGGTGCGAAACCTCACCACGGCGAGCGGCCTCAAGCCGCGCCTCTCGCCCGACCGCGAATTCGCGGCGCAGGTGAAGTTGGTGGAACTGCCCTGAGCGAGGATCCTGCGGCCGATTTCCCCTCGCTGGCGCTTGCGGCTGCCCGGCGGGGCTCAGCGGTTGCGGCGGCGGAGGCCGATCGTTTCGCCGGTGGTCTCGGCGCCGACGCCGAAATCGGCATCGAGCATTTCGAGCAGCGCATCGACGCGGTCCGCGCTGAGCGTGCCGCTGAGTTTCAAGTCAGCGAGATCGCGGTCGCCGAGCACGAGCTGCGCGCGGTTGTGGCGGTTCAGCACGGCGACGATTTCGCCCAGCGGGGTGCCGTGAAACTCGAGGCGGGGCGTGCGCCACGCCAGGCGCTGCTGCTGCACGGCGGCCGGCAGCGCGGCGAGGCGCGGCGCGCCGCCGGCGGAAGCGAGGACCGCGATCGATTCGCCGGCTTGGACCAAGGCGAGGGTCTCCGGCGCGGCGGCGCCGGAATCGGCGGGGGCGGAACGGTCGAGCGCGACGCGGCCTGCGGTGACGACCAGGGCGACCTGGCCGGCTTCGATGCCGACGAGAAACGCCGTGCCGACGGCCCGGGCGGTGACGCCGCCGGCGGTGACGAGAAACGGCCGCGCCGGATCTTTGCGCACGGTGAAGTGGGCCGTGCCGCGCCGGAGTTCGATCCGGCGCGCTTCCGCGGTGAACGCGATCCGCAGATCGGCGTCGCCCTTCAGTTCCACGACCGAACCGTCGGGCAACGTGCGCAACTCCGGGCCGTGGACGACGAGTGCGCCGGCCGGTGCCCGCGTCGGTTCGGCCGACGGCGGGAGCGCGAAGAAGGCGCCGACGGCCAGCAGCGCGGCGACGGCGCCGGCGCGGGCCCAGCGTCGCCGGCGGATCCGGCGCTGTGCGGCGCGCTCGGCCAGACCGGCGAGCACGCGGTCGAGGGTGCCGGTGTGCAAAGGCCAATCGAGTGCGGACGCGGCGGGATCGGCGGCGGCGAGGGCGGGGGCGTGGCGCGGATCCGCGCGCAGCCACGCCTGCAACTCGGCTTTCCCGGCGGCGTCCAGTCCGGCGGCCCGGTGCGCCACCCAGCGGGCGGCGGCTGCGGCCATCTTGCCGTTGGAGGAATCAGGGCGCATGCCGGAAATGGTGTTCGGCGTCGCGGTGCCGGAGCCAGAGGCGGCAGCGTTCGAGGCCCCGGGCGAGTTGGTTCTCGACGCCCTTTTCGGAGATACCGAGCCGGGCGGCCGTTTCCCGTTGCGAGAGCAAGTGCAGTTTGCGGAGCACCACGACTTCGCGGCAGCGGGCGGGCAGGGCGTCGATGGCGGCGACGAGCAGCGCGATTTTCTCGTCCTCGCCGAGTTGCTCCGGCGCGGCGGGGGTGTCGTCGGCGATGTTCAGCTCGGCCAGCGACGCAAAGCTGTCGATGGGTGAACGCCGCCGGCGGCGCAGGCCGTCGATCGCGATGCGCTGCGCGACGGAGAACAGGAAGGCGCGGGCGGAGCGAATCGGTTCCTCGGCATGCCGGCGCCAGAGCCGCAGGTAGGATTCCTGCACGACATCGTCGACGTCGCGGAGGCTCGGGAAGGCGCGGCGGATGTAGTCCTTCAGCGCGGGACCGTGCGGCTGGGCTTCTTCGGAAAACCAGCGGGCCGAGTCGGAAACGGCCAGGTGGTCCGGACCTGTGGGAGGCAGGCTCAAGGGGGCGGGGGTAACGGCGCAAACCGTGCCGCGGCGGGACGGGGTGAGGCGAGGGGAATTTCGGGTGCGGAAGATTTTCCGTTTTTCGTGTGGGGATTCCGCGCCTTCGGACGCCGTTCAGGGCAACACGATCGTGCTTCGCCTGATGCGACCGAATCCCCATTACCCCCGGAATGCGGTCTCCCTCCCGTCCCTCCGTCCGCCTTTTGGTTTTCGCGCTCTGCGCCGCCTTGGCCGGCCGCGCGGCCGGGACGGCTGACGCGCCCTGCGCCTTCGACATCCCCGCCACGGCGGCGGAGACGGCGTTGCGGCAATTCGCGGCGCAGTCGGGGCTCGAGGTGCTGTTCGCCAGCGAAGCCGCCGCGGGCGTGACCACCAACGCCGTCCGCGGCCGGATGGCGCCCTCGCTGGCGATCGCGCGTCTGCTCGCCGGCACCCCGTTGACCGCCGCGCTGGGCGCGCGCTCCGGCGTGTGGCGGATCGTGCGCCAACCCGACCCGAACGGCCGCGCCGCCGCCCCGCCCGGAACTTCCCCTTCACCCCGCTCCCCCGTCGAAACCGATACCCCCATGAAAAGCAAAAATCCCCTCCGGTTGCTCGGCGCCTGGCTGGCCGTCGCGCTCACCCCGGCTCCTTCCGGCCACGCCGCCGACGGCGTTCCGACCGGCTCGATCGAAGGCCGCGTGGTCAACGCCGCCAGCGGCGCCTACGTCGAGCGCGCGCGCCTGACCGTCGAGGGCACGACGCTCGAGACCTTCACCGACGAGGGCGGCAACTACCGTTTCTCCGGCGTGCCCGCCGGATCCGCGCGCGTCGCCGCCTTTTACACCGGACTTGCCCGGCAGACGGCCGCGGTATCCGTCGCGCCGGGGCAGACGGCGCAGCTCAATCTAACGCTGGGCGCGCGGCCGGGAGAGGCCGGGACCGTGCAGCTCGACGCCTTCGTCGTCGCGACCTCGAAGGAGATGTCCGCGTCCGCGCTCGCGATCAACGAGCAGCGCTTCGCGCCCAACATCAAGAACGTGCTCTCGACCGACGAATTCGGCTTCGTCGCCGAGGGCAACGCCGCCGATTTCCTCAAGTTCCTTCCCGGCATCACGGTCGAGGATGCCGGCGGCAACGCCCGCTCCGTCTCGATCAACGGCGTGCCCTCCGCCAACGTGCCCATCACGGTCGGCGGCTTCAGCCTCGCGAGCGCCGGCGTCGGCGACACCAACACCGGGCGCTCTGTCGCGATGGACATGGTGTCGATCAACAATCTCTCGCGCATCGAGGTCGAGTATTCGCCCACGCCGGAATCGATGGGCGACGCCCTCGCCGGCACCGTCAACATGGTGCCGCGTTCCGCCTTCGAGCGCGCCCGGCCCGTGCTCAACGCCAGCGCCTTCCTCATCATGCGGAGCGGCGAGCACGATTTCAAAAAGACGCCCGGCCCGCGGCTCGCGCCGTCGCGCAAAGTCGATCCCGGTTTCGATTTCTCGTATGTCGCGCCGGTGAGCAAGCGTTTCGGTTTCACGCTCTCGGGCGGTTCGGCGACCAACTTTTCGCCGGAGCCCATGACGCAGACCGTGTGGCGCGGCGCGAGCGCGGCGACGGGCGGCAATTTCCCGGCGACCACGCCGGACCGGCCGTACCTCACGGGCTTCACCTACCGCGACGGCACCAAGGTCACGACCCGCAATTCCCTCGGCGCCACGGTCGACTTCAAGGTTTCCCGCTACGACCAGGTTTCGCTCGGCTACCAATTCTCCTACTTCCATCTCTACGCCTCGAACCAGGTGCTCGCGTTCACGCTGAACCGCGTGCTGCCGGGCGATTTCAGCGTGCAGTCGACCCGCAGCGCGCCGGGCCAGGGAGTCCTGCAGATGAGCAATCTCGTGCGGGACCGCCACCACCGCACCCACACGCCCACGGTGGTGTGGCGGCACAGCGGCCCGGTCTGGAAGGGCGACGTCGGGCTGGGCTACTCGACCTCGACCAACCGCAACCGCGACATCGACAAAGGCCTCTTCTTCAGCACCACCGGCGCGCGGCGGAACCTCACCATCGCCTTCGACGGCATGCAGGACGTGCGGCCCGACCGCATCACCGTGACCGACGCCGCCACCGGCGCCGTCGTCGATCCCTACGCGATCACCGGCAAGACGCTGGACGCCGCCAACGCGATCCAGAACAACACCGCCGACGTCCGGCGCACCGCCTACGGCAACCTCGCGCGCGATTTCTACGGCCGCATCCCGCTCCGGTTGAAGACCGGCTTCCATGTCCGCCAGGCGGTCCGCGACAACCGCAACCGCAATTCGGCGTGGACCTTTCTCGGCGCGGACGGCAACGCCGCCACGGCGGAGAGCGCCGCGCCGTTTTTCGATCCCGTCTACTCGGCGCGCCGCGGCGTGTTCGGGCTGCCGCCGATCCAAGGCATCGGCAACGCGGTCGTGTGGCAGCACTATGTCGCCAATCCCGCGCAGTTCAGCCTGAACGCGAACAACGACTACCGTTCCGTCGTCAGCTCCTCGAAACGCGCCGAGGAAACGATCTCGGGCGCCTACCTGCGCGGCGATGTCCATTTCTTTTCCCGCCGGCTCAGACTCGTCGGCGGCCTGCGCGCCGAGCAGACCAACATCGAAGCCGAGGGTCCGCTCACCGACCCCGCGCGCAACTTCCAAACCAACGCCGCGGGCCAGCGCGTGCCTATCGTGCCGAACACGAACTCGTTCGAGTACTCGCGCCTCACGTTCATCGAGCGGGGCACCCGCGCGGAGAAGGAGTACCTGCGCCTGTTCCCGAGCCTCAACGCCAGCTTCAACCTCCGCGACAATCTCGTCGCCCGCGCCGCCATCTACCGCTCCGTCGGCCGCCCCGACTTCAACCAGTACGCCGGCGGCGTCACGTTGCCGGATCCGGAATCCATCCCGTCGCCGGCGAGCCGGATCATCGTGAGCAACGTCGGCATCAAGGCCTGGAGCGCCGACACGATCAACGTGCGTCTCGAGTACTATTTCGCCGGCGTCGGCCAACTTTCGCTCAACGCGTTCCGCCGCGACTTCACGAATTTCTTCGGCGGCACGCGCGCCGCCGCGACGCCCGCCTTTCTCGCGCTCTACGACCTCGATCCGGACCTCTACGGCAAGTTCGACGTCGAGACACAGTACAACGTCCCCGGCACCGTCCGCATGGAAGGCTCGAGCCTGAACTACAAGCAGGCCCTCGCGTTTCTCCCGGCCTGGGCCCGCGGGTTCCAGGTCTTCGGCAATGTCTCCACGCAGCGCCGCACCGGCGCGACGGTGGGCAACTCCGGTTTCAATTTTTTCCCGCGCAGCGGCAGCTGGGGCCTGAGCTTCACGCGCGAGCGCTTCAGCGTGCGCGGCAATTGGAACTACCGCAGCGCGCGCCAGGGCGCGGCCGTGACGGGCGCCGGCCTGCCGGCGGACAATTTCACCTGGATCCCGCGCCGCGTCACGCTCGACGCCCAGGCCGAGTACACGTTCGCGAAGCGCTACGCTGTCTTCGCCAGCATGCGCAACCTCACCGCCGAGCCCGAGGAGACGCGGATTTACAACGCGCTCACGCCCGCGCCCGCGCGTTTCCGCAACCAGATCGACTTCGGTTCCCTTTGGACGATAGGCGTCAAGGGCACGTTTTGAACGTCTCCGCCCGTGCCGTCGCCGCGGCGGCGGATTGCGTTTCGCGTCGCGGTCGGTTTCACCAGCTTCACCCCGTTCCCATGCGTTCCTTTGCCTTCTGTCTCTTTCTGCTGGCGGCCGGCCCGGTCTGCGCCGCCGGCGCCGCGCGGCCCAACGTCGTGTTCATCGCCATCGACGACCAGAACGACTGGATCGGCGCCTTCGGCGGCCATCCGCTCGCAAAAACGCCGCACCTCGACCGCTTGGCCGCGCGCGGCACGGCGATGCTCAACGCGCATTGCCAGGCCCCGCTCTGCAACCCGTCGCGCACGAGCCTCATGCTCGGCCTGCGTCCGACCACCACGGGAATCTACGGCCTGGCGCCGTGGTTCCGCACCTTGCCGGAATGGCGCGACCGCGTCGCGCTGCCGCAGCATTTCAAGGCCCACGGCTACCGCACGCTCGCGACCGGGAAAATCTACCACGGCGGCGCCGGTGCCGGCGGCCGCGGCAAGGCGAAGGACGGCAAAGCCGCCGCGGCGAAGCCGGAGTTCGACGTCATCGGCTCGGCCGGCGGCGTCGGCGCGCGGCCCCCGGCCAAACTCATCGGCGACACCCCGATGGGCAACAACCCGCTGATGGATTGGGGCGTCTTCCCGCACCGCGACGAGGACAAGGGCGACTATCAGGTCGCGAGCTGGGCGGTGGAACAGATCCGGCAGGCGCCGAAGGATCAGCCCTTCTTCCTCGCGGCCGGTTTCTTCCTGCCGCACGTGCCGATCTACGTGACGCAGAAGTGGGCCGACCTGTATCCCGACGACGACAGCCTCTTGCCCGCGGTGAAAGCCGACGACCGCGCGGATACGCCGCGGTTTTCGTGGTACCTGCATTGGAACCTGCCCGAGCCGCGGCTCGATTGGGTGCAGGAACGCAAGCAGTGGCGCAACTTGGTCCGCAGCTACCTCGCGGCCACGAGTTTCGTCGATGCGCAGATCGGCCGCGTGATGCAGGCGCTCGAAGAGGCCGGCCTCGCGGAGAACACGGTCGTCGTGGTGTGGGGCGACCACGGTTGGCACCTCGGCGAAAAGGCGATCACCGGCAAGAACACGCTCTGGGACGACGGCACGCGGGTGCCGTTGATCTTTGCCGGTCCCGGCATCGCCGCGGGCGGCCGCAGCACGCAGCCCGCCGAGTTGCTCGATCTCTATCCGACGCTCGTCGAACTCTGCGGACTCGCCCCGCGGACCGATCTCGAAGGTTTGAGTCTCGTGCCGCAGTTGCGGGATGCAAAAACTCCCAGGGCGCGGCCCGCGATCACCAGCCACAACCGGGGCAACCACGGCATCCGCAGCGAACGCTGGCGCTATGTCCGCTACGCCGACGGCACCGAGGAACTCTACGACCACGCGAGCGATGTCCACGAATGGCACAACCTCGCCCTCCAGCCGGAGCACGCCGCGGTGCTCGCCGAGCACCGCCGCTGGCTGCCGACGATCGACCGGCCGCCGGCGCCGAACAGCGCCAACCGCGTCCTGACCTACGATCCCGCGACCGACGAAGCCGTCTGGGAAGGCAAGACCGTGCGGCGCGGCGACCCGATTCCGTTGCGTTGAGCGGCGGGGCAGGCGGCGGCCCCTCGGCGTCCTTCGGCCGGATCAATGGTCGACCGACGGGGGCAACGGCGAATCGTAGCCGTGGCGCAGCGCCTTGAGGACGTTCAGGGCATGGTCGCCGACGCGTTCCAGCGTGTTGACGATATCGATGTAGAGCATCTCGGCCTTCAGCTTGTCGGCGCCGTCTTGAATCCGCTGGATGGACTCGCGGCGCAGCTTTTTGCGGAAGGCATCGATCAGGTTTTCCAGCTGGTAGGCCGGCTCCATGTCGGCGGCGGTCACGCCGGTCAACAAGCGCGCATTGTAGAACTCCATGAACTGGAGCACCAGCTGGGTGAAGTTGCGGATGTCCTCGCGGGTTTTGGGCGGAAGCACGCGCTGTTTGCGGTGTTTGCGCTCGGCGAGCACGGCAAGGCGATAGCCGCAGTCGCAGATATCCTCCAACTCGGCGACCACGCGCAAATGAGTGGTCGCGCGCACGCGGGTCGCCTCGCTCACGCCGCCGGCGGCGCACGCCAGCAAGTGCTGGGTCGTGGTCACGACGCGGCGGTCGCTCTCCTTTTCCAGCAGCTTCAACTCGGCGAGCTGTTTATCCAGGGCGGGCAGATCGGAACCGTCCGCGTCGAAGATTTGGCCGAAGCCCTCGAGCAACTCCCGGCTGAGGGTGCCGACGCGCACGACGTTGCGCTCGGCCTCCGCGAAATCCAATTCTCCGGTGTGCGGCACGAGCGGCGACTCGTAGCCGACATGGTCGCGGTCCTTTTCGCCGGGAGGAGGCAAGCGCACCATGCGGCTGGAGAGCTGCGCGAGCTGGGGCACGAACCAGATGAGGATCGCGGTGTTGAGGATGTTGAAGGAGGAGTGAAAGGCCGCCATGTGGAGCGGCAGGTGCGTCTTGTCGGTCGCGTTGCCGGGCATGAGCCATTCGATGAAGCCGGTGAACTGGCTGAAGAGCGCGACCGCCCAGACCACGCCGAGGATGTTGAAGAGGAAGTGGACGCGCGCGGCGCGCTTGGCTTCCACGTTGCCGCCGATCGCGGCGAGATTGGCGGTGATGGTGGTGCCGATGTTTTCGCCCAACGTGATCGTGCAGGCCGTGGGAAAGTCGATCCAACCCTTGTAGGCCATGGTGAGCGTGATCGCGCCGGCGACGGACGAGGATTGGACGATGACCGTGAGGACCGTGCCGAAGACGAGGAAGAGCAGGATGGAACCCAACCCGCTGCCCGAGTAGCCTTGAATGAACGCCAGCACCTCGGGGTTGCTCTTGATGTCGGGCACCGAGTCCTTGAGGAACATCAACCCGAGGAACAGCAGGCCGAAGCCCATCAGAAATTCCCCGAGATCGCGCCAAAATGCGCGGCGCAGGAAAATCATCGGCAGGGCCAGTCCCATCAAGGGCAGAGCGATCGCCGAGATGCTGAACTTGAAGCCGAAGTAGGAGACGAGCCAGAAGGTGGTGGTCGTGCCGATGTTGGCGCCCATGATCAGGCCGATGGCCTCGTTGAGCCGGAGGAGCTGCGCGTTCACGAAGCTCACGATCATCACGGTCGTGGCCGAGGAAGACTGGATGATGCTCGTGACCAGGCAGCCGGTGAATACTCCGGCGAAACGATTGCTGGCCACCGCGCGCATGATTGCCCGCAGCCGCTCGCCGGAAAGGCGCTGGAGCGCTTCCGACATGATCTTCATGCCGAAGAGAAACATTCCGAGGCTGCCGAGGGGAGAAAGGATGCCGACTGCCATGATCTTGGGTTACGTTTAGGTTACAAAAAGACGACGGGAGCGGGCGTCCCAGGGAAGTGCAAGTTCGCAATCGGGACACGTCGCCGCGCAAGGCGTCGATGCGCAGATCGGCCGCGTGATGCAGGCGCTCGAAGAGGCCGGCCTCGCGGAGAACACGGTCGTCGTGGTCTGGGGCGACCACGGTTGGCATCTCGGCGAAAAGGCGATCACCGGCAAGAACACGCTCTGGGACGACGGCACGCGGGTGCCGTTGATCTTTGCCGGTCCCGGCATCACGCCGGGCGGCCGGAGCACGCAACCCGCCGAGTTGCTCGATCTCTATCCGACGCTCGTCGAACTCTGCGGACTCGCCCCGCGGACCGATCTCGAAGGCCTGAGTCTCGTGCCGCAATTGCGGGATGCGAAAACCCCCAGGGCGCGGCCCGCGATCACCAGCCACAACCGGGGCAACCACGGCATCCGCAGCGAACGCTGGCGCTATGTCCGCTACGCCGACGGCACCGAGGAACTTTACGACCACGCGAGCGATGTCCACGAATGGCACAACCTCGCCCTCAAGCCGGAGCACGCCGCGGTGCTCGCCGAGCACCGCCGTTGGCTGCCGACGATCGACCGGCCGCCGGCGCCCAACAGCGCCAACCGCGTTCTCACCTACGATCCCGCGACCGACGAAGCCGTCTGGGAGGGCAAGACCGTCCGGCGCGGCGACCCGATTCCGCGGCGTTGAGCGGCGGCCGGTGCTGCGGCCCCGTGCGTATCTTCGCCGGGTCAGGGTGCCGGCGGCGGCACCAGCGCCTGCCGCACGGCGGCCCGCCAGCCGCGGTAGAGCCGGGCGGAGGTTTCCGCGGGCATCGTCGGCGTGTACCTGGTTTCCGGAGACGCCGAAGTCCCGAAGTCGGCGAAGCTGCGGCGCAGGCCCAGGCCCAATTGGGCGGCGAACACGGCGCCGAGGGGCGAGCAGTCCGCCATCGCCGCGACGCGCAGCTCCGCGCCGACGAGATCGGCGGTGAACTGCATGAGAAAGCGGCTCGCGGTGGGGCCGCCGTCGGCGTGCAGGGTGCCGAGGGGCACGCCGGCTTCCGCGCGCATCGCGTCGAGGGCCTCGCGGATCTGGTAGGCGATGGATTCGAAACCGGCGCGGGCAACGTGGCGGCGGTCGCTGTGGCTGCTGAGGCCCGTCAGCAGCGCGCGCGCTTCCGGACGCCAGTGCGGCAAGCCGAGGCCGGCGAAGGCCGGCACAAGGTAGACGCCGCCGTTGTCCGGGACTTCCTGCGCGAGCCGCTCGAGGGTGCCGACATCGGCGGCAAGACCGAGTTGGTCGCGAAGCCAAGCCAACGTCGAAGCCGAGGAAATGACGATGCCTTCGAAGGCATAGGTCGGCGCGCCGCCGTGGACCCAGGCAAGCGCGGTCAGCACGCCGTGGGCGGAGAAGCGCGGCGTGTTGCCGAGGTTGAGCAGCAGGGAAGAGCCGGTGCCGAAGGTCACCTTGGCGGCGCCGGGGGCGAAGCAGCGCTGGGCGAGCAGCGAGGCCTGCGAATCGCCGATCACCCCGCGGATCGGCAGCGGTTCGGAGAGGACGTCGCCGAGCGTGGTTGCGCCGAAGGCGGCCGAGCTCTCGCGGACCTCGGGCAGGGCGCGCTGCGGGACTTCCCAGAGGGCGCAGAGCTCTTCGTCCCAGCGGAGCCGCGAAATGTCGAAGAGGAGCGTGCGGCTGGCGTTGGTGTGGTCGGTGGCGAAGACGCGGCCGGCGGTGAGCCGATAGACGAGATAGGTGTCGATGGTGCCGATCAGCGCGGAGCCATCGGCGAGACGGGCGCGCAAATCGGGATACTCCCGGACCAGCCACTGCAGTTTCGAGGCGGAGAAATAGGCGTCGAGTTTCAGGCCGGTGCGGGCGTGCACGAGCGGTTCGCGGCCGGCGGCGGCGTGGCCGGCGCAGAACGGATCGCCGCGGCGGCATTGCCAGACGATGGCGCGGTGCAGCGGCCGGCCGCTGGCGCGATCGAAAACGACGATCGTTTCGCGCTGGTTGGTCAGGCTGAGGGAAACGATTTCGTGGCGCCGGTCGGGATGGCGCGCGAGCAGCGCGGAGAGGACGGCGAGCGTGTTTTGCCAGATTTCCTCGGCGTCGTGCTCGACCCAGCCGGGTTGCGGGTAGTGCTGGCGGTGCTCGCGGGCTTCGCGGTCGAGCGCGCGGCCTTCGGCGTCGAAGAGGAGGGCCTTCGTCGCCGAGGTGCTTTGGTCGAGGGCGAGGAACAACGCCATGGTTCAGGGACGCGCGAGCAGGGCGGACGCTGTCGCGGCCAGCCCCTCCATCGTCAGACCGTAGTGGCGGAAGATATCCGCCTGGCTGCCCGTCACCGTATATTCGTCGGGGATCCCGACGATGCGGAAGCGCGTGCCGATGCCGGCCTGAGCGATGACGCCGGCGACGGCCTCGCCGAAACCGCCCGCGACCAGGTGTTCCTCGGCGGTGACGACGGCGCGGCATTCGCGGGCGGCGGCGAGCACCGCGGCGGTGTCGAGCGGCTTGACGGTGGGGAAACTGACGACGCGGCAGGCGAGACCGGTGGTCGCCTCGAGATGCGCGGCGGCGAGCAGGGCGTGCACGACCGTTTCGCCGGTGGCGAGGAAGGCGACATCGCGGCCCGCGCGCAGCGTGCGCGCGGCGCCGAAGGCGAAGGGCGCGGTCTCGGCGCCGGGCAGCGAGTAGAGCGGGGCCTTGCCGAAGCGGAGGTAGACGGGGCTCGTCGCGGCGGCGGCGGCGCGGACGGCTTCGCGGGCCTCGAAGTTGTCGGCGGGGGCGACGACCGTGAGGTTGTTGATCGCGCGCAGGACGGCGAAGTCGTGGAGCGAATGGTGCGTGGTGCCGAGGGCGCCGTAGCTGACGCCGGCGCTGATGCCGACGAGGGTCACCGGGTGGTCGGAATAGCAGATGTCGTTCTTGATCTGCTCGAGCGAACGCGCGGTGAGGAAACAGGCCGGGGAAACGGCGAAGACATTCTTGCCGCAGGAGCCGAGGCCGGCGGCGATGCCGACGAGATTCTGTTCCGCGATGCCGACCTCGACGATCTGTTGCGGGAGGGCCTGGCCGAAGGGACCGAGCTTGCCGGAACCGCGGGAGTCGCTGGTGACGGCGAGGATATTGCGGTCGGTCTTGGCGAGGGCGAGGAGGGTGTCGGCGAATTCCTCGAGATTGGCGCGGCCCATTTTCAGGCCGAGTTTTTCGGCGACGGCTTTGGCCGCCGGGGAATACATGGACGGGGCGGGCGCGCTCATGCGGCACCTCCGGTCAGCGCGGCGACGGCCGCGTCGAGTTCGGCGTTGGCGCGGGCGAATTCGTCGTCGTTGGGCACGCCGTGATGCCATTTGCCGACGTCGGCCATGAAGCTGACGCCCTTGCCCTTGGTGGTGCGCGCGATGACGCAGGAGGGCTTGCCGGGCTCGAGCGGTTTCTCAAACGCGGCGGTGAGGGCGGCGAAGTCGTGGCCGTCGACGGTGCGGACGGCCCAGCCGAACGCGGCCCATTTCTCGGCGAGCGGTTCGTGGTTCATCACGTCCTTGGTGCGGCCGGTGATCTGGAGCGTGTTGCAGTCGATGATGGCGGTGAGGTTGTCCAATTTGTAGTGGGCGCCGGCGAGGGCGCCTTCCCAATTCGAACCTTCGGCGAGTTCGCCGTCGCCGAGGAGCGTGAAGGCGCGGAAGGCGGCGCCGTCGAGCTTGGCGGCGAGGGCCGTGCCGACGGCGATGGGGAGACCGTGGCCGAGGGCGCCGGTGTTTTGCTCGACGCCGGCGACGTGCCGCGTGGGGTGGCCGACGTAGGGCGAGTTGTAGCCGCAGAGCGTCGCGAGATCGGATTCCGGGAAGAAGCCGCGGTCGGCGAGCACGACGAAGAGCGCCTCGACGGAGTGGCCCTTGCTCTGGATGTAGCGGTCGCGGAGCGGATCCGCGGCGGTGGCCGGGGTCACCCGGAGTATCCGATTATAAAGGACGTTCAGGATATCGACGCAGGAGAGGCTGCCGCCGGTGTGGCCGGCGCCGGCCTGCTTGATCCAACGCAAAATGTTGCGGCGGTAGCGGAGGGATTTGAGCGCGAGGTCGCGGTCGGTCGGCATGTTAGTCCTGCGGGGCTTCGTGATGGTAGACTTCCCAGCCGAGGTAGCGGCCGAAGGCTTCGGCTAGGATGCCGGCGGTGTGCGAGGCGTTCATCACGACGTGGTGCTCGAAGCCTTCGCGGCAGACGTGGTGCATGAGTTTTTGCAATTTCGGGACGCGGGCGACGGCGCGGTTGCCGAAGGTCCGGAGTTCGTCGTTGGTCAATTCGCCCTGGCCGACGTAGGTGCGAATGCGGCCGGCGGTGTCGTCGGTCGTGATGCGGCCGAAGGTGAGCGGGGCGGCGGGGGTGCGGCCGTCGAGGGCGCCCCAGGTGTTCTCCACGCCGAGGGTGGAACCGAGGATCGGGGCGTTGAGAATCTTGATATCGGGGAGAAACGACTTCGCCCAATTGCCGCAGTGGAAGAGCACGCACTTGTCGGGATCGGTGCCGTAGTTGTTGTTCCAGTCGACGAGGGCGCTCGGCGAGGAGGATGCGAGTTGCATGGCATACATCGTGAGCACGCCGGTGACGTCGACCTCGCAGGCGCTCGGCAGAAAGTTTTCGCTCATCATGCTCATCGAGGTGCAGACGTTGCAGCCGTGGTTGGCCTGCACGGAGGTCCAGCATTGGATGGCGGTGGCGTCGAGGTGGTGGGCGGCGACGAAGTCGTCGAGCACGAGACCGAGCCGGGCCATTTGGAGCAATTTGGCGGGAGGGACGGCGGTCGCGTTGGCGTAGGCTTTGATTTCGTCGATTTTGGAAACGACGCGTTGGTCGGTCTCGCCGATCTTGGCGGCGGCGCCGAGGATTTCGGAAAGGTCGACGGTGGTGACGCTGATGCCGTGGCGCTCGAGGATCTTTTCCGAATAGCGCACCGTATTGAAAGCGCCGGGACGGGCGCCGACGGCGCCGATGCGCACCTTGCGCAGGCCCTGCACGACGCGGGCGACGGCGACGAAGGCGCGGAGGTCGGCTTTGAAGGACGCGTCGAGCGGATGGACGACGTGCTTGGTCGTGAGGGTGTAGGCGATGCCGGCTTGGCGGAGATTGTTGCAGACGGAAATCTTGCCGCAGAAGGCGTCGCGGCGGCGGATGACGTCGAGGCGGTCGAGATCGTCCGGGTAACCTTGCACGAGCACCGGGACGCCGAGACCGGCGAGCTTCAGCGTGTCGGCGACGCCCTTTTCGTCGCCGAAGTTGGGTAGGCAGACGAGAATCCCGGAGATGCGGTCGCGGTGGCGGCGGAAGAGGTCGGCGCACTTGCGGGCGTCCGGGTGCGTTTCGACGCCGCCGAGCTTGGTCTCGGCCGGGTCGAGCATGACGGCGTCGACGCCGAGTTCGGCGAAGAGGGCGACGAGGTCGTTCCGGGCTTCGGCGACGAGTTTGTCGGGGAAGAAATCGCGGTTGCCGATTATGACCCCGAGGACGGGGCGGGATGAGGACATAGGACGAGGGGGAAAGCGGTGCGGAGGCGAAGCGAAGGAGGGCGAGAATAGCAGCAGCCGGCGGGGATTTCTCCCTCACTTCAGGTCATTTCTGATGGGAAAATAAGGTGCGGATGTCGACCCCGGGGACAGGTTCAAGGAATGGTATGGCGTACGGGGGCGAGGGCGGTGCGCAACCAAGCGACGGTTTGGGCGACGTAGCCGCCTTGGAACTTTGCCCACTCGGACATCCGGTGCGGGGCGCCGGCGAGGGTGATCAAATCGCAGCGGACCCCGAGAGCGAGGAGCTTGTCCCGGAAGACGACGGATTGGAGATGGGGCACCGAGCGGTCGGCGTCGCCGTGGACGAGCAAGAACGGCGGGAGGCCGGCGCGGAGATGATTCACCGGGGAAAGTTCGCGCAGGAGCGCAAGTGACTCCGGCGTGAGCTCGGGGCCGCGGGCGAGCAGGCCCTGCTGGGCGCGGCCGAGAACGTGGCCGCGTTGCGGAAGTTCCTGTTCGAAGTCGGTCAGGGCGGCGAGGCCGACGACCGCCTGGACGCGGACACCGGGGGCCGGATCGGTCGCGGCAAAGCACGCGAGATGGCCGCCGGCGGAATAGCCGATGAGCGCGACGCGGGCGGCGTCGGCCTTGTAGTCGGCGGCGTGCGTTTTGGCCCAGCGAATCGCGGCGAGGACGTCGTCGCGGCAAGCGGGCCAGCGGTGCCGGGGCGCGAGGCGGTAATCGATCGAGAAGGCGGTGAAGCCGGCGGCGGCGAGAGGCTCGAGCCACGGGGCGATGTCGCCGGACTTGGTGCCGCTGGTCCAGCCGCCGCCGTGGATCAAGATCGCGATCGGGAACGGCCCCGGGCCCGCCGGCACGGCGGCGTCGAGCCGCAGCGTTTCCCCGCCGGCTTCCGCATAGACGAGGTCGCGCCGGAGCTCCGCCGGCGCGGCGTCAGCGCCGCGGGCGAGCAGCAGGGTGAGGAAAATGCCGGAACGGAGCACGGGACGGACGGGCGCGGGTTCAGGGCACGACGTTGACGATCACGCGCTGGTAGCGCGTCAGCCGCGGCGTACCGTGGTCGGTGACGGCGAGGATCACGTGCATCGTGCCGGTGCCGGGCGGCATGACACGGCCGGTTGGGACGGTGAACGAGGCCTTGGGTTGGTCGAAGTTTTTGATCTCGAGCGGCTGGCCGGAGCGGGCGTTGGACGTGGTGAGCGTGCCGGCTTCGCCGTAGTAGAACCATTCGTACGAGAGGGCGTCGCCGTCGGGATCAGTCGTGCCCTCGGCGCTGAGTTGGATTTTCTCGCCCTTCTTCGCGGTGAGTTCGGCGGCGTGGCCGAGTTTCACGACCGGCGGGTGGTTGGCGTCCTTGAAGGCTTTCGTTGTCCAGTCGATGCGGGCGGCGAAATCGTTTTGGAACGCGGCGCGCCAGCGCCAGATCGTGGCGTGGTTGGAGGTGTGCCAGTTGCCGTCGACGCCTTTCACTTCGTCGACCGCGTTGGTCCAGAACGGGCGCGTCTCGGGTTCGAGATGCGATTTCTCGAAGCGCGGCGTGTAGAGTTCGTAGCGGCCGCCCCAGCCGCCCCAGTTCGGATGCTCGGGCGCGTTGAGGCCGTTGCGCACGAGGCCGAGGAAACTGGGCGTGTCGCCTTCCATCAGGAATTCCGTGTGCGGATGCTGGGCGCCGAGCGGGCCTTTGTTTTTGCGGATGTTCCGGTCGAGCCAGGGATTGTCGACGAGGCTGAAGTCGGCGCCGGTGAAGCGCGCGTGGAATTTGTCGCCGCTGATGCCGCTCCACGTGGCGAAGTGGTAGCCGCCGCCGGCGTGGAAGCCGGGGCTGGCGATGTAGAACAGGCCGGGGAATTCTTTCCGGATCCAAGGGCCCGAATTGTCCTGGTCGGAGATCGTGTAGACGCGGAGCCGGGCGACGAACGTGGCGAGCGCTTCCGCGGAGCGCGTGGCGCGGACTTTCCAGAGGGCCTGGGCGAGGACGTTGGGTCCGCCCCAGACGGGCACCCAGAGCGGCCGCGGGTCGGCGCGGTCCGCCGCGGCGATGAGCAATTCGGAGCCCGGCGAATCGTGGCCCGCGCCGACGGCGTCCATGCCGTACGCCGGCAAACCCTCGCGGATCGACGCGAGGAGTTGGGCGGCCTCGGGGTAGCCGGGTTCGTGGAGGTTGAGGTTGGCCCGGACCTTGCCGTAGGCCTCGACGATTTCGCGGAGGCGCCAGGCGGCGGTCTTGTTGCGCTGGTGGATGGACGTCGTCGCGACGAGGCCCTCGATGTCGAAGTGATTCGCGTAGGTGAGAAACCGCACCAGCGACTGGGCGTCGTCGGGTTCGTTCTCGATGTCGGTCAGGACGAAGATGCGAACCTTGGGCTCGGCGGCGGGGGCGGCGAAACCGGCGGCGACGGCGAGGCAGAAGACAAGGAGAAGGCGGAGGGGCATGGTCAAAGGGAGCCGGGGGCAGGGAAGTTGCGGGCGGCGTCGTCGAGGACGAGGACCCAGTCGTTGCCCGGGGCGGGATCGCCCGGCGGATTGAAGGCGGCGGTGCCGGAGTTGGCGATGGGGGCGGCGGCGACGACTTCGCCGGTGCGCGGGTTGAACCACGCGACGTTGAGTTTCTGGCCGGTGAGCGCGCCGAGTTTCAAGGTGAAGTCGCGGCCGGTGCAGGTGTAGGCGAAGAGGTAGCTTTGACCGCGAGTGACGAGCACGCGCTCGTATTTTTCACCTGCGTTGCCGGCGACGAGGGAGGCGTCGGCCACGCGTTCGAAGAACGGACGCGAGAGCACGAGGCGTTTGAGGTGGGGCATGGCGCGGGCGCCGTCGGTTTCGAGACGGTCCATGATGAAACCCTTCGCGCCGCTCGCGGGTTTGGTTTCGCGGGCGATGTAAACCTGGCGGACGGAGTTTTCGCCGAAGGTGTGGCCGGCGGCGCCGGCGAAGACGGACCAGTAGGCGTAGCGGCGGGAGTCGTCGCCGGTCCAGTAGGGTTCCTCGGGTTTGTGCAGGCCCTGCGGGGTGTTTTCGTAGGCGGGCTCGGCGTCGAGCACGGGGCGCTTGGGATCGGCGGCGCGGGCTTCGAGCACATAGCGCCAATTGTCTTCGCCGTATTTGCGGCCCTCCGTATCCTGATCGTAACGACGGTGGCCGGAGGTGAAGAGATGGAAGTCGAGCCACGCGGCGTCCTTGAACCACTCGGAGGTCACGGTGCGGCCGAAGGGATGGTACGAGACGAGTTGCTGCGGATTGAGCCGGGCGAGGGTCTCGCCGATGACCTGCCAGACATCGGCATTCTCGTGGCCGCGGCCGGAGCCGCCGTTGAGCCAAATGACGTTGGGTCGGCTTTGGTAGCGCTTGGCCACCTGTTCGATGTAGGGACCGACCTGCGCGGCCGACAGCGGCGTGCGGCGGACCATGTGGCTCCAGACGGGAGCGACCGCGACGTAGATGCCGTTGGCGGCGGCGGTGGCGACGATGTAGTCGAAGTGATCCCAGTAGTCGTATTGCGCGGGATCGGCGGGATCGGCGCCCGGGGTGACGTTGAGCTTGGCGATGTTTTCGCCGACCAAAGCGGGACGGCCGTAGATGTTCTTGTCGTTGAGGAATTGGACGACGCAGAGCTGGACGACGTTGAAGCCCTTGGCCCGGCGGTTTTCGAAGTACGTTTTCACTTCCTCGCGGTTGAGCTTCTGCGGGAGGAGCCAAGCGGTGTCGCCGAGCCAGAAGAACGGCTGGCCGTCGGCTTGCTGGAAGTATTGGCCGCCGGGGTGGACGCGGAGCGGGCCGGAATCCCAAGGCGCGGCGGCCAAGGGGAGCGCGGAGGCGAGGAGGAGGAGGAGAGCGCGGAGGGTTTTCATGGGAGGAATCATTGGCGGGGGGAAACGGAGGCGAGCCGGGTCCGCCAGGCCGGGTAGTCGCGTTGGAGGAGGTCGGCGGGCGACGTGGTGTGGTAACCGTAGCCGCTGCGGCGCTCGTAGCTCACGAGCGAGAAATCGTAGAGGGGCTTTGAATCGCGGTCCATGTAGAGGGGGCGGTGGGTGCCGAGTTCGTAGAAGCGCGCCCAGAGCGGCGGGGCGGCGGGATCGGCGACGAGGACGGCGTCGGGTTTGCCGCCGGGTTTCGGCACCGACTTGACCCGCCGGCCGGCGATCGGCACCGCGCGGAACCAGGCGACGGCGCCCTCGATGGCGGCGACGATTTCGGGCGAAGGTTTTTCCACGGCCATCAGGAATCGCACGAGGCCGACGCTCTCGGCGCCGGAAAGCGAAGGCGGCTCGTACGCCCGGGCCCAAGCGGGGGCGAGGGTGTGTTCGTCGTGCTGCGCGCACCACGCCGTGAGGCGGCCGTGCTCGCGGATCTGCGTGCGCAGAATGCAATCGATCCCGCGGGCGACGGCGGCGGCGGCGCGGTCGCGTCGGGCGGCGTCGACGAAGGCGAAGGGCGGCTTGGCCGCGGCGACGTCGCGCAGCAACTCGAGGACGTTGACCATGGCGCCGTCGTTGTAGGTGATGCGGGAGTAGTAGCCTTGGCGCAGCGGAAAGAACTGCGGGAAACCGCCGTTGGAATATTGGCTGGCTAAGATGTAATCGAGACCGCGCGCGACCGCGATGCGGCAGCGGGCATCGTCGGTCGCCGCGGCGGCGACGGCGATGAAGCGGAGCGGGAGCGTCGTGCCCTGGTTGTCGAAGGTGTTGGCTTTGCCGCCGCGTTGGATTTCGGCGAGGGCCGCGTCGTCGATCGGCGCGAGCAGATCGACGTTTTTCGGCCAGCCGCCGGCGGTGGATTGGAAACGGAGGACCTGGTCGACGGCGGCGCGGCCGGCGGCGGAGGCGAACCACTCCGGCGGCTGGCGGAGAAGGTTGCGGTTCCACATGAGCGGCGCGGCGGCGGGGGCGGCAACCGCGAGCGGCGCGAACGCCGCGAGCAGGGCGAGCAGGAGCAGGGATTTCATCGGGGATCGGTCAGCGGGCGAAAGGATCGGCGAGGTATCGGGTCATCCGGGCGGCGATCTCGGCGTGGGGCAGCGCGGCGTCGAGGAAGCCGATCACGCAGACGTGCTCGTTTCCGCTCAGGCCATGGATCCGGTATTTTTGCTCCGGGCCGGCGCGGCCGAAACTGTAGAGATCCATGTTGTGCAGGCCGCCGGGGCGGATCTGGCGGTGGTTCTCGTTGGGCGCGTTGTCGTCGGGTGTTTTCGCGAGGAAGAGCACGTGTTTCGCCTTCGGGTCGCCGAGGTAGAACCACTCGGGCGTGAAATCGGGAAACTCGCCGCGCGGCGGGCGTTTCACGCCGTCGGCGGCGACGAAGTAGTCGGCGGCCTCGGCGGTGCCGCCCGCGACGGTTTCGAGCAGGAAGCAGTAATCGCCCTGGGAGCGGAGCACCTTGACCGCGATGCGGTCGGGGAAAAACCAATACTGGAACGTGAAGTCGGCGTTGGCGGATTCGAGGACGACGAGATCGCCGGCGGTGCGGCCGTCGACGATCTTGGTGGTCGAGCCGCTGTTGCGGCCGGCGTGGCCGAAGTTGCCCACGCTGTTGGGGAAGCCGCGGAAGTCGCCGTTGGGACCGGGCGGCATGTAGGCGGCGATCCAGTCGTTGCCAGCGGGGTCGACGAAGCTCTTGAAGCCGGAGACACCGTGGTCTTTTTCGAAATACACCGTGCCCATCGGCAGCTCGATTTTGTAGCAGCCGACGCCGCCCCAAGTGACTTCGCTGAGCCGGACCGGTGCGGCCGCGGCCGGATCCGGGGCGGGGGTGAAGCGGAGGTGGTCGAGATTGGCGAGACCCTCGGCGCTCTGCGCGGTGAGCCGCAGCGTATTTTTGCCGGCTTGGAGGGCGACGGATTCCGGCAGCGCGACGTAGGACCAGCGGGTCCAGAAGCCGGTGGGAGTGAAGGCGAGGGCGGGCGCGACGACCTCGCCGTTGAGCCGGACCTCGGCGGGGCGGGTGTCGGGTTTGCCATGCGCGTAACGCGCCGCGAGCAGGTAGCGGCCGGCGGCGGGCGCCTCGAACGTTACCTCGACAAAGCTGCCGACCTTGTTGTCGGCGTCGACGTAGCCCTCGCCGGTGAAGCCGGTGTGCGGGCCGGGGTGCTGGGCGATGAAGTTCCAGCAACTGTGGTGGTCGACCTTGCCCTCGAAGAGACCGTCCTCGGCCTCGAGCACGACGATGCGCGGCACTTCGCCGGGGGCGGGTTCGCGGAGTTCCGCAACTTTGATGTAGTCCACGTTGCCGAGGCCGCCGTCGGCGAGGGCGACGAGCCGGATCAGGTTCCGTCCCTGGGGCAGAGTGACGACAGCGGAATCCGTTTTGAAGGCGGGCAGGGCCAGGTTCTGCGGCATGGGCAGAATGGGACCGTCCTTGCCGTTGAGCCAAAGTTGGCCCGGGCGCGGGTCGGGTTTGAGGTGCGTATAGCGCACGGTGATACGATGCGGGCCGGCGCGCAGGGCGTCGTAGGCGACTTCGATGAAGCTGCCGGTTTTGTTCGGCGTATCGACAACCCCGGTACCCGAGTGCGTCGAGTGCGGCTCGTCGGTGAGCATGACGTTGTGCCAGCAGCTGTGGCGGTCGACCCAGCCGCTGAACTGGCCGGACTCGGCTTCGACGATCAGCGGGGCGGTTGCGGGCTGGGCGAGGGCCGGGCCGGGGGAAACGGCGACGGCGGCAAAAACGGCGAACGAGCGGGCGAGATTCATGGGGTAGGAAGCGGGCCGGGGAAACGAGGGGGATCAGCGGGGCGGCGCGGGACCGCCCGCGGGGGTGCGGCAACGTTCGAGGCGGGCGGCGAAGTCGCGGAGAAATTCCTCGCGCCACACACTCACGGTGCGGGCGCCTTGGTGCGGACCTTCGGCGGCCTCGGGCGAAGGATCGTCCGTCCACCAATTCGGCCAGCGGGGATCCGGGGTAAGGGCCGCGGCCGGGGCCGGGGCGACGACGGTGATTTCGCCGCGGCCGCCCTCGAGCGCGGGAATGTTGCCCGCGATCGTGTAGCGGTAGACCTTGGCGTCCTTCGGACAGAAACGGAAACGGATCGAGCCCTGGCCGTCGACGTGTCCGACGAGACGCTGGTTCTCGATCACCATCGCGGCGGCCGGGGCGGCAGGTGCGCCGGGCCCGAGCGGCAGCACGAGTTCGAGAATGCCGAAGTGCTCCATCTGGTCAGCCGCGGTGGTGAGCCGGGGGAATCGGACATAGGGCCGCGTCCAGGCGCGCACATACCGGCCGCCCCAGCCGGGTTGGAACGGCAATTCGGGATTGCCGCGGAGCAACCAGCTGAACGTGGGCGTGTCGCCCATTTTCAAGGATGTGCGTTTCTGGCCTTCGAAGTGGATGCCGTGGGCAAAAAATTCGCCGAGGGCGCCTCGGCCGGCCGCTCGCTTTTCGGCAAACGCCCCGGCGGCGAAGTCGCCTTGCTGGTAGCCGCCGACGAACCAGCCGCGGTAGGTGGAGTTCGATTCGATGAACCACAGCGACGGATGCTGCGTGGCGAGGTAGTGGTAGGCGTCGGGGCTCCATTTCTTGTTCGGGCCGCCGATGAAGTGGACGCGGAGTTTCGGCAGAATGTCCGGCGCATCGTGCAGCGCCTGCGCGAGGTCCTCGAGGCCGCCCCAAATCAGCACGTGGAGCGGCCGCGGGTCGTCGCGGCGCGCGCAACGGATGATCCATTCCGAGCCGGCGGTCGCGCGGCGTACTCCGGCGTAGGGCGCGATCTCGGTTTCACCCTGGATGGAAATCGCCCGGAGCGCGGCGGGGGACGGGTAGCGGTCCGAGTAGGTGCGAAGATTGGGGTAGTCGCGTTCGTAGTGCGCGAGGACCTGCAAAATGTGTTCCTTGCGGCCCGGGCCGTAGGGCGACGAAAGGAGACCTTCGAGATCGAGCACGTCGGCGTAGAGGAGGACGTGCACGAGCGATTGGAAATCGTCGAAGTCGGTGCCGCCGATATCGGTGGAGACGATGACGCGGTGGCGGGTGCCGGCGAGGGCGCCGGCGACGGCGTGGGCCGCCGGGGCGGCGAAGACGCCGCCGAGCAGAACCGCCAGGAAAATCGTACGAAGGAAAGCAGGAGCGGATTTCATGCGGAGTCGCGGCCGGCGGAGTTCATTTTGTCGAGCGCCACGGCGAGCAGAATGACGGCGCCCTTGATGACCTGCTGCCAGAAAGGGGAGACGTTGAGGAGGAAGAGACCGTTGTTGAGCACGCCGATGATGAGGCAGCCGAGGACCGTGCCCCAGACGGAGCCGCGGCCGCCGGAGAGCGACGTGCCGCCGATGACGACGGCGGCGATGGAATCGAGTTCGTAGCCGAGGCCGGCGTTGGGCTGGGCGGAATCGAGGCGCGCGGTGACGATGAGACCGGCGACACCAGCGAGGGCGCCGGCGAGCGTGTAGACGGCGACCTTGATCCGCGGGACGGCGAGGCCGGTGAGGCGCGCGGCGCGCTCGTTGCCGCCGACGGCGTAGAGATGGCGGCCGAAGCGCGTGCGGCGCGTGACGACGACAAACACCGCGACGAGCGCGAGCATGATCCAAACCGGCATCGGCATGCCGAGGAACGTGCCGGTGCCGAGGAAGCCGAAAGTCGGCCCGAGCGAAGTGATCGGGAAACCGCCGGTCCACAGCATCGTGAGGCCGCGCGCGATCGAGAGCATGCCGAGGGTGGCGACGAAGGGCGGCAGCTGGAAACGGGTGATCGCCATGCCGTTGAACCAGCCGGCGGCGGCGCCGACGGCGACGCCGGCGAGGATCGCGCCCGAGACGGTGAACTCGAGCCGCGCGTCGAAGGCGCCCAGGGCGAGGCCGCTCTTGAGGAGCCCGGCGGCGACCGCGCCGGCGAGGCCGAGGATGGCGCCGACGGAGAGGTCGATGCCGCCGCTCAGAATCACGAGCGTCATGCCGATCGAGAGACAGAGATTCACGGAAATCTGCCGCAAAATATTCCAGCCGTTCTCCGGCGTGAGGAAGTTGTCGGAGAGGATCGAGAGCGCGCCGACCATGAGCGCGAGCGCGAGCAGCGATTGGAAACGGCGCAGGGACAAGGTGGATTTCGGGTCGCTCATGTCAGGCGGCGGTGGCGGTCGTGACCGGAAAGGCGGCGGCCAAAATCCGTTCGGCGGTGGCTTCGGCGCGGGTGAATTCCGCGGTCTTGCGGCCCTCGCACATGACCATGACGCGGTCGGAGAGCGCGAGGATCTCGGGGAGTTCCGAGGAGACGACGACGAGACCGAGGCCGAGTTGCGCGAGTTCGTCGATGAAGGCGTAGATCTCGCGCTTGGCGTTGACGTCGATGCCGCGCGTGGGCTCGTCGAGCAGCAGGACCTTCGGGCCGGTCGCGAGCCACTTCGCGAGGATGACCTTCTGCTGGTTGCCGCCGGAGAGGTTGACGATGAGCTGGTCGAGCGACGGCGTCTTGACCCGGAAACGCTCGATGTAGGGCGCGATGTAGGCGGCCTCGCGGTCCGCGTCGACCAGGCCCGCGCGCAGGGTGCGCCCGAGGCTCGCGAGGCTGGCGTTGGCCGCGACGCTCATCGGGAGGACGAGGCCGTCGCGTTTGCGGTCCTCCGGCGCAAGAGCGAGGCCGGCCGCGATCGCGTCGGCGGGTGAAGCCGGAAAAGCGGCGCAGCCCTCGATCTCGAGGCGGCCGGTCGCGCGGCCGGGATGCAGACCGAACAGGATTTCGAGCAATTCGGTGCGGCCGGCGCCGACGAGGCCGAAGAGGCCGAGGACTTCGCCGCGTCGCAGGTTGAAGGATACGCCGTCGACGAGGCTGGAACGGCCGGCGCCCGTCCCGGGTCCGCGGAGCGTCAGGCCCTCGGCGCGCAGCAATTCCGCCCCGGGCACGGCGGGAGTTTTCTGGAACGTTTCCTTCGCTTCGCGGCCCGCCATCAGACGCACAAGGGCGTCGCGGGTGAGATCCGGGAACGCCGCTTCGCCGACGACCCGGCCGTCGCGCATGACGGTGACGTCGTCGCAGACGCGGGCGAGTTCCTCGAACTTGTGGGTAATGTAAACGAGAGCGACGCCGCGCCGCTTCAGGTCCGCGATCACGCCGAAGAGGACCTCGACTTCGTGGGCGGAGAGCGACGAGGTCGGCTCGTCGAGAATCAAAATGCGCGCTTCTTGGGAAACGGCGCGGGCGATCTCGACCAATTGCTGCTGGCCGACGCGCAGGTCGGCGATGAGGGCGGTGGGCGGGACGGCGAGTTCGAGCCGGCGGAGAAGGGCGGCGGCGTCGGCGTTGAGGCGCGGGTAGTCGATGAAGCCGAAGCGCGTGCGCGGCTCGCGGCCGAGGAAAATGTTTTCCGCGACGGACAGGTACGGGATGAGATTCAGTTCCTGAAAGACGATGCCGATGCCGGCCGCGAGGGCGGCTTGAGGATTCGGAAAGCGCACGGCGGCGCCGTCGAGGGTCAGGGTGCCGGCGTCGGGCGGAAACACGCCGGCGAGGATATTCATGAGTGTCGACTTGCCGGCGCCGTTTTCGCCGAGCAAAGCGAGCAATCGGCCGCGGCGGACACGGAGCGAGACGCCGTCTAGGGCGCGGACGCCCGGGAAGGACTTCACGATGCCGTCGGCGGCGAGGATGAGATCGGAGTCGGCGGCCATCAGCGGACTTCGGCTTGGACGGGCACGACGGTGAACAACGGTTCGCCGGAGTCGGGGGCGCTCTCGGGTGCCTCGGCGCAACCGACAAACGTCACGACTTTGCCGACCTGGGCGTTCTCCTTCAGGGCCGGCAAAACGCGTTGTTCAACGAGGGTGTTGAGGGCGGCGGCGAGGGCGTTGAATTCCTGGAGACCGGGGAAGGCATTGACGTCGAGCAGGCCGGAGCCGTCGCGCACGGTGTTGCCGAAAACCGGCCCGAGGCGGATCGTCACGAATTCGGTTTCGGCGCCGGTGACGGCGAGGCGGAGCACATTGCGCTCGCGGGCGACGACCCGGCCGCTGCCGCGGACGAAGTAGTAGGCGGTGCCGAGTCCGGCGGCCTGGGCGAAACGCTTTTTCGCGGCCTCGGCGTCGGCGCGCAGGGCCGGGGCGAGTTGCGCGAGGTCGACGGCGCGCGGGTGCGCGGCGGGCAGATCGGCGGCCCAGAATTTCGCCGCGACGGCGACGGGATCGAAGCCGGCGGGAGCGGCCGCGGCGGCATTTCCGGCCGGGTCGGCGGTGCCGGGAGTCAGGGACACGATCCGGAACGGCGGAAAGACAAAGCCGAGGACCGCGACGGCAGCGCCGACCGCGAGGCGGAACGGCCAGGGGTTTTCGGCCGCGGCTCCGGGGCGCCGAGGCGCCGCCGGCGGGCCTTCACTTGCGGCCATAGTCGCCGAACTTCTTCACGTTGGCCTTCGTCACGAGTTCGACGGCGACGGGCGTGCGCTGCGGAAACTTGCGTTCGCCCTTGATGTATTTGTCGGCGTTTTCGGCGGCGGTGCGGGCCATGGTCTTGGGAAACTGCATCACGGTCGCGGTGATTTTCCCCTCGGCGACGGCCTTCACGACGTCGTCGGCGCCGTCGAAACCGAAGACCTTCACT
>NEUS01000063.1 GCA_002288455.1 Opitutia bacterium Tous-C1TDCM
CCCGCTGCGACACCATCACTCCGCCAAGGTGCCCGCGTAAACATTCATCCGCGCCCCGCGCACAAACCCCGCCAGCACCTGCCCGCTCGCGCGCGCAAACTCCACCGCCGCGCTCGTCGGCGCCGAAATCGCCGCCACCACCGGGATTCCCGCCGCCAGCGCCTTTTGCATCAGCTCGAACGAGACCCGCCCGCTCACGAGCAGAAGCTTGTCCCGCAACGGCAACTCCCCGGCGAAAAACGCCCGCCCCACCAGCTTGTCCAAGGCGTTGTGCCGCCCTACGTCCTCGCGCACCGCCACCAGCGTGCCGTCCGCCTCGAACAACGCGCTCGCGTGCAGTCCCCCCGTCGCCGCAAAGCCCGCCTGCTCCGCCCGCAGCCGCTCCGGCAACGCCGCCAGCACCGCCCGCCGCGGCACCATCGTCCCCGCCAACGGCGCAAACTGCCCGCGCACCGCCGCGATCGTCGCCTTGCTGCAAATGCCGCAACTCGACGACGTGAACACGTGCCGCGTCAGCCGCGCCACATCGAACTCCGCCCCCGGGGCCAGCAACACGTCGAGCACGTTCTCGTTCGGTTCGCCGCCCGCCTCGCGCCCGCAGCGCACCAGGTCGAGCACGTCGTCCCGCGAGCGCAGCAATCCTTCCGTGACGAGAAACCCCGCCGCCAATTCGCGGTCGTGCCCCGGCGTCCGCATCACCACCGCCACACTGCGCCCGCCGACCCGCAATTCCAGCGGCTCCTCGATGGCCACGGCATCGTCCGCCGCCTCCGTCTTCCCCGCGTCATGGCGGGAAATCGGAAACACGCGGGAACCCGGAGCGAACGGCATGCCCGCACGAAAACGTTTCGCGCTCGCCCCGCCACGCAATTTGGCCACGTGTTCGCCCGTACACTGCCATGCCTCTCCCTCCTCCCCCCGGCCGCGGCACCGGCCTGATGCCGGCCAACCGTTTCGAACGCCTCCACCTCGAGCCCGATCCCGACGTGGACGCGGAGGAACAACCGCACCCGCAAACGCAGTTTTTCCCCGACGCCACCGAGTCGCTGCTCGTCGCCAACGACAGCCCCGATGTCCGCTACCGCTACGGCATGAATCCGTACCGCGGCTGCGAGCACGGCTGCGCCTACTGCTACGCCCGCCCCTACCACGACTACCTCGGCTGGAACAGCGGCCTCGATTTCGAGACCCGCATTCTCGTGAAACTGCGCGCCCCCGAGCTCCTGCGCGCCGAACTCTCCGCCCCGCGCTGGCAACCGGAGCCGATCGCCCTCAGCGGCGCCACCGACTGCTACCAACCCGCCGAACGCCGTTTCCGTATCACCCGCGGCCTGCTGGAAGTTTGCCGGGAATTCGGCCAACCCGTCTTCGTCATCACGAAAAACGCCCTCGTCACCCGCGATCTCGATCTCCTCGCCGACCTCGCCCGCCACCACGGCATCGGCGTGCACGTTTCCCTCACCACGCTCGACTCCGATCTCGCCGGCCGCCTCGAACCCCGCGCCTCCCGTCCCGCCGCCCGCCTGCGCGCCATCCGCGAGCTCTCCGCCGCCGGCATCCCCGTCGGCGTCATGGTCGCACCCGTGATTCCCGGCCTCACCGACCACGAGCTTCCCGCCCTCCTCGCCGCCGCCGCGGCCGCCGGTGCGCAACGGGCCGGCTACGTCGTCCTCCGTCTGCCCCACACGGTGAAAGACGTGTTTCTCAACTGGCTCGACGTCCACGCGCCGGGAAAAAAGGAACGCGTGCTCTCGCGCCTGCGCGATCTCCGCGGCGGCCGCCTCTACGACGCCGACTGGGCCACGCGCATGAAAGGCCAGGGCATCTTCGCGGAGCACCTGCGCACGCTCTTCGCTGTCACCACGCGTCGCCTCGGCCTGAACACCGCTCCCCTCGAACTTTCGACCGCCCACTTCCGCCGCCCCGGCGAACAACTGCAGCTCTTTTCCTGAAGGGGTCCGGTTTCAACCTTCACCTTTCAACCTTCAACCTGCCGCCGCCGGCGGCGCCGCCTCACGCCATGCTGGCGCACAGGAGCACGTAGTGCGCCCGCGCCCGGTTCGCGCATTCCTCGAGGTCGGCTTCGCTCACGCCGGCCAAGGTCAGCTTGGCGGGCGAGCACAGCCAGTCGCCCTCCTCGCCGGGCAGATCGAGCCCGAAACGGGCCGCGACGCCGCAGGCGAGGTTGAGCACGCAGGCGCCGACGTTGGATTCGTCGGTGTTCGCGAGCGGCTCGTAGTGGCCTTGGATCGAATTCACGAGCTCCACCGGGAAGCGCCAGTGGTTGAGCAGCGTCGTCGTCACTTCGGCGGAGGTGACACCGAACGTCTTCTTTTCCCATTCGGCCACCGAGGGCCATTCGGCTTCGCCCGGATAAACCTGGCCGAAGGCGGCGCCGTCGAGAATCACGCGGCCGATCGTGCGCATCAGGCCCGCGGAATACGCGAGGCCCGGCTCCAGCCCGGCGCGCTGCGCGAGCAACTCCGAGGCGGCGGCGGTCGCGACCGCGTTTTCCCACAGCCGGCTCGCCTTGAGGCGATAGGTGACGAGGTCGCGTTGGCAGACCTGCTGCGTGGCCGCGAGGCCCACGAGGCGGAAGATCTCGCCGAGCCCCACGCGGCCGACGGCCACGTCGAGGGAATCGGTCTTTTCCCGCAGGCCGAAGAGCACGCTGTTGCTCATCCGGACCACGTGGAACGTCAGCGCCGGATCGAGGCGGATCAGCTTCGTGATCTCGTCGAGTTCGGTATCCGGATCGAGGAGCAAAGCCCGGAGGCGGCTGAACGTGGAGGCCGAGGGCGCCAACTTGTTGCCCAACGTGATGATGGTCTCGCGCGAAAGTGGCATAGGAAGGGGAAGGGACTGCCCCTCTAGTCGGCACATCCGGCCGCCCGGATAAGCAAAATCGTGTCGCCAGCGCCGGACTCGATGCCGCCGGGCGCCCCTTGCCCCCGCTTCAGAAATCGATCGTCTTCAGATTCCCGATCTGGACCTCGAAACGCTCCGCATACGGCCGCACGTGGCGGAGTTCCGTCCGCTTCAGGTCCACCGAACCGCCCACGCTCACAAAAAACACCGAGGCCGAAGCGTCGCCTTCGACCGCCAGCATCGTCGGGGGATACTTCGGGTCGACGACCGCGAAATCGATGCTGGCATCGCCGGACTTCACCTTCACGACCAGCTTGGAACGGAAGGAATCGCGGAGCAGCACGGCGATGTTTTCCAGCACCAGTCCTTCTTTCCGCACCCGGGCGAACACTTCGAACTTCTCCGGCGGGAAACGTTCGTTGCCGAATTTGCGCAACGGAATCGAAAAGACCCAGTGGGTCGCGCTGACGGATCCGATCGAAGCGCGGGCCACGTCGATGACCTCGCCCAACGCCGGCCGCGTGCGTTTCGACACCTTCGGATGCTCGGGATCCGATTCCTCGCCGCGGCGGCGGAAACGGGTCTTTTCGCGCTCCGTCGGTTCCCGGCCGTCGATCTTCAGCGGCGTCCACTGCTGCGCAAAGGGCAAGGAGGGATCGACCCGGACGATCTGCTCGGACTTCACCCTGCCCTTTTCGTCGCGGATCACGCGGTGCTCGGTGTAGGCCCAGCGCGGGAGGTCGTCGGCCGTCTTTTGCAGGACCGTGTTGAGCAGCGAGATCTCTTCCTCGGTCGCCGCGCGCGCGGTACCGTCGGCCGCCGGCCGCGCCGGCTCGGCCCGCCCGAAAACCACGGCGATCGTCAGCAAAAGGAAATACCCGAGACGGCGGAGCATGGCGGAATGTGAAAACGATTCCCGCGGACCCGCCTTGGCGCAAGCGGTTCCGCCATCCTGCTCCGGACCGCGCCGGCCGCCCGGCCGCCTTCGGCTCAACCAAAATTCCGCCGTTCTGATTTCACCACAAAGGCACTGAGCACACCGAGAAAAGGAACTGGAGGCAAAGGTGGCTTGAACGAGCGATTCACACCGCAGGTGAGCCCAATTCCAGGCAGTTTCAGCCGGATTGCCTCTGCGTTCTCCCGGTCTCTGTGGTTCAACTCCGTTGTTCTGGCCTCAATACAAACCGTGCCGGTGCCGCTCGAACGCCGTACGCGCCTGCTCGCCCGCGCCTTCGACTTGCTCGGCCGTGAGTCCGGCCGCCGCCAACTTGGCGGGCGTCACGGTCCACGCCTGCTGTTCGCCGGCCAGGCAGAAGCCGTTGGCCGCCGCGACGCTGCCTGCCAAATTGAGCAACGCGGGAAACGGTTCGGCAGTGTCGTCGGCCGGCTCGAGGTGCCGCTCGATGCCGCGGATCAATTCCGCCGGAAAACGCCAATCTTCGAGAATCATGGTCGCGACTTCGCTGGCCGTGATCCCGAAACGTTGCCGTTCCCATTCCGCGTAGCTGGCAAACTTCGTCGCGTCGAAATCCGGGGCCTTCGCGTCCCGGCCCCGCGCCACCCGGTCGAGCACCATCATGCCGATGCCGCGCAACAGGCCGCCGGCATAGGCGGTGTGCGGCTCGACGGACGTTTCGCCCGCCAGCGTTTCGCTCGCCAACGCGTGCATCAGCAGCGATTCGCGCAACCGGTCCGCCGTCAGATCGTAGGCGGTCAGCGAGCGGTCCACGAGCCCGGCCACGGTGGCGACACCGACCAACCGGACAATCTCGCTGAATCCGACCCGGCCCACGGCTTCGTCGACGGACGCGACGCTGCCGCGCCCGCCGAAGACCACGCTGTTGCTCATCCGGATCACCCGGGCGGACAGCGCGGGATCCATGCGCACCTGCTCGGCGATCTGCTCCAGGTCGGTGTTCACGTCCTGCAGCAATTCACACAAACCTCCCAGCACCTGGGGTGCGGCAGGCAACTTCCCTGCGTGCAGCAGGATCACGTCGCGGGATACGGCAAAAGCGGCGGGCATCGCTGTGGTATCGGCACTATCGCGAATCACTGTAGGTACATCCGCTCAATGGGTAGAATGCCGCCGAAACCCCGGCCCTGCCCCCCCGACCGGGAACCGCGAACCGGCCGGTCTTCCTTTCAACCTCCGGGTCCCCGCGCGCTCGATTGCCCAGATTGGCTTCAGCCGAACTCTTACCAACGTCCCTTGGGTTTTGGACTTTCAGAAACAGACTTTTGACCACGGATTTCACGGAATCCCACGGAAACAAATGCCCAATCCGTGCCCAGCTGTGGAATCTGTGGTTATGGTCTGAAAGTTTGCGGCGATTGGTATCATGCCGTTGCGAAAGCTTGTCTGAACCGTTGAGGGCAAGACCGTTCGGTTCGTCAGGCTGCTGGCTTCGGCACCGTTTTCCGTGGCTCGGCGGATCGATTTCTCGACCCTCGACTTTCACCTGCGTGATCCCGGCTCAGCTGCCGCCCAAGAGCGCAATCGCATGGGCGAACGCACGTTCGGTCTCGACCACGGCCGGACCGAAATCCTCTTCCCTCAACCCGGCGGCCTGAAGTTTGGCCGGGGTGATTTCCCACCAGCAGGCCTCGCCCGCGAACGAGCGGCTCACCCGGTGCGACAGGCCGTTGGCCAAATTGAGCAACGCCGCCAACGGCTGTTCGAAATCCGCCGGCCGCGCGAGGTAGTGCGCCCGGATCCCCTCGGTCAGCTCCGCCGGAAAACGCCATTCCCCCAGAATCAAGGCCGCCACTTCGCAGTTATCCACGCCGAACATCTGGCCTTCCCACGCCGAATAACTCGGCCACGTCGCCGCCGCATAGGCGTCCCCGGGCGCGGTGTGGCCGCGGGAAGCGCGATCCAACACCATAATCCCGAGCGGCCGCAGCAACCCGGCGGTATAGGCGATCCGCGGGTCCTTGCCTGCCTGCCGGGCGAGGGCCTCGGCCGCGAGGGCGCCGTAGAGCATGTTGGCCCGCAGGCGGTGCGCGCCGATCCCGTAGTGGTCGAGCGCGGATTCGGTGAAACGCGCCGCCGTCGCCGTGCCGACCAATTTGAGAATTTCGCCGAAGCCCACGCGGTTCACCGCCTCCTCGACGGACGCGATGCCCCCGCTGCCGCCGAACAAGGGGCTGTTGCTGATCCGGACAATCCGCGCCGCCATCGCCACATCGCGCCGGAGCAAATCCGCCACCTGGTCCAGGTCGCTGTTCGGATTCTGCAGCAATTCGCCCAGCGACGAGAGCACCTGCAGATCGGCCGGCAGGGCGCGGGCCACCTGCAGCAGCTTCTCGCGGGGGAAAATCGACAGCGGGGCCGGGAGCGCGGACATGACTTCTGCTATCGGCACGGCCGGCCGGAATTTAAGGTCCGGGTCCGGCCGGTTTCTACCTGCCCGGGAAGAACGCCGGGGAACAGCCGGCGGCGCCGCCTACATCCGGCAAATCAGCAATTCGCGTTCGTAAACCATTTCCTTCGGCAAATGCGTGTGCAGGTCGATGAACAGTTCCTCGTGGCCCAGCACTTCGGCACGCCAAGCGGCGCGGTCGAAGGCCTGGAGTTCCTCGAACTTGGCTTCCGGGAAATCCATGCCGGTCCAATCGATGTCCTTGTAACGGGGCACCCAGCCGATCGGCGTTTCCTTGGCGCGGCCGCCGGCCCGCACGCGGTCGACGATCCATTTGAGCACGCGCATGTTTTCGCTGAAGCCGGGCCACATGAACTTCCCGTCTTTGTCTTTGCGGAACCAATTCACGTGGAACACCCGCGGCGTCTCGCTCAGGCGGCGCTGCATGTGGATCCAGTGGCGGAAGTAGTCGCCCATGTTGTAGCCGCAGAACGGCAGCATCGCCATCGGGTCGCGGCGCACTTTGCCGATCGTGCCGGCGGCGGCGGCGGTCATTTCCGAACCCATCGTCGCGCCGACGTACACGCCGCTCGACCAGTTGAAGGCCTGGTAAACCAGCGGCATCGTCGTCGCGCGGCGGCCGCCGAAGATGAACGCGCTGATCGGCACGCCCTCGGGTTTCTCCCAATCCGGGTCGATCGTCGGGCACTGCGACGCCGGCGCGGTGAAGCGCGCATTGGCGTGCGCGGCCTTGGCGCCGGTCGCTTTCGCGATCTCCGGGGTCCAAGGCTTGCCCTGCCAGTCGGTCGCCGACGCCGGCGGCTCGTCCGTCATGCCTTCCCACCAGACGCCGCCCTCGGGGGTGTAGGCGACGTTCGTGAAGATCGTGTTCTTCGCGAGCGCGGCCATGGCGTTCGGGTTGGTCTTGTTGCTCGTGCCGGGCGCGACGCCGAAGAAGCCGGCCTCGGGATTGATCGCGCGCAAGCGGCCCTGGTCGTCGGGCTTGATCCACGCGATGTCGTCGCCGACGGTCCACACCTTCCAGCCCTGCTGCGAAAAATGCGCGGGCGGGATGAGCATCGCGAAGTTGGTTTTGCCGCAGGCGCTCGGAAACGCCGCCGCGACGTAGGTCTTTTTGCCTTCCGGATTCTCGACGCCGAGAATCAGCATGTGCTCGGCCATCCAGCCTTCGTCGCGCGCCATCGCGGACGCGATGCGCAGGGCGAAGCACTTCTTGCCGAGGAGGGCGTTGCCGCCGTAGCCGGAGCCGAAACTCCAGATCTCGCGCGTCTCGGGGAAGTGCACGATGTACTTCTCCTTGTTGCAGGGCCACGCGACGTCGGCTTGCCCGGCTTTGAGCGGAGCGCCGACGGAGTGCACGCAGGGGACGACGCGTTTGAAATCCCGGTCGATCAGTTCGAAGATCTTTTTGCCGATGCGCGCCATGATGCGCATGTTGACGACGACGTAGGGCGAATCGGTGAGCTGGACGCCGATCTGCGACATCGGCGAACCGACCGGACCCATGCTGAACGCGAGCACGTACATCGTGCGGCCGCGCATGCAGCCGTTGAAAAGACCCTTCAGGGTCTTCCGCATTTCGAAGGGATTGACCCAGTTGTTGGTCGGGCCGGCGGCCTCCTTCGACAAGGCGCAGATGTAGGTGCGGTCCTCGACGCGGGCGACGTCGCCCGCATCGGAGCGCGCGAGGTAGCACCCCGGCCACAGTTTCTGGTTCAGCTTGGTGAACGTGCCGGCGGCGACCATCTGCGCGCAGAGGGCGTCGTACTCGGCCTTGGAGCCGTCGACCCAGTGGATCGCGTCGGGCTTGCACAGGTCGGCCATTTTTTCGACCCAGCGCAGGAGGTGCTTGTTGGTCGCGAGCGGTTTTGCAGCAGGGCTCTTTTTCATGACGAGTCAGGGTGTTTCGGCGGAGCAGGAGAGTAAACGGCTAAGCCCGTCAGCGGGCGGACAGAAGCAAAGGTAGGCGGGGAGATTAGATGCGAATCCCGGCTCGCCGGCCGCGGCAGCCGGGCCCAGCGTGCGGCGATGAACCGGCTCTGCATCATGGTCGGGACGACGCTCGGCGGCTATCTCGGTTGGGCGTCGGGGGAAGCGGTCGGTTTCGGTTTCGGCGGGGCGTTTGTCCTGAGCGGGATCGGCAGTCTGGCCGGCGTGTACGCAGGCTGGAAAACGGCCCAGAAGCTCGGCGAATAGCCGCGGCCGGCCGGGCAAAAAAAGGGCCGGTCCGAAGACCGGCCCGAAGTGGGTCAGAGTTTTTTGGTGACCTGCAGCGAGTAGGTGCGGCCGCGGGCGATCGTGTTGTGCACGGACGGTTCGTAGCCGCGGGAATCGGCGGAGAGCGGCGGTTTGGCATCGAAGAGGTTGTTGATGCCGACGCGGATCGTCATCTGGTTGAGCCAGCGGCTGGAGGCGGAGACCCGGTACGAACCGAAGAGGTTGTAGGTCTTCGCATCGTGCACGACGTAGCGGTAGGACGTGGCGCCGTTGTTGAAGACCGGCTGGATGTAGGAGGGATTGCCGAGGGAATTCCAGACCGCCTGCGTCGTGGTCGCGTCCACGTCGGTGAAGCGGCCGATGTAGTAGAAACCGAAACCGCCGCTCCACTGGTTTTTCCGCCAGGTCAGCGTCGAGCCGCCGCGCCATTTCGGGGTCGCGCCGCCGACATTGGCGCTGTTGCCGTCGCGGTATTCGGTGCGCGGGGACGCGGCCGTCGCGTAGCCGTGGAAATCGTTCAGGTAGGACCAGTTCGTGTTGAAGGTGAACTGGCCGATCGCGAGCGACGGGAAGCGGTAGTTGACGTCGAAGTCGAAACCGTTGGTGAACTGCTCCGAGCGGTTGAAGTAGGACGTGCGAAGGATGTCGATCGCCCCGACGACGGCGCGCTGATTGCCCGGATTCGTCTGGCGCGCATTGAACGCGGCGAACGCTTCGCGGTCGGCCTGCGTGACCGGCAGGCGGACGACGGATTGGTCGCCCTGGTAGGCCGCGGTGCCGCTGCCGAGATCGATGGACCCGATCGCCTGGCCGGCGGCGAGGGCGCGCTGCGTCGCGGTCTGGAGCGCCGCGGTGTCGTCGGGGATGCCGCCGCCGGAGGAGATCAGGCTCTTTTGCCGGATCTCGTAGTAATCGACGGAGACGGAGAGGCCGCGAATGCCGGGGACCTCGACCACGATGCCGGCGGATTTGCCGGTGGCGGTCTCGGGTTGGAGACTGCGGTTGCCGGAAGCGACGCTGCGGCGGTTGGAAGGACCGTCCGTGATCAGGCCGGTGACGGCGCTGCGGTAGGTGTCGGTGCTGCCGGTGACGGTGCGGATGAGGGAACCGGTGAAAAGCTGGGCCAGATTCGGGGCCTTGAAGCCTTCGTTGTAGGAGGCGCGCACCATGAGCCAGCGGGCCGGGCGCCAGTTCACCCCGTACTTCGGCTTCGTCGTTTCGCCGAAGTCGGTGTAGCTCTCGAAACGGGCCGAGGCGGTGAGTTCGAGGGATTCGACCAGCGGGAGGCGCGCTTCGCGGCCGACGAGCGGCACGACCGTCTCGGCATAGAGCGCGGCGACATGGCGGTTGCCGTGGGTGTCGGAGTTGGGCGAGAAGCCGAGGAAATCGTTCGACGCCGGATCCAGGCCGGAGCCGGCGGGATTCAAGCCGGCGAACGGAGGACGGTAGTCGTCGTAGGCCTCGAAGCGGAATTCGCCGCCGATGGCGCCGCCGACCTTGTTGCCGCCCCAGAGAGCGAAGAGATCCCCGTTGGCGCGGAAATCGACACTGCCGAGGCGGGTGATGCCGTTGCGGATGAAGCTGGAGCGGAAGGTGGACTGCACGCTCTCCGGGTTCACATACGGTCCGGTGACGACGAGGGCGCCGTTCTGCACCGCGAACGTGCGGGTGAAGGGATTGAAGGCGCGGGCCGGGTCGGTCTGGTTGATCGCGGTGATGAGGGCGCTCTTCCGGGTCGGTCCTTCTTCGTTCTCGATCACGCGGGCGGCGGAGTAGAGCGCGGCGGCCTCCCAGCTCCACGAGCCGGAGAGCTTGCCGCGCAGGCCGGCGAGACCGCGGTACACCGCCGTATCGACGTAATCCGTACGGGTAGCGAGATCGGTGAGGCGCTTGTTGGTGATCGAGACGGCGGACGGCGTGCCGGTGAGGCGCGCGGTGCCGTCGGTGTTCGGCGCGCCGGTCGGGGACCAGAAGCGCGTGCCGAAGGGGTTCCACGGGTTCGTCGCGGGCACGATGATGAAACCGTCGGTGCTCTGCGTGATGCCGTCGGGTTCGCGGTACGTGACCGAGTGGGCGCGGTAAAGGCTGGCCTCGGTGAAGACGGTGATGCGGTCGGTGGCGTCGAACTCGGCGCTCGCGAAGACATTGGTGCGATCGGAAGCGGGCTGGATGACGCGGTCGGCGTTGTTGTTCCAATAGTAGTCGCGGGTGACCCCGGCGCGGCTCGGGGCCGCGGTGCCGAAGACGGCGCCGCCGGTGGCGCTGGGCTGGAGCACAAACAAGCCGGTGGTGGCGGCCATCGTCGCGGGGACGCCGGCCGGCCGGACCCCCGTAAATGCTGTGACGCGGCCGAAGGCGTCCGTCGCCGTGACCGTACCGAGTCGATAGTTGCCGTAGGCCGTGGTGGCGGAGCGGGAGTTGAAGGTCGTGACGGTCGGCGCATTCCACGGCGCGGGCGCCCGGTCGCTGTGGTCGTTGTCCGCGGCGAAATCGCGGTCGCGGGCGAACATCGCGGCGCGGCTGTAGAAGTCGGCGGTGAACATCGCGCGGCCGCGGCCCTGGGCGAAGTCGAATCCGTGCGTCAGCGTGGCGCGGTATTCCTCGCCGTCGTTGTAACGGGTCTGGCCGTAGCGCAGGGAAAGCTCGGTGCCGCGGAACGTCCGCCGGGCGACATAGTTCACGACGCCGGCGACGGCGTCGGTGCCGTACACCGAAGAGGCGCCGTCGCGCAGCACCTCGACGCGGTCGAGGCCGCGGTTGGGCAGGGTGTTGACGTTGGTCGAGAGTGTGGGGACGCCGGCCTCGCCCTGGCTGATCGGGTGCGGCACGAGGCGGCGGCCGTTGAGCAGAATGAGCGTATTGCTCGACGGGATACCGCGCAGGGACACGCTGGCGTTGTCGCCGCGGGCGGTGGCGCCGAGGGTCGCGGTTTCGTTGCCGGGCAGGCCGGTGACCTGCGGGAGCGCGGTGAGCAGGTCGGAGGGCTGGGCGGCGTCGCGGACCTCGATCGCGGCCTGGTCGAAGACCGTGACCGGCAGCACCTTTTCCATCTCGAGGCGTTTGATGTTCGAGCCGGTGACGGTGAAGGCCTCGAGCTTGAGCGGTTGCTCCGGCGCCGCGGCGGCGGTGGGAGCGGGGGCGGGCGCGGTCTGCGCCCGGAGGCCGGCCGCGGCGAGCAAGAGCAACAGACTGCCGGGCAGGCGGCGGAGGAGGGTGGCGGGGTTCATGGGATGGCTTGGTAAGGTAAAGGTCTCGGTCAGGGGAAGCTGTGATTCAGACCAGGAAAGCGGCGAAGGCAAACGCCGCGTGCGACGGATCAGGCCGCCGGCGCCCCGGGTGCGGGCGGCAACGGCTTCGCCAGCACCGCGGCGGCCAGGCGCGGATCGAAGTCGCCGTTCCATTTCGCGACCACGAGGGTGGCGACCGTGTTGCCGATGAAGTTCGTGATCGCGCGGGCCTCCGACATGAACCGGTCGACGCCCAGAATCAGGGCCATGCCGGCGACGGGCACCGTGCCCGTCGCGGCGAGCGTGGCGGCGAGCGTGATGAAGCCGGAGCCGGTGACGCCCGCGGCGCCCTTCGAGGTCACGAGCAGCACGCCGAGCAGGCCGAGTTGCTGGCTCAAAGTGAGCGGGGTGTCGGTTGCCTGGGCGATGAACAGCGCGGCCATCGTCAGGTAGATGCAGGTGCCGTCCAAGTTGAACGAATACCCCGAAGGCACGACGATCCCTACCGTGGTCCGGGCGCAGCCGGCGCGTTCCATTTTGTCCATCAGCCCGGGCAAAGCCGATTCGGAGGACGAGGTGCCGATCACGATCAGCAATTCCTCGCGGATATACTTGATGATTTTCCAGAGACTGAAACCGAAGGCGCGGGCGATGCCGCCGAGCACGAGCACGATGAAAATCGCGCAGGTCAGATAGACGCAAAGCAGCAGTTGCCCGAGTTGGGCGAGCGTGCCGATGCCGTAGCGGCCGATGGTGAAGGCCATCGCGCCGGCGGCGGCCAGCGGGGCCAGTTTGGTGACGAGCGTGACGATCCCGAAGAAGACGCGGGCGACCTCGTGCAGGAGATTGATGACGGGGCGGCCGTGGTCGCCGAGTTTGCCGAGCGCCAGGCCGAAGAGAATCGCGAGCAGCAGCACCTGGAGGATTTCACCCTCGGAAAAAGCGCTGACGAAGGTCTTCGGGATGATGTGGAGCAGGAAGTCCACGGTGCCCATGCCCTTCGCCGCGGCGTTGGTGTACTGCTGGACCGCCTTGGCATCGAGCGACTCGGGCGTGGCGTGGAAACCGGCGCCGGGCTGGAAAACATTCGCCACCACGAGGCCGATCACCAGGGCGACCGTCGAAACGATCTCGAAATAGAGCAGGGCTTTGCCGCCGACGCGGCCGACTTTTTTCATCTCCCCCATCCCGGCCAAGCCGACCACGACGGTCGTGAAGATGATCGGTGCGATCAGCATCTTCACCAAATTCACGAACGCATCGCCCAAGGGCTTGAGCTGGGCTCCGAAGGTCGGCCAAACAAACCCCACTACCCCGCCCAAAATGATGCCGATCAGGACCTGGACGTAGAGGTGGCGAAGAAAGCGCATGGGCAAAGAAACACCGAAGAATTCGGAGGAGGTAGCGAGGGAAAGTCTGGATTGTATACACGTATGCAAGTAGATTTTCCTCTCTCGAAATCCCCGTCTTACGTTTCCCGCGATGAATTCAGTCCGCCCTTCGTTGGTTGAACTCGGCTCCGCCGAGATCCGCCCGACCGCCCTGCCGGACCACCTGTACGCGGTCCTCAAACAAAAGATCCTGTCCTGTGTTTTCCTGCCCGGCGCCCGGCTGGTGGAGAAGACCCTGTGCGACGAATTCGGCGTCTCCCGCACCCCGCTGCGCGAGGCCCTCAACCGCCTCAACCACGAGGAACTCGTCGTGCTCCAACCCAACGCCGGCTACCGCGTCGTCCCGATCACCCTCGCCGGCTTCCGCAGTCTCGTCGAATTGCGCACGATCATCGAACCGCCCGCCAGCGCCCTCGCCGCCGTCCGCGCCACCCCCGCCGACCTCGCGGAACTCGGCGCCTGCGCCGATCTGCCCTACGATCCGAACCAGGACGAGGGCTTCGCCGACTACTGCCGCGGCAACGCCCGCTTCCACCTGCGCGTCGTCCGCGCCGCGCGCAATGCCCGCCTCGAGCAACTCGTGATGTCGGCCCTCGATCTGTATCAGCGTCCCACCTACCTCCGCATCGGCCGCCAGCTCGACCCCGCCAACCCCTCCGCCCGCCACCGCGAGATCGTCGCCGCCATCGCCGCCCGCGACGCCGACCGCGCCCGCCACCTCATGGAGCAACACATCCGCCGCGGCGGCGACCGCATCCTCGAAGCCATGGCCGCCGCCGGCTGCCCGGAAGCCTGAGCCCGCGCCGCCGGCGCGGGCTCGGGCGGTTGAAAGGTGAAAGGTGAAGATTGAAAGAAGGAGGACCGATCCGGGTTTCGGCGGCCGGTCCTCGACCGATCTTCCGGTCCTTCAACTTTCAACTTTCACCTTTCACCTTTCAACTGCCGGCCCTGCCGGCCCTGCCGGCGGCCGCCCGGCCGCCAAATCCGCCGGCTCCACGTGCACCGTGACGTCGCTGATCCGGTGCGGCACCGAGGCGAGCAACGCGTCCTTCACTGCGTGCGCGATGTCGTGGCCCGCCCGCACCGTGAGATCGCCTTCCACCCGGATCTGGATGTCGACGAGATGGCTGAGCCCGCTCTTGCGCATGCGCACTTTGTCGAGCGCCCGCACGCCGGGCACGGCCAGCGCGAGCGCGCGGACTTCGTTTTCAAACGCCGCCGGCACCGCCGAATCCATCACGTCGCCGAGCGCCTTGCCGATCATCGCGAAGCCGTTGAACGCCACGATCACGCAGGCAAACAGCGCCGCCCAATCGTCCGCCGTTTCCCAACCCGGCCCGCCCCAGAGCGCGATGCAGATGCCCACAAACGCCGCCGCCGAAGTCATCGCGTCCGACCAATGGTGCATCGCTTCCACGCCGAGCGCCGTGCTGCCCGCCTCCTCGCCCGCCGCGCCCAGCCGCCGGGAAAACCAGATCTTCGCCACCACGACGCCCGCCAGCACCAGCAGCGTCCACCACGCCGGTCCCTGGTGCGGCGTGATGATCTCGCGCACCGCGTGCACCGCGATCCAGCCCGCCATGGCAAAAATGAAGAGCGCCACCGCGAGCCCGGTCAGCGGCTCCGCCTTGCCGTGGCCGTAGGGATGATCCGCGTCGGGCGGCCGCGCCGCCACCCGGAAGCCCGCCCAGACGAGCGCCGACGACAGGATGTCCAGCAGCGACTCCGCCCCGTCCGCGATCAGCGCGTACGTGTTGCCGAAAATGCCGCCGGCAAACTTCACCGCCGCGAGTACGGCGTTGAGCAAAATCCCCCGCAGCACCAGCCGCGCGCTCAACTCCGCCCGCACCTGGTTGGCGGCATGCGGATCGGGCGGCGGCAGGGGCATCGTCGCACCGTGACTCCGCCCCACCGCCGGCTCAACCCGCATTTGCCCGCCCGCGCGGACCGGACATTGACCCTGCCGCGGCCGACCGCCAACTTGCCGCCGCCATGGGTTCAAAAACCAGCGCCGCCCGCCACGATCCGGTCCGCCAGTTCTCCGTGTTCACCGAGAACCGCGTCGGCCGGCTCCACGATCTCACGTCGCTCTTCAAAGCGCACAACGTCCACATCATGGCGCTCACCATCCTCGACACCACGGACTGCGCCATCGACCGCCTCATCGTCGACGACCCCGACAAGGCCCGCGAGCTGATGGTGAACAACGATTTTCCCTACTCCGAATGCGCGGTCCTCGCCGTCGATCTCGCCGACGAATCGGAACTCAACGGCGTGCTCGCCGCGCTCCTCGAAGCCGAGATCAACATCCACTACATCTACAGCTTCATCAAACGCCCCGAGGGCCGCTGCGCCCTCGCGATGAACGTCGAGGACGCCGAAGTCGCCTCGCAAGCCCTCGCCCAGCGCGGCTTCCGCATCCTCACGCAAAGCGACATCTCGCGCTGAAGCCGGCCCGCCGGGCCGGCAGTTGAAAGCCGCAAGTTGAAAGTTGAAAGCTCGGAGCACCCGGGCGGGCGGCCGCACGGCCAGCCGTCAGCGTTCAGCCTTCAGCAATCCGTCGCGCTTGCGGATCGATCAATCCGCCCTCCGCAATCCGCGATCCGCAATTCCTCAAACTCCGGTTTCCGGTTTCCGAATTCCGGTTTTATCAATCAATCAGCTCTGCACTTCCACCATCCGGTCCGCCTCGAGTTCGTAGAGCCCGGTCATGTAGCCGTTCTCGAACATCGCGCCGACCTTGAGCTCGCCGAAGAAAGCCACGGGCACGTCCATCATCGGCGCCACGCCCTTCTTCATTTTCACGACCACCCACTCGTTCATCGCCGGCACCGTGCCGAAGCAGCAGGCCATCGTGTTGCGCATGAGCAGAAATTCCGTGACGAGGCCTTTGTCCATTTTCACCGGGACCATGTACCCCGTGATCATCGCCTTCTTCCCGTTCCACGATTTCACGAGGTCGGGAATCTGTTCCTCGCCGGTCGGCGGCTTGATCTTCGGATCCGCGGCCGGATCGAAAGGCGGCGGGTTGAACGCGTACGACGCCAACTGCTCGAACCCGAGCTTGAGGTAGCCGTTCTCGACCACCGGCGCCGTCAACGGCACCGCCGGCGCGGCCGGCTTCGGCGCCGGCTCCGACCCGCGGACCGCCCACGGCAACAACACGGTGCATGCCAAGGTTCCGAGCAGGGCGCGGCGCAAGGTAATCATGCTGCGACCGTACGGGCACCGCCCCATTCGTCAAAAGCGATTTTGCCGGGCCCCGCTCGGTTCCGCGCCGACCCGTAGATGCGCGGCTCGTCCGCGCCTTCAGCGGCCAGATCGCTCAACTCTCAACCTTCGCTCTCTCCCTCACGACACCGGCGCGAGCGTCTCCGCCACCGGCGTCCGGTACGCCTTCCACGCCGGCACGATGCCGCCGAGCGCGCACAGGCCGATCATCGCCAACGGGCAGATCCACAGCACCGGATGTTTCGCCCCGAGATCGAGCACCACGCCCGTCTGCGCGCGGATCACGCCCGCCACGCCCGCGAACAACCCGTAGTAAACCGCAAAGCCCACCGCCGCCCCGAGCGCGCCGATCGCCGCCGCCTCGGCCAGCACCGCGCCGAACACCGTCCGCCGCCGCGCCCCGAGCGCGCGCAAGATCGCGAGATCCCGCCGCCGCGCACTCATCGAATTGTAGATGCTCGCCAACACCGAGCCCGCCGCCACCAGCGCGACGAGGTAAGCCACCAGCGCCAGCACCTGGTCGAACCACGCGATCTTGCCGAAGAGCTCCGCGACGATCGCGCCCACCGGATACGCGAAGGTCAGCCGGTTGCCCTGCTTGTTGTACATCATGTCGAGCTGCAGGCCCGCCATCGGCGTCCGCAATTGCAACAGTACCGCGCTCACATCCGTCGCCGCCTTCGGATCGTGCCCGCTCATCAGCTGCAAGCCGCGCAACGGAATCCAGATCACGCGGTCCACCGGCGTGTTCGTCGGCTCGAGGATGCCCGTGACCGTGAAATCGTCCGCGTGCTCCGCCTTCGGATCGAACGCGAGGCCGTGGAACGGCCGGAACGTGTCCCCGACCTTCAACCCCAGCCGCTGTGCCGCGAAGCTGCCCGCCAACGCCTCCTTCGCGTCCGCCGCGAACACTTTGCCGCCCGCGCGGATCGTGAACTTTTTCCCCGGCGCATACTCGACGTTCGTGAACAGCTCCGGCGCCGTGCCGACGAGCCGGAAGCCGCGGAGGTTGTCGCCCACTGCCAGCGGGATCGCCGTCTTGATCATCGGGTGCCGCCGGATCATCTCGAAATCCGCCGCCGCCACGTTGCCCGGCGACGCCTCGAGGTGGAAAATCGCGTTGAGCACGAGCTGCAGTTTCGAACCGCGCGCGCCGAGCACGGCGTCGAAGCCCGACGTCGTCGACGTGAACACCGCCTGCGCCTGCGTCTTCACCATCCACACGCACATCAGGAGTCCGCAGGCCAGCGCGATGCCGCCCGCGGTCACGACCGTGGACAACGCGTGCTGCCGAAGCGAGCGATAGACTATCAGCGGGAGCGTCATGACCGCACCTCCTGCCGCGCCAAATTCAGCGCGGCGAAATCGCTCCGGTTTTCAAAGGTCCCCAGCACCTCTTCGTCGTGGCTCACCAGCAGCAAAGCCGCGCCCTGCTCGCGGCTCACTTCGCGGATCAGCGCCAGCGCCTCGCGGCTGTGCTTGCGGTCGAGGTTGCCCGTCGGTTCGTCGGCCAGCACGAGCTTCGGCCGGTTCGCCAGCGCCCGCGCCACCGCCACGCGCTGCTGCTGCCCCGTCGAAAGCTGGTGCGGGAAATGGTCGAGCCGGTGCCCGAGGCCGACCCGCCCGAGCATCTCGCGCGCGTGCGCCCGGTCCGCCCCGCGCGGCCCGAAGCTCATCCCGAGCAGCACGTTTTCCACCACCGTGTAGCCCTGGAGCAAATTGAAGGTCTGGAAAATGTACCCGAGCTTGTCCGCGCGCAGGCGGTCGCGTTTCGGCTCCGACAACGCCGTCATCTCCGTGCCGTCGATCTCCACCTTGCCCGCATCCGCCGCAAGAATGCCCGCGATCAGATTGAGAAACGTCGTCTTGCCGGAACCGCTCTCGCCGCGCAACGCGACCTGCTCCCCGGCCGCGAGGCGGAAGGCGGCGACGTTGACGATTTCCACCCGGCCGCCTTCGGGCGACGGGTACGATTTTCTCAGGTCGGTGACGGCAAGCATGCGGGGTAAAAGGTTCTCCTACTAGGAACCAAGATTCCCGAAAAACAAATGCCGTTTTGCAACCGGCTCGCCTCACCCGCTTCCGCTGCGCCCGATCCTCGCTTTGGCGCGTACCGTCTCTTACCATCCATCATGCCCGCCGCGCCCGCCTCCGCCGTCCTCGAAGTCAACGCCGTCACCAAGGCCTACGGCCCGCGGCGCGTGCTCGACGGCGTTTCCTTCAAGGTCGCCGCCGGCGAACGCTTCGCCCTCACCGGCCCCTCCGGCAGCGGCAAGACCACGCTCCTCAATTGCCTCGGCGGCATCGACCGCCCCGACACCGGCAGCCTCGATCTGCTCGGGCAACGCATCGACCGGCTCGATTCCGACGGCCTCGCCCGCCTGCGCCGCGAAAAGATCGGCACCGTTTTCCAATTCTTCCATCTGCTGCCGACCTTGTCCGCGGCGGAAAACATCGAGCTTCCGCTGCAACTCCTCGGCCTGCCGCCCGCGGAACGCGCCCCGCGCGTCGCCGCGATTCTCGGCCGCGTCGGCCTCGCCGACCGCGCCCACGCCCGCCCCGGCCAACTCTCCGGCGGCGAACAGCAACGCGTCGCCATCGCCCGCGCCCTTGTCCACCGCCCCGCCCTCATCCTCGCCGACGAACCGACCGGCAATCTCGATACCGCCAACGGCGAAAACATCCTCCGGCTCCTGCGCGAGCTGACCGACGAAACCCGCACCGCCCTCGTCCTCGTCACCCACAGCGAGGAAGCCGCCGCGATCTGCCACCACCGGATCCACCTGCGCGACGGCCGCGTCACCGGATGAATCTAAATTCCACAGTCATCTTGGGTCACGGAGAGCACGGAGCAGGCAGAGGAGTCCACCGAGCGGCCGTCCGAGATTCGGCGGTCCTCCGGTTCGGGTTCACTCGAGTGGACAATGCCGTCGCGCCAACATTCCTATCCCATCGCTCGGTGTCCTCGCGGTTTGCCTCCGTGACCTCTGTGGCCAACGGCATTTTCTAAGATGCCCGCCTCCTCCGCCACCGTCCTGCTGCTGCTCCGGCGCTTCGCCGCGCGCCACGCCCGCCTCGCGCCGCGCCAGACGGCGTTGCTCGCCGGCATTCTCGCGCTCGGCGTCGCCGTCTTCGTCTCCATCCGCCTCGCCAACCGCGCCGCCGTCGCGAGCTTTACCCACTTTACGGATACGCTCACCGGCCAGAGCGATTGGCTCATCCAGGCCCCCGCCGGCACCTTGCCCGAAAGCGTGCTGCCCGAACTCCGCACCGCCCTCGCCGGCCAGGCCGTGCTCATTTTCCCCGTCGTCGAATCCACCGCCGCGCGCCCGCCCGGGCCCGACGACACCGCCGCCTTCGGCCGCGCCACGTTCACGTTGCTCGGCGTCGACCTCATCTCCCTCACCAACCTCGCGCGCCAACAAACCGGCGGCGATTCGATCTTCACCCAACGCACCGCCGGCGCCGCCCAGACCGGCCGCGCTCCCGATCCCAACGCCGACTTCTGGCGCAGTTTCCGCAGCGGCCCCCGCGTCTGGGTCGGCGCCGACCTCGCCCGCGACCTCGGCGACCGCGCCGTCCTCGACCTCGTCATCGACGACACCCGCCACACGATCCCCGTCGCCGGCACGATCCCGTCGGCCAAAGACGCGCCGCAAGCTCCGGCCAATCTGCTCCTCTTCGATCTGCCGCATCTCCAGCAACTCACCGGGCGGCTCGGCCGCCTCGACCGCGTCGAATTCATCCTCGAGCCCGGCCCGCAGCTCGAAGCCCGCCGCGCCCAACTGGAACAAACGCTCTCCGCCCTCGGCCAAAACGGCACGCGCTGGCTCGTGAGTTCGCCCGGCGCGAAACGCGAAACCGCCGACACCATGACGCGCGCGTTCCGACTCAACCTCACCGTCCTCTCCCTCATCGCCCTGCTCGTCGGGCTCTATCTCATTTTCCAGGCCCTCGACGGCGCCGTCGTCCGTCGCCGCGGCGAAATCGCGATTCTGCGTTCCCTCGGCGTCGAGGAACGCGCCATCCGCCGCGCCTGGCTCGCCGAAGCCGCCGTCCTCGGTCTCGTCGGCGGCGCCCTCGGCGTGCTCCTCGGCTGGGCCGGCGCGCAGTTTTCCGTCCGCGCCGTCGGCCAAACCGTCAACGCCCTCTACTACGCCACCACCGTCGCCTCCGCCACGCCCGGCCTCGGCGAAGTTTTCATCGGCCTCGGCCTCGGTCTCGGCGCCAGTCTCGTCGCCGGTTGGTGGCCCGCGCGCGCCGCCGCCGCCACGCCGCCCGCCCAGGTCCTCGTCCGCCACGCCGCCGCCGCGCCCGGCCAAGTGCTGTTCCGCCATGCCGGGCTCGGACTCGCCTGCGTCGCGCTCGGTCTCGTCTGCGCGTGGCTGCCGCCGCTGCGCTTCGCCGGCGGCGGCGGTTTCCCGCTCGGCGGCTACACGGCCGCGCTGCTCTGGATCTTCGGCGGCGGCATTTTGTGCAGTTTCCTGCTGCCGCCGCTCGCCGCCCTCGGCCGCGGGCTCGCGTTGCGTTTCGCCACCGCGCGCATCGCGCTCAGCCATCTCGCGCAACCGTCGGGCCGCCACCGCCTCGCCGTCGCCGCCCTGCTCTGCGCCATCGCGATGACCGCCGGCATGGCCATTCTCGTCGCGAGCTTCGAGCGCACCGTCCAAGGCTGGGTCGCCCGCACGCTCCACGCCGATCTCTATATCTCGAGCAACGGCGCGCAAAACGCCTCGACCCAGAACCGCGTTTCCCCCGCCACCTGGCGCGCCCTCGCCGACCACCCGGCCACCGACGTCGCCGCCATCCTCGCCGCTTTGCCCATCGAGCTCGCCGGCACTTCGACCGTACTCAGCGGCGCCGACCTCGCCCTCGTGCGCACGCGCGCCGATTTGCCGTGGGTCGAGGCCCCCGCCGACGCCGCGATCTACGACGCCGACCGCAACGCCGGGCTCGTCCTTGCCAGCGAGAGTTTCACGGAACGCTTCCGCAAAAAACGCGGCGACACCGTCGTCCTCCCCACCCCATCCGGCCCCAAGACCCTCGTGCTCGCCGGCATCTTCGCCGACTACGGCAACGAACGCGGCTCCCTCCTGATCGACCGCCGCCACTACGTCGCGTGGTTCGCCGACGACTACGCCGCCAACGTCTCGCTCTACCTCAAGCCGGGCACCGACGCCGCCGCCCTCCGCGCCGAATTGCTCGCGCAGTATCCCGGTCTCGCGATCTACACGCACGCCGCGCTGCGCACCGAGATTCTCCGGATCTTCCGGCAAACGTTTTCGATCACCTACGCGCTCGAGGTCATCGGCGTCGCCGTCGCTGTCATCGGCCTCGCGCTCACCTTGGTCAGCGTGCTCCTCGATCGCCGCGACGAACTCACGACGCTCCGCGCCCTCGGCTTCACGCACCGCGAGATCGCCGGCGCCACCGCCCTCGAAGGCACCGCCCTCGCGCTCTGCGCCGCCGCCGGCGGTCTCGTCCTCAGTCTCGGCCTCGGCTGGCTCCTGATCTACGTCATTAACAAACAGTCCTTCGGCTGGACCCTCGGCTTCGCGTTGCCCTTCGGCCAACTCGCCGCCCTCGCCGCCGCCGTCGTCGCCACCGGCGCCGTCGTCAGCTACACCGTCGGCCGCTGGGGCGCGCGCCTCCCCGCCGACCGCGAAGAATGAAACCGCGTCCCTTCCGCCGCATGCGCTCTTCGCTCCGCTTCCTCCTTGTTTCGCTCGCCGCGGTTCTCTCGCTGCCGCCCGTCCGCGCCGCCCAACCCGCAGCGCCGCCGCCGCCGTTCACCGCCGACGGCTTCGCCGTCCCGCAGCCCGGCTATCGGTTCCAATTCCCGCGCGACCACGGCAGCCACCCCGATTTCAAAATCGAATGGTGGTACCTCACCGGCCACCTCTACGCCGCGGCGCCCGCGCCCGGCGCGCCCCCGCGGCGCTTCGGTTTCCAGGCGACGTTTTTCCGGCAGGCCGGCCCGCGCGGCGGCGAGGATGCCAATCCCAATTTCGCCTCCTCCCATCTCTTCCTCGCGCACATGGCGCTCGTCGATGTGCAGACCGGAAAATTCATCCATCAGGAACGCCTCAACCGCGAGGGCTGGGATGCTGCCGCGGCCACATCCACGCTCGACGTGCGTAACGGCGATTGGTCGCTCCGTCTCGCCGATCCCGCCGATGCTTCCCTGCAACCGACGCTGCTCCTCCGCGGCAGCGTGCACGCCGACGCCGTCTTCGCGCTCACCTTGAAACCGGCGAAACCGCTCGTCGTGTTCGGCGAAAACAGCGTCTCCCGCAAAGGCGCCGATCCCACCGCCGCGAGCTACTACCTCACCTTCTCGCGCCTGCTCGCCGACGGCGAACTCGTCCTCCAGCACGAGGAAAAAACGGAAACCCTCCGCGTCACCGGCGAAGCCTGGATGGATCACGAAATCAGCAGCAGCCAACTGAGTGCCGGGCAGGTCGGCTGGGATTGGCTCAGCGTGCAGTTCACCGACGGCCGCGAGCTCATGCTCTATCGCCTGCGCCTGCGCGACGGCACCGCCGATCCCGCCTCCTCGCTCACGTGGGTCGACGCCGCGGGCCTGCCGCGGAAGCAGCCGTTCACCTGGGAAGTCGTCGCCCGCTGGACGAGTCCGCGGACCGGCGCCACCTATCCCTCGCGTATCCGGGTTTCCACCACTGATCCCGCCGACGGCAAGCCCGTCGAGTTCTTCGCCGAACCGCTCGCCGCCGCCCAGGAGTTGCCGGGCACGCTCGGCGGCGTGCCGTATTGGGAAGGCGCCTGCCGGATCGTCGCCTCCGACGGCCGCATCCTCGGCTCCGGCTACCTCGAGCTCACCGGCTACGCCAAGGAACTGAAACTCTGACGCCCCTCCGCCAGCCCAAAGTAACCTATTGGGTTACTTTGCCGTTCCGGCAAAACACACCACTGCGCCGACGCACCAATCCCGTTCCGCCAATTTCCGTTTTTCCAATTTCCCGTTTCTTCAATCCACCGCCGGCCGCATTCCCCATTTCCGAGTTTCCCGATTTCCCGATTTTCAGCGCTCAGCTTTCGCCTTTCGCCTTCCCGATTTCCCCCTTTCCCGATTTCCCAATTTCCCGATTTTCATGACCGCCACCTCTCCCGCTCCCGTCGCCTTGATCGCCGGCATCACCGGCGGCATCGGTTCCGAACTCGCCCGCCGCCTCGCCGCGGCCGGCTGGCAAATCGCCGGCTACGCGCGCTCCGCCGAGAAACTCGCCGCCCTGCAGGTCGAATTGCCCGGACTGCACCCCGTTGTCGCCGAAGCCACCGACGCCGCACAAGTCGAGGCCGCGGTCGCCGGCACGGTCGCGCACTTCGGACGCCTCGACGCCTACGTCCATTGCATCGGCTCGATTCTGATCAAGTCCGCGCACCTCACTAAGCTCGAGGAATGGCACCGCGTGCTCGACGTTAACCTCAACTCCGCCTTCTACGGCCTGCGCGCCGCCGTCGGCCCGATGCAGGCGCAGCACAGCGGCGCCATCGTGCTCGTCAGTTCCGCCGCCGCGCAAACCGGTCTGCCCAGCCACGAGGCGATCGCCGCCGCGAAAGGCGGCATCAACGGCCTGGTCCGCGCCGCCGCCGCCAGCTACGCGCCGCGCCGCATCCGCATCAATGCCGTCGCCCCCGGCCTCGTCGACACGCCGCTCGCCGCCCCCTTGCTCGGCTCCGAGCAAGCCCGCGCGTTTTCCGAGAAACTGCATCCGCTCGGCCAAGTCGGCCGCCCCGCCAATGTCGCCGGCCTCATCGCCTGGCTGCTCTCCGCGGATGCCGATTGGGTCACCGGCCAAATCTGGTCCGTCGACGGCGGCATGGCCCACTTGCGCCCGCGCCCGAAAGTCTGAAGTACGCCGGCGCGGTCGCGCCGGCGCAGGTGAAAGTTGAAAGTTGAAAGGTGAAAGATCGGTCGCTCCTGCGGCCGCTTCGCGCTAGGCGCGCCCTCCGAACTCCGAACTCCGAACTCCGAACTCCGAACTCCGAACTCCGAACTCCGAACTCCGAACTCCGAACTCCGAACTCCGAACTCCGAACTCCGAACTCCGAACTCCGAACTCCGAACTCC
>NEUS01000064.1 GCA_002288455.1 Opitutia bacterium Tous-C1TDCM
TGCGGTAGCCCTGGGAGTTGAGAAACGTCTCGAGCAGGCTCCGCTGGCTGTGGTCGTCGTCGACGACGAGAATGCGGGCGGTTTTGGCGGGCTCGGGTTTCATCCTAAAGAAAACAGTTGGACTCAGAGGACACGGAGCGGGAGGAGGAGGTCACGGAGGCAAACCGGAGATTGGATCACGGAGTTCACAGAGGCAGACACAGAGGGCACCGAGGGTGGTGGGTTGATCTGCCCTGTGGTCTCTGTGCTCCCTCGGTGTTCTCTGTGACCCAACTCAGTTTTGACGCTGCTGCGGAGGCGGGGCTCATGCGGGGCGGGCGGCGAGCTTCAGGTGGCTCAGCCGGAAGAGGGCGCCGCGGGGGGAATTGGCGGTGCAGACGATGTCCCAGCGGTGGGCGGCGACGATCTGGTGGACGATGGCGAGGCCGAGGCCGACGCCTTTTTCGCGCATCGTGACGTAGGGTTTGAAGATGTTGGCGCGTTCGGTCGCGGGGACGCCGGGGCCGTCGTCGGCGATCTCGAGCACGGCTTCGTCGCCGGCGGCGGCGAGGGTGCGGACCTCGATGCGGCCGCCGGGGGCGACGGCTTGGACGGCGTTGAGCAGGAGATTGAAGAGGGCCTGGCGGAAGAGGGCTTCGTCGGCGCTGATCGTGAGCGGGGCGGCGGGCGGGACGACGACGATCTGTTTGTCCTCGATGTCGGGGAGGAGAGTGCGGGCGACAGCGGCGACGAGTTTGGCGACCTCGACGGGGCCGAAGTGGGCTTCGCGGGGTTTGGAGTAGTCGATGAACTCGTTGAGTTGGACGGTGACGCGGTCGGCTTCCTCGATGATGGCGGAGGCGTGGGCGCGGAGTTTCGGCGCGGCCTCGGGTTGCATGGCGATCATCTGGGCGAAGCCGCGGATGAGGTTGAGGGGATTGCGGGTTTCGTGGGCGAGGCCGGCGGCGGCGAAGTTCATTTCCGCGAGGTGGCTGTTCATTTCGCCGGCTTTGACGAGGCGGATGCGGAGCTCGGCGTTGCGGTAGAAGTTGCGCCAGGCGAAGGCGGAGAAGAAGGCGAGGCCGGAGGCGAGGAGCGTGACGAGGGAACGGAGGAGGAGATCGGCGCGGACGGTGCGGCGGAGTTCCGCGGTGGAGAGCGAGACGACGAGACTGTGGGCGCCCTGTTTGCGGATGATGGAATCGTATTCCTCCTGGTCCATCCAGGCGGGGCGGCTGAACGGGAAACGGGGGACGGCGGCCGGGGGCGGCGCGGGCTCGGCGCCTTCGGCGGCGGGGCGGTTGGCGGCGCCGCGGTTGGCGGCGGCGCTGCGCAGCGCCTTTTGCAGGCGCGGGTTGGTGACGACGAAGGTACCGGGGCGGACAGGGTCCTCGGCCGGGCCGGCGGGGCCGCCGACGCCGAGGTCCATGAGATTCATGAGGGTGAGGTCATGCTGGCGCCAATACACGCCGGGGCCGCGCATCATGGCGGGGGTGATTTCGACGGCGGGCCCGGCGCTGGCGATGGGTTCGCCGGTGGCGCTGAGGATGGCGATGGACTCGAGTTCGCCGGGATGTAGGAGGGCGTTGAGGGCGGACTCGATGCGGTCCTTGACGACGAGGTAGCCGAAGCGGCGCTGGGAATTGACGACGATGCCGAGGGTGGAGGTGATGTCGCGGCCGCGGTTGATCAGGGCCTGGCGGGCGTTCTCGGCGAAGCGGCGGTGCTCGTTCCACTGCCAGCCGCCGAGGGCCGCGACGCACAGGAAGAGTGCGGCGTAAACGCCGAGACTGCGGCTGCGGGTTGCGGACGGCCAACGCATTGGATGCAAGCGGAGGATGCCGGCGGGGTGGCGGGATGAAAGGCGAAAGGCGGAAACGCGAAACGCGAAAGGCGGGACGGAAAAGGCGAAAGGCGGAAGGCGAAAGGCGAAAGGGGGAATGGGCGGCCCGGGTCACGGAGGGCATGGAGGATCGGGGGTGGGCCGAAGCTGTACCGTTAGGGAGTCGCTGAATTGCTAAGGACGAGGTCCTGTGCCGAGGCCGGCACTGCCGCGATAAAGCGCAAAAGGCGCCGGCGGTGAGCTCCTCGGTCGCGCACTTAGTCGCGGTGAGGGGTTCGTGCGCCGGACTTTTGCGGATTTTGCGCTTCTTTGCGGCGACCTGTTGGACCCAGTCGCGGGCGCGCGGGTGAATCCGGATTTGGGATACGCTCCGGAGCTACGACCGGATTACTCCTTGCCGATGAAGCGGTCCATTTCGGCCTTCTCGAAGACCTTCGGGGCGAGGTCGAGTTTCTGGCGTTCGATGCCGGATGCCTTCGCGAGGTCCTCGGGATTCTGGATCACGTGCGGAGTGAGGAAGATGAGCAGTTCGGTCTTGGTGTCGTTCTTCTGTTTCCGTTTGAAGGCCTGGCCGAGGATCGGGATATCGCCGAGGATCGGTACCTTGCTGTCGCGGTCCTGGGCCTGGGTGGAGATGAGGCCGCCGATGACGACGGTTTGGTCGCTGGTGGTGACGACGACGGTGTCGGCCGAGCGCTTGTCGATCACGGGCGAGCTGACGGTGTTGGAAATCGGCACGGTGGTCGCGCTGAGGGAGGAGATTTCGGGGGAGACGATCATCTCGACGAGGCCTTCCTGGGTGATGAACGGCGTGACGCGGAGGATGATGCCGATGTCCTGGTACTGCACCGTGTTGATGGTGGAATTGGTCTGATCGCTGACGCGGGAGTTGGTGATGATCGGGACGGATTGACCGACCATAATCGTGGCCTGCTGGTTGTTGCGGGTCATGATCGAGGGCCGGGAGAGGATCTCGGTTTTGCTGACGGACGAGAGGGCGGCGATCGTGGCGGTGACATCGCGGCCGAGCACGCGGTAGAAGGCGCCGTAGCGCGTCGGGTCGAGGGCGGCCTCGGCGAGGCCGAAGCGGCTCGAGGTGAGGTCGGGGGCGCGGCCCGTGGCCTCGCGGTTGACGGCGATGCTGCCGGCGACGGCGACCTCGGCGCCGAGGTCGAGGCCCTTGTCGTGGGTGACCTGGACGAAGACGACGTTGATGAGCACCTGGGGCTTCGGCTTGTCGAGGCTCTGGATGATGGTGCGGATGTTTTCGTTGGTGTCTTCGTCGGTGACGATGATGAGCCGGCGGGTCTCGAGGTCGCTGGTGATGAGGGCGTCGCCGATCATCGTGGAATTGACGTAGGTGCGGTTGCCGGCCGCGGAACCGCCGCCGCCCCCGCCGCCGCCGGTCGCGGTGGTGGTGCGATTGGTGTTGGTGTTGCGGTTGGCGTTGGTGTTGCGGTTGGTCGTCGCGGGGCGCGTCTGGGCGACGAGATCGCCGGCGGCGGCGAACAGGAGGGCGAGGGTGGCGCCGCGGAGGAAGGCGGAGCGGAAATGGAGGAAATTCATGGAAAGGCGGCGTTCGAGGGAGGGGCGCGGGATCAGCGGGCGCCGTTGGTGCCGAGGGTGATGTTGGAGCCGTTCGCCTGGGAGTTGCTGGAGGCGCGGGTGGAGAGCGGGTCGACCTGCTGGTTGGTCGAGGTGCGCTGGTTGCTGCTCTGGAAAAGATTCCGGAGGATGGCCTCGACCTGTTTCACGTCGCCGTTTTCGAGGGTGTAGACGAAGACCTTCTGTTTGCGGGCGGGGCTGGCATCGAGCTGGGCGATGACCTGGCCGATTTCATCGAGGGATTCGCGCGAGGCGGTGACGATGACGGAGTAGGTGCGGGGATCGGCGACGGCGACGACGGGGGTGCCGCGGGAGCCGGCGGAGGAGGTGCCGGTGCGGCCGGTGCGGCTGCCGGTGGAGCCGCGGGTGCCGCCGCGGGCAGCGGCGATGGCGGCGGCGGCGCCGCCGGGGCCGCCGAAGGCGGCGAAGGGCGAGGCGGGGACGGCGGTGCGGTTGGCGCCGGTGGTCGGGGTGCCGAAGAGATTGGTGATGAGCGCGGCCATCTCGGCGGGGTCGGCGTTCTTGAGTTGGAACACCTTCATGGCGCCGACGGAGCCGGCGGAGCCGTCGAGGGCGGAGATGAGTTCGACGATGTGGCGGATGTTGCTCTGGGTGTCGGTGACGACGAGGGAGTTGCTGTCCTGGTTGGCGGTGATCGTCGCGCTGCTCGGGAGGAGCGTGGCGAGATCGGCGGCGGCCTGGGAGGCGTCGATGCGTTCGAGCGGGATGATCTGCATGACCATCTCGGCGTTGTCGGGAATTTCGCGCGGGTCGTTGCCGGTGCGGATGGGGATGTTCTTTTTGCGGGCCTCTTCCTTGGAGGCGACGGTGAGGGTGCGGCCCTTGAGGGTGGCGGTGTAGCCGTGTTTGTTGAGGGCCTGGTTCAGGAGCTGGACGGCTTCGGAGCGCGTGACGGGCTGGGCGCTCCACATGTCGATCGTGCCGCGGACGGGAGTGTCGAGGACGATGACGTAGCCGGCGGCTTCGCTGAGATAGTTGAGGACGGTGTCGAGCGGGGCGCCGCGGAAATTGAACCGGAGCGTGGCGGCTTCAGGGGGCTGGTTGCGGCCGGGGCCGCCGCCGACGCGGGGGCCGATGGGCGGGGCGGGTGTGAAGGTGGCCTCCGCGGCGGGGGGAGGCGGGGCGGATTGCGCGAGCAGCGCGCGGGCCATGGCTTCGTAGTCCTTGGCCGGGGCGGCGGGCGCGGCGGTGTCCTGGGCGCGCAGCGCGGGCCCGAGCAGGGCGAGACCGAGGCAGAGGAGCGGGGTGGAGTGCGGGATTTTCATTTTTTCAATTGTTTCTCGCGCTGTTTCATCAGGCGCTTGAGGACCTCGGAGGCGTTGTCGGGAATCGCGACGGCGGCGGGCGCGGCCGAGATCAAGCCGCCGGCGGGCGGCACTTCGGCGGGCGGGGCGACAACGGACCAGTCGCCGCCTTCGGGGCGGCGGAGCTGGTGGGAGACTTTCAGGGTGAGCGGCTGGTCGTGGCGGACGAGCACGACGCCCTCGCCGGAAATCTCGCGGACCTTGAACTCGCCGACGGATTCGCCGGCGCGGAGATTGCGGCGGAAGGCGGCATCGGGGCTGTCGAAGAGGGCGACATGGGCGTCGCCGTTGCGCACGGTGCCGACCAGGCTGATCGTATCCGTGCGGACGCTGCGATCTTCGGTGGCGCGGACGCGGCCGACGCGGCCGGGGTTGAAGATGTTTTTCTCGAGGATGATGGCGAAGCTCTCGAAATTCGACGGCGGGAGCGGCGCGGCGGGCGCGGATTTGGCGGCGGGCGCGGATGACTTGGGCGCGGTGGTGGCGGCCTTGGCCGCGGGGGCGGCGGCCGGGGTGGATTTGGCGGCGGGATCGCGTTCGCGGCGGCGTTCGGTGCGTTCGGGCTTATCCGGCTTGTCCGGTTTTTCCGGCTTGTCGGGTTTGTCGGCGGCGCCGAGGGCGGGGCCGGCGAGGCTGCAGCAGAGAAGGAGAATGAGGCGGGTTTTCATGGTCTGCCTTCGAGAGGGCTGAGGCGGAGGCCGGAGACGAGGAGGCCGAGGCTGAGCCGGGCGCCGGACTCGTCGCGGGCGGTGAGTTCGACGGAGTCGACGCGGAGGGCGAGCGGGGAGCGTTCGACCTCGTGGAGGAAACGCATGAGGGTCGCGAGGGAGCCGGTGGCGTCGACACGGCACTCGAGCAGCGAGTAGCGGGGGTTGGCGCCGCGTTTCCACTGCGGCTTGATGGAGGCGAGTTCGACGTTGGTGGCGCGGCCCCAGCGGTCGAAGGCGGAGACGAGGTCCTGTTCGGATTTGGCGGCGTCCTTGGGCAGGGCCTGGGCCTGCATGTCGGCCCAGACGCGGCGGGTGCGGTCGGCGCGTTCGACGATGCCGCGGCCCTCCGTCACATTTTTCTGGAGACGCGCGATCTCGGCGCTGCGGCTGTTCCAGGCGGCGGCGAGCGGGCCGAAGATCGCGCTGTCGGCGACGAGCAGGAGGAGCCCGGCGCCGGCGGCGAGCATGAGGACCTTTTGGCGGTTTTGCGGGGTGAGGGTCATGTGCCGGTGTTTCCGACCCAGCGGAACGTGAAGGTGAACTGGGCGGGGGTTTTGCCTCTGATCTGCTCGATCTTGAGGCCCTGGACTTCCTTGAGCAGGCGGATCTGGTCGAGGGTGCGGAGGAGGGAGGCGTTGTCGCGGGCGGTGCCGGTGATCGTGACGACGGAGCCGTGGATCTCGAGCGACTTGGCGCTGACGCTGCCCGCATCGGGGAAGCATTCGACGATGCGCTTGATGATGGTGAGGTCGCGGAAGCCGGTGTCGTACCACGGGCGGAATTCGCGGATCCGGCTTTGCACGCCTTCGAGTTCGGCGACCTGGGCGGCCATGCCGGCCCACTCGGAGCGCAGGGACCAGCGGCGGTATTCCTGCCAACCGAAGGCGCCGAGGGTGAGGACGGCGGCGACGGCGGCGGCGAAGCCGGCGGTGGCGAGACGGCGCGAGTTGTAGCGCGCGAGCAGCAGCGCAAAGCGGCTTGGGCGGGGCGGGAGAAATTCGAGGGCGGAGGGGCCGTCGCGCAGCCGGCCTTCGGCGAGGCGGACGACGATATCTTCGGCGACGGGGCGGACCGGGAGCAGCACGGGCTCGAGGCGCAGGCCGGCATCGGCGGCCCAGGCGGCGAGGCTTTCGGCGAGGGAGCGGACCATGGCGTCCTCGCCGCGGAGGACGAGCCGTTTCACCTCGGCGCGGAGATCGGCGGGGATTTGCTCGAAGCTGACGCGGAGTTCGCGGGCGAGGGCGCGGGCGTTGATCACGTTTTCGCCGGCTTCGGAATCGATGGTGGCCTCGAGGGTGCGGAAGGCGGCGATGCCGCCGCCGGCGGCGACGAGCAGCGTGGCGCCCTTGGGTTCGAGCAGGAGGAGCATGATGCCTTCGCCGGCGGCGGGCATGGCGCCGGCGAGGGCGACGGGGCCGAGCGTGTAGCTGAGGGGCCGGAGGCCGGCGGCTTTGAGAACGGCGCCGAGGCGGGCGATCTGGTCCTGGCGGACGGCGAGCTGGGTGACGTAGCGGGCGGTGGCGGAGCGCTGGGGCGAGAAGGCGATCTGGAGTTCGTCGGGATCGGAGGGAAACGCTTTCTCGGCTTCAAGGCGGAGGAGGCTGGCGGTGTCCTCGGCGGAGAGTTCCGGCACCGCGGAGTGCTGGCTGACGATCCAAGAGGATGGCAGGGCGACGACGCAGCGTTTCTCGCGGATGCCGGCGGCTTCGAAATGGTTGCGGATTTCCTGGCCGGCGAGTTCCGGATCGGCCTGGAGCAGGTCGATGGTGAGCGGGGCGGCGGCGGTGCGCTGCGTCTCCGCGCCGGCCTTGGTGCGCACGGCGAGGGCGAGGCGGAGGTGGCCGTCGGCAAAGGCGAGACCGACGACGGCGGGCAGCCGCGGGGTGGCGGACCATTTCATGTGCGGTTCTCCTGCGGATCGCGCCGCGACTGGCGGGCGACCGCGCCCTGGGCCCAGCCGGCGGCGGTGAGATCCTGATGGTAGATGATGCGGGGGGTGCCGGTGGTCATGTCGAAGACGGTCTTTTCGCGGCAGAAGCCGCGGCCGGCGCGGCCGACGGCGGCGACGTCCGCGGAAAACTGATACGTGCGGTCGGTGAGGTAGGGGCCGGCGCGGGCGAGGGCGGCGCGGCCGAGCAGCTGCGTGAGCCAGTGGAAGGAAGTGAGCTCGTCGGGGTGCTGGAGCCGGTAGGCGACGAGGGCGGAGGCGTTCTCGGGGCCGATGCCGGGGATGCAGGCGAGGACGGTCTCGGTCGCGGTGTTGACGTTGATGAGGCCCTGGACGGTGGCGCCGTTGGTGTGGCCGACCTCGGTGCGGATCTGGGGCCATTCCTCGGCGGTGAAGCGGCCGGCGACCATGAATTCGGCGACGCTGCGGAGTTCGGCGGTGCCGATCGCGCCGAGAATCTGCGCGGCGCGGGCGCCGCCGAAACGCTGCTGGAGGAGCGGGGCGAGGGCGCCGCGGGTCTGGGCGGTGGTGATGTTGATGCGGCGCTGGCCGTTGGCGCGGGTGTTGGGTTCGCGGCTGTGGACGGTGACGTATTCGAGAATGCCGGGCTGGAGGAGACCGTCGGCGTTGTCGCGGGGGGCGGAGGCTTCGCCGTCGTTTTCGTTGTCGTCGAGCACGCCGTTGCGGTTCGTGTCCTCGCCGAGCAGGAGCTCGAGGGTGGCGCCGTAGACGAGGCGGAGTTCGTCGACGGATTCGAAGGGGCCGGCCTTGTTGGTGCGGGGCGGATCGAGGCGGCCGTAGGTGCTGTCGCCGCCGTCGGCGGAGTTGCGCGAACGCCAGGCGACGATGGCGTCGACGAGTTCGGGCGTGATGTTGGGGAGGAGCTCGAGCATCGCGCGGGGCGCGGTGTTGAGGTTGATTTTGGAGGCTTCGTCGACGAGGCCGTAGAACGGATCGGCGGATGGCGGTTCGTTCGGATCGCGGCCGATGAAGGAGAAACTGGCCTCGCCGACGGGCAGGTCTTCGGCGCGGTAGTCCTCGACGCGGGGGACGGCGCCCTCGGTGCCGAATTGGGAAAGCAGATACGCGGCGTAGCGCAGGCCGCCGGCGGCGGCCTGGCGGGCGCCGATCTCGGCGACGCGGTAGTCGGCGGCGCGGAGTTCGGACGTCATCGATTGCCCGAAGTAAAGGGTGAGCGCGACGAGGCCGACGCAGACCCACATCACAATGATCAGCACCGAACCGCGGGTGCGGCCGGGGCGGACGGCGGGAAGGGGCGGGCGGCCGGGGTTCATAGGCCGGCGGCCGCGTCGGCGGCTTCAGTCTGGCTTGTGGTGGTGATGACGGCGATCGGGACGATGAGCTCGGCGGGCGCGGGTGCGGGCGAGCCGGGCGCGGCGGCCATGGTCAGGCTGAATTTCACCGCGGCCGGCAGAGTTTGGGAAACCTCGCTGTCCCAGAAATCCGTCCAGCCCGAGCCATCGTAAAACAGCACCGTGGCGGCGGCGACGCCGGGCAAGAGCGCCGTTTCCTCGGGCGTGTCTTCCTGCACGGGGAGGAGGTTCCGGTAGACGACGCGGGTGAGGGTCTTCGAGTTGGAGCCGACCTCGGCGTCGGTGAGGTAGTAGGCGACGCGCTGGGCTTCGGAGAAGGGATTCCAGCCGTCGATGCGGCCGGAGGTGGTGACGAAATCGGGGGTGACGCGTTCGCCGGAGATGCCGGTCATCGTCGAGGAGAATTCCGAAGTCTGAAACTGGCCGCTGAGGGTGCCGCCGGGGAGCATGAGGCCGGCGAAATCGCGGCGGACGAGACCGAGGGTGCGTTCGAGCACGCGGTCGGTTTCGATGCGGGCGTGCGTGGTGTTGTGGAGGCGGAGGGCGCCGAAGAACGTAGTCTGGATCACGAGCAGCACGACGGCGCCGACGGCGGTCGCGATGAGGAGCTCGAGCAGCGTGAAACCGCGGCGGTCGGAAAAGCGGACGTTGGCACGGCGGCGGCGCATCAGAGGGAGGCGGTGGCCGTGGCGGTTTCGACGGTGCCGGAGGCGGGCAGCAGCGTGCTGGCGCTGACGTCGTAGTTTTGGCCCTGCAGCGTGAACGTCACGGTGACGGTCATCTGTTGCAGGGCATCCTCGGACCAATTTTCCGTGCGCATCGTCCACGGGTAGGAAACATCGCCGTCGGCGAGATTGCCGCTGGCGGTGGCCTGCTGGGTGCCGGCTTCGACGACGAGTTCGTTGAGCAGGCGTTCGGCGACGCGCATGGCGGCGGCTTTGCGTTGGCCGAGGATGCCGGCGCGGCTGGCGATGCTCATGCCTTCCATCGCGACCGGGATGATGATGGCCATCATGAGGAGCGCGGCGAGAATCTCGACGAGCGTGAAACCGCGGGAGCGGCGGCGAGGTCCGCCGCGGCCCGGAAACTCAGTTCCGGAGCGTGAAGGGGCGGATCTCATAGCTGAGGCGGTTGGCCTTCGGCGCGATTTCGAGGGCGCCGTCGGTGCCTTGGCGGAGGACGATGTTGCGGACGCCGACTTCGTCGAAGTTGCCGTCGGGCGTGAAACGGATCGCGGGCAGGCCCTCGGGCAGGCCGAGGGTTTCGTCGCCGTCTTCGGAGACCGGGGCGTCGGCGACGTTGGGAATATCGAAGGCGATGCTGGGGTCGGCCGTGTAGCTGACGTCGCGGTTGTCCTCGGCGGAGTGGTGGCCGGTCTGGATTTCGATGCCGTAGGTCAATTGGCGGGGGTTGATCCAGAAGATCACGGGCACGCCTTCGGCGACGGCGCGGCTCTGGGCGAAGTTCATCAGCGAGAGCATGCGCTGGGCCTCCGAGCTGAGGGCGCGGCCCTGGAAGAACGACGACATGCGGGGCGCGACGAGCGAAGCCACGATGAGGAGGAGCACCATGACGACGATGAGCTCGACGAGCGTGAAGCCGCCGCGCCGCCGCGACCGGGCGCGACCGGTCCGGTACGGCGGCGCGCCGGCGGCGGACGGACGGTCGGTCATGGCGAAACGGATACGGGCGGCGCGCCGGCGGGCTCAGCGCCCGGAGATGCGGGCGTTGACGATGTCGTCGGCCGAGTTGGCCTGGCCGTCGGGGCCCATGGAGCGGATGTCGTAGCCGGAGGCGTTCACGCGGCCGGGGAATTCGTAGATGTAGGCGCGGCCCCAGGGATCGAGGGGGATGTCGCTCTTGAGGTAGGGCCCGCGCCAGTTGGTGACGTCGCCGGGTTGGACGATGAGTTGGTTGAGGCCTTCCTGGCCGCGCGGGTAGCTGCCGGTGTCGACCTCGAAGGCATCGAGGGCGGTGCCGAAGGTGGAGATCTGCGTCTGGGCGGCAGTGACGCGGGCCTGTTCGGTGCGGCCGGTGAATTTCGGCAGCACGAGGGCGGCGAGGATGCCGAGGATGACGAGCACCAGCAGCAGTTCGACGAGGGTGAATCCGGCCTGGCGGCGGCGGGCGGCGCGCAGGGACGGGCGGGAGGGGCGGTTCCGGGTGTGCATGAAAAAGAGGGTTACTTGATGTGGTCCTGGAGGGAGAAAATCGGGATCACCATGCCGATGAAGATCGTGCCCACGAGGGCCGCGATGACGAAGAGCATGATCGGTTCGGCGAGGGCGACGGCGGCCTTCAGCTGGCGGTCGAGGTTGTTTTCCGTGACGGTGGCGATGCGGAGCAGTTCCTGGTCGAGCCGGCCGCTTTCCTCGGCGACGGAGATCATCTCGATGACGGCGCCGGGGAAGAGGTCGCGGTTTTGCGCGAGGCTTTTGCCGAGGGCTTTGCCTTCCTTGACGCGGTCGATGGAATCGGAAACGGCGTCGACGAGGATCTGGTTGCCGATGGAGCGGCGGGCGACATTGAGAGCGGCGATGAGGGGAACGCCGGCGCCGAGGAGGGTGCCGAGCATGCGGGCGAAGCGGGCCATCGCGAATTGGGCGAGCAGCGGGCCGATCTTCGGCAATTTGAGAATCGCGCCCTCCCAGACGCGGCGGCCTTTTTCGGATTTGAACCAGTTGCGGGCGGAGACGATCCCGATGACGACGGCGGCGCCGAGGAAGAGACCGTAGCCGCGGACGAGTTCGCTGATGCCGACGATGACCTGCGTGATCAGGGGCAGCTCGGCGTTGAAGCCCTGGAAGACGAGCTGGAACCGCGGGATGAAGAAAACGAGGAGGAAGATCAGCACGCCGATCGCGAGCACGAGGAGGATCGCGGGGTACATGAGGGCGGCCATGACCTTGCCCTGGAGATCTTTTTCGCGGGCCTGGAAATCGGCGATCTGGGCGAGCACGACATCGAGGAAGCCGCCGGTTTCGCCGGCCTCGACCATGGCGCAATAGACTTTGGGAAACGTCTCGGGCGAGCGGGCCATGGCGTCGGAGAGCGACATGCCGTCGATGACGAGATCGTGGATTTCCTTCCACTTGGCTTTGGCGACGGGTTCGGCGGCCTCGCGGTGGATGATGACGAGGGCGCGGCTGAACGGCACGCCGGCGGCGAGCAGGCTGGAGAGGAGGCGCGTGAAATTCTCCAGCATGACCGGCGTGATCTGGCGGGCGCCGCCGAGCTGGAGATTGAAACCGGAGGAATCGGACTTGGCGCCGGGGGCGGGCGCGGCGTCGGTCGGGCCGGCTTTGCGGCCGGACTTGGCGGCGGGGCCGGCGGCGGCTTCGGCGATGCGGATCGGCTTGAGGCCGCGGCCTTCGACCTGGCGCAGGGCGTCCTGGCGGTTGCCGGCGTCGAGGTTGCCTTCGACGACGAGACCGTCGAGTTGCAGCGCTTTGTAGGCGAAGAGGGGCATCGGGGGAGGGCCGCGGGACGGGCGGCGGCTCAGGAAGCGGCCGGCGCGGCGGGAGCGGCGGGGGCTTCGCTCTCGTGCACGGTGGTGACGCTGAGGATTTCCTCGATCGTGGTGACGCCCTCGGCGACGAGGCGGCGGCCGTCCTCGGCGAGGGTGGTCATGCCGGCGCGGCGGGCGGCTTCGCGGATGAGATCGGAGGAGGAGTTCTTGAGGATCAGCTGGCGGATCTCGTTGCTGGAATCCATCCACTCGAAGATCGCGCGGCGGCCGTGGAAGCCGGTGTGGCGGCATTCGCGGCAGCCGACGGATTTGTAGATCACGGTCGCGGCGGGGATGCCGATGCGGGTTTTGTAGGTGCGGGCGGTGGGCGAGTCGTCGACGGCTTTGCAGTGCGGGCAGAGCAGGCGGACGAGGCGCTGGGCGAGCACGGCCTCGAGGGAGGAGGCGACAAGGTAGGGCTCGACGCCCATGTCGACGAGACGCGTGAGGGCGCCGGCGGCGTCGTTGGTGTGGAGGGTCGAGAAAACGAGATGGCCGGTGAGCGAGGCCTGGACGGCGATCTGGGCGGTTTCCTGGTCGCGGATTTCGCCGATGAGAATGACGTCGGGGTCGTGGCGCAGAATGGAGCGCAGGCCGCGGGCGAAGGTGAGGCCGGATTTTTCCGAAACCTGGATCTGGTTCACGCCCTTGAGCTGGTATTCGACGGGGTCCTCGATCGTGACGATCTTGCGTTCGCTGTCGTTGATTTCGTGGAGGGCGGTGTAGAGCGTCGAAGTCTTGCCGGAGCCGGTGGGGCCGGTGACCAAGACGATGCCGTGGGGGAGCTGGAGCACGCGTTCGAGGCAGGCGAGTTCGCGGGCGCCCATGCCGAGTTCGCGGGCGCCCTTGAGCGACGTGTTCTGGCGGAGGAGACGCATCACCACGGCCTCGCCGTGGAGCATCGGGATAATGGATACGCGGATGTCGACCTCGACGGTCTCGATGCGGACCTTGATGCGGCCGTCCTGCGGGAGGCGTTTTTCCGCGATGTTGAGATGGCTGAGGATCTTCACGCGCGCGACGATCGCGGGCTGGAAGCGTTTGATCTGCGCGGGGACGGGAACCTCCTGAAGGACGCCGTCGATGCGGTAGCGGATGCGGAGTTCGTCCTCGAAAGGCTCGAGGTGGATGTCGGAGGCGCGGAGGTCGATGGCGTCCTTCAGCACCTGGTTGACGAAGCGGATGATCGACGCGTCCTCGGCGGCGTCGTCGAGGTTGTTGGAGCCGGCGCCGCCGCCTTCGTCGACGACGGTGAGCGCGGTTTCCTCGTCGAGGGTGTCGATGGTGTCGGCGCCGACGCCGAGCCGTTTCTTCAATTCGCGCTGGATGACTTCGGAGGGCGCGAGGACGGGCTGGAGGCGGAGGCCGGTGAGGGCTTTGAGGCCGTCGAGGCCCTGGGTGGCGAAGAGGCGGCTGGTGGCGATCTCGACCTGCTGGTCGACGCGGCGGAGCGGGAGCAGCTCGTCGCGCAGGAGCAGGCGGGCGGGGAAGAGGGAGAGGACCTGTTTGTCGGGCTCGATTTCGTCGAGCTTGGTGAAGCCGATGCCGTATTCGTGGGCGAGCCAGCGCAGGACGCGTTCCTCGGAAAGGGCGTCGGGGCCGGGGTTTTGGGCGAGGAAGGCGCGCGCGTCGGTGGCGGTGAGCTGCCGGCCGGCGATCAGGCGGTCGAGCAGTTCGGGGAAAACGGCGGCGCTGCCGGGGGAGGCGGAAGGGGCGGACACGGGCGGCGGATCAGGGCAGGAGACCGAACACGACCGCCATGGCTTCCTGGCGGATGGTCAGCACGGCGCGGAGTTCTTCCTGGGCCTTCACGAGTTGGGCTTCGCTGGCTTTGCGCAGTTCGCGCACGCGGTCGAGGCGGGCTTTGATTTCGGCGTCGGGGAGTTTTTCCCGGAGGGCGGTCGTGAGGGCGGTGACTTCCGGATTCGCGCCGCCGGGGCGGACGCCGCCGCGACCCGGGGGGCCGCCTTGGGGACCGGGCGCGCCGCCCGGGCCACCGGGACCGCCGCGGCCGCCGAACATCATGCCGGCGACGGGGCCGCCGCCGGCCCCGCTGGTGCGGCGGATTTCCTGCACTTTGGCGATGCGCTCGGAAATCAGTTTCCATTCCTCGTCGTCGGTGATCTCGAGCCGGTCACGGATCGCGGTGAGCATGCGGGCCTGCATATCCTGCGGGGACATTTGGCGGCGCTCGGTGCCGGCGTCGGCGGGGCGGCGGCGGCGGCCGGCCTCGTCGCCGGCGGCGGGGGTTTGGGCGGAAAGACTGGCGGCGGAAACCAAAACTCCGGCCAGGACCAATGCGGTCCGGGCGGTGCAAACGGGGAGCAAGAAGCGAACGGGGGAGGAGATCATCGGGGTTGCGGAGTGATAGTCGCACCAAACATGCCACCGGTTGCATCCGGGGTGAAAACGGCCCGGCGGCCCCGAAATCGCGCAGCGCTTGCGCATCCGGACCGGGATGGTGCGCAAGGTTTGCGCACCGTGGGGGGGCGGCGTGGATAAATTCGGAATTCTCAAAACCGGAATGCGGAAACCGGAAACCGGAATGGAGAAGACCGGTAACTGGAAACCGGAAACCGGAGACTGAAACCGCAGGAAGGCCGGGCGGAAAAAAGGCCGGCCCGCGAGCGGGGCCGGCCTTTTGCCGAAACTTCAAGATGGGGCGGACGGCGCCGGAGGGTCGGGTCGGCGGTCGATTCAGTTGAGCTCTCAACGCTCAGCTCTCAACTCTGGCAATACCTCAGAACCAACCGGTGCGATATTCCTTCGTCACGAACTGGTTCGCGTCGGGGACGTTCGTGACCTTCATCGCGGCGGCGTCCCACTCGAGGCGGCGGCGGGCGCGGATCGCGACGTTGGCGAGGAGCACGGCTTCGGTGAAGGGACCGGAGTATTCGAAATTCGAACCCGGCTTCGGGCCGCCCTTGATGCCGAGGAGCCATTCCGCAAACGGCCCGCCCTGCACGCGCGGGATGGTCTTGGCCGGGAGCGACGGCGCGATTTCCCGCATCTTCAATTCCGGGATGATGCGCACGGTCTCGTAATAGAAACTGCAGAGGACGGTGGCCTTGCTGCCGAAGAGCAAGGTGCCGGCCTCGGCGGGCAGGTCGCGGCCGAATTCCAATTCCTTCGGGAGCGGGGGGAGGATGCCGCCGTCGGACCACGTGTACTTTACCGGAGGCATGTTGCCGCGGGCGGGGAACCAATTCGTGACGATCGAGGCGAGGGGGCAGGCCACGTCGCTTGCGCCGGTGGACATCGCCTCGACGGCCGTCGGCGCGCCGAGGTTCAGGGCCCAGTACGCGCCGTCCATGATGTGGCAGGCGACATCGCCGAAGGCGCCGGTGCCGAAATCCCACCAGCCGCGCCACTTCCAGGGCATGTAGGCGGGATCGTAGGCGCGGTCGGCGGCGACGCCGAGCCAGGCGTTCCAGTTGAGCGTCTTCGGTGCGACGGGGATGAACTTCGAGTGATCCGGTTTCTTGAAGGTGCCGACAGGTTCTCGCCACGGCGGGTAGAACGGGCGGTTGGTCCAGCTGACGATCTCGCGGACGTCGCCGAGCACGCCGGCCTCGACCCATTCCTTGAGCACGCGGCAACCTTCGCCGGCGTGGCCTTGGTTGCCCATTTGCGTGACGACTTTTTTCTCGCGGGCTTTCTTCGCGAGTTCGCGGGCTTCCCACACGGTGTGCGAGAGCGGCTTCTCGACGTAGACGTGTTTGCCGAGCGACATCGCCGCCATGGCGGCGGGGAAGTGCATGTGGTCGGGCGTGGAGATCGTGACGGCGTCGATCTGGTTGCCCATCCGGTCGAACATTTTCCGGTAGTCGTTGAAGCGGGTCGCGGATTCGGCGCGGCCGGCTTCCTCGGGGTACTTGTCCTTGAAGTTCTTCAGGGATCCGTTGCAGCGGTCGTCGTCGACGTCGCAGATCGCGACGATGTTTTCGTCCTTCATGCCCTGCACCGCGGCGCCGCCGCGGCCGCCGGCGCCGATGATGGCGACGTTGAGACGTTTGCCGGGGGCGGGGGTGCCGGCGGGTTGGGCGCGGAGGACGGCGGGAAACGCGAGCGTGCTCGCGGCCGAAGCGGTCTTGATGAACGTGCGACGCGTGACGGAGGAGGACATGATTTTGGGCGTGAACGTACCGGGGCGGCGGACGGGGAAAGGGGAAACGAACCGGCCGGAAACGAAGACGTGACGCTGAAGAAACGCCGCGGCGCGCCTCTAGCAAGGATGGAGATGCGGGAGGTGGCCGGACCGCCGGGGATCAATTTCCCGATCTTCAATTTCTTCCGCCCGCCCGCCGCGCCCGGCTCAGGGCAACTGGAAGAAGAAATACGCGATGGGCGCGGTGAGCAGCAGGCTGTCGCTGAGATCGAACATGCCGCCGATGCCGGGGATCGTGGCGCCGGAGTCTTTCATGTTGGCGCGGCGCTTCACGACGGATTCGACGAGGTCGGCGATGATGCCGAGGACGGCGATCGGTGCGGCCATCAGCGCGGCGGCTAACGGCGTGACGTGAGGCGGAAACACGCCGCGCGCGAACCACGCGATCGTCGCGCCCACGGCCATCGACGTGAGCACGCCGCCGGCGGCGCCTTCCCACGTTTTCTTCGGGCTGATCTGCGGGGACATCTTGTTTTTGCCGATGGCCAGGCCGGTGAGCAACGCCCCGACATCGCAGAACTTCGCGGTCGCCACCAGCCAGAGGCCGAGGAGGAGGCGGCCGTCGGGGGTGACGGTGTCGCCGGGCAGCGGCGTGATGATGGCGACGAGGTACGACATCATCAGGGAAACGTAGACGAGGCCGACGACGGTGGAGGCGAGGGACTCGACGCGGTTTTCCGGTTTGCGTTCGCCGAGCAGGCGCACCGCGAAGACGACCGTCGCCAGCGGCAGGAGCGAATCCACCGGCAGCCCGAATTGGCCGCGGAGCCAGGGGGCCAGGGTGATCAGACCGCCGAAGGTCATGCCGACCTTTTCGAAAGGATCGTAGCCGGCAGCCTCCATCAGCCGGTAGAATTCGCGCAGCGTCAGGACCGATATGACCGTGATGAGGACGAGGGCGCCGGAGGTCCGGAAGAACCACAGCACCGTCCCGAGAATGGACCAAAGGAGGACGGTGCTGAAGATGCGCTTGCCCATGGAGAATTCCGGAGGCCTTCCGCCCGCGATCCGGCGCTCGGCCGGCCGCCGGGGCGGGGCCGGCCTATTTGCGGTGCGCCTTCGCCGGCGCGACTACCTGTTCGCTCGTCTGGCCGAAACGCCGTTCGCGGCGGTTGTAGTCGGCGATGGCGGCGCTCAGGTCGTCCTTGCCGAAATCGGGCCAGAGCACGGGCGTGAAAACGAATTCGGCGTAGGCGGCCTGCAGCGACAGAAAATTGCTGATGCGTTTTTCGCCGGAAGTGCGGATCACGAGATCAGGATCCGGCATGTCCGCGGTGTAAAGATAGCGGCTGAACGTGGACCAGGAGCCGTCGTTAAGCTTTTCCTTTCCGGCAGCGACGGCCGCGGCGTAGGCGCGCGCGGCGTCGACGATCTCGGCGCGCGAACCGTAGTTCAGCGCGAGCACGAGCGTGTAGTCGGTGAAGCACTTCGTTTCCTCGATCGTGGTGCGCAGGTGTTTCTGCACGCCCGCGGGCAATTCCTCCGTCCGCCCGATGGTGCGGAAACGCACGCGGTCGCGGACGAAGGTATCGAGCTCCTTTTTCAGGTAGTACTCGAGCAGGCCCATCAGCGCGCCGACTTCTTCCGGCGGGCGTTTCCAGTTCTCGATCGAAAACGCGTACAGCGTGAGCATGCGCACCCCGAGGTCGCGGGCGGCGAAGGTGACGTTGCGGACGGTCTCGACGCCGCGGCGGTGGCCCTCGATGCGGGGCAGTCCGCGCTGTTTGGCCCAGCGCCCGTTGCCGTCCATGATGATGGCGACATGCGGCGGGACGTTTTCGGCGGGGACGGACATGCGGAAGCGGGCAGTTAGGTGAGCCGGGCGGACGTTGACAAGCCGGCTTCACAGCCGGACGCGTGCCGGAATTTGACGCGGCCGCAACCGCGCCCACGCTGCGTCCATGACCAAGACCCTGTCGGCGGCAGAGGTGGAATCGGCCTGTTCGGGCCTGCCCGGTTGGCAGTTGGCCGGCGGCGCGCTCGAAAAAACGTATCGATTTTCCAACTTCCGCGAGGCGCTCGGTTTCATGGTGCGGGTCGGCTTCGAAGCCGAGGCGCTCGATCACCATCCCGATTGGCGCAACGTGTACAACCGCGTCGTGATCCGGCTCTCGACGCACGATGCCGGCGACACGGTGACGGCCAAGGACGTCGCGCTCGCGCACCGGATCGAAGCGGTGCTGGCGGCGAAGGGAACCTGAAGCCACGGCGGCAAAGTAACCCAATAGGTTACTTTGCGGCGCGGGGCGGGCGGGGGTCGTGCGTTACTTGGATTCGGGGCGGTTGCGGAGGTCCTCGACGAGGTCGCCGAGGGCGGCGCACATCGTGGCGACTTCGCCTTGGCCGGATGGCCGGGGCAGCAAGGCGGTGCGGTCGCCCGTGTGGATGCGTTCCGCGGCGGTGCCGATGGCGCGGAGCCGGCGGGCGTGCCGGCCGGCGACCGCCCAGGTGCCGGCGGAGACCAACGCGCAGAGCGCGAGGCCCCAGCCGGCCAGCGTGCGTTGCAGTGCGGCCACGGGCGCGTAGGCGCGGGCCTCGGTTTGGCGGACGGTGGTGAGCCAGCCGACGCCGTTGGCATCGCGGATGCCGCGGTGGCGGAAATAGCCGGTCACGTACGGCGCGCTGCCGGCCGGGGTCTCGCGCATCGCGCCGCGGAATTTCCGCGCTTCGGGCAAGGGCGGCAGCTCCAGCGGCTGCGTCCAACCCGAGGCGCCCGTATCCAGCAAAACCTCACCGCCGGGATGGTAGAGCGTCACGGCGAGGCCCGACCGGGCGAGCGTTTCCGGCACGACGGAAAGGACGATGTCGCGGGCCCAATTCCAGCGCACGTGCGCGACGAGCACGCCGGCGGCGCGGCCGTGGACGTCGGCGACCGGGGCGGAGAAATCGAGAAAGTGCGTCGCCGTTTCGCCGCCGGCCGCAGGCGGGAGGGCGCGGGTGAGGGCGGGGACTTCGCGGGGCCCGCCGGCGTAGGGACGTTCGCGGCCGCCGCGGAACCAGGGGCGGAGGGAGAGATCGGTGCGTTCGAAGAGCCCGCCGGTGGCGGCGACGACCTGGCCGTGGGGGCCGACGAAACCGAGCCAGTCGCAATCCGGAATGCCGGGGCGCGCGGCTTCGAGGGCGCGCCGGAGTTCGGCGGGCGAGCCCGCCGCGAATGGGCCGAGATTGGCCGCGAGGGTGACGAGGGTGGAGCGGTCGGCGACGGCGCGGTCGAGTTTGTCGCCGACCTGGACGGCGAGGGTTTCGAGGGCGGGGCCGACCTGCTGCTCGAGGGTCCGGCGCTGGTAGGTGCCGGCGAGGACGACGAGCAGCACGGTGAACGCGAAGGTGCCGCCGCCGGCGAGCAGCACGGCCTGGGCGCGGAGGCTTTGGCGGGGATCGAAGACCCACCACCAGTCGCGGGCGGCGGGGAGCGGACGGCCGGAGGGGCTCACGTGCATCGGCAGACAGGACGCAGGGCCGGGCGAGATGTCACACCTTTAGCGTGCCCCGCCGAGCGGCCGAAGGTCGAAGCCACGGCCGAAGTGGTTGGCCCACGGCTGTTGCCGATTTCAGCGGTAGCAACGGGGTCAATATGCGAATCGCGAAGAACGGTCCGCAAAGTTCTGCGTCGATCTCGTCCCGTCGGACTGAATTCGAGCGGATTCGCAATTCGCGTATTGACCCCATTGGGCGGGTTCGGGGCGCGGGGGGCGGGATGCGCGTTGTTTTCCGGCGCGGGGTCGCTAGGCAAGGGAGCGGCGCGGGGCCGACCGCTGCCGTATCCGAATCCCCATGACAACACCCGACGCCGAATCCGACCTGCTGCCGCTGCCGACCCTCGACAAATTGCTGATCATCCTGTGCCACCTGTCGTGGTACCTCGGCGTGGGATTGCTGCTGCCGTTCGTCGTGTGGCTGGTGAAGAAGAGCGAGCACGACCGGGTGTTCGCGCACGCGCAGGAGACTTTGAATGCGCACCTCACGTGGGTGCTGATCGGCATCGGTTGCGCGCTGCTTTCCGTGATCGGCATCGGCGTGGTGCTGGTGATCTTGCTCGGCTTCGCGGTGCTCGTGCTCGGGATCGTCGGCGCGGTGAAGGCCGCGAACGGTGTGCTCTACCGCTATCCGCTGACGTGGCGGTTGGTGGGGTGAAAGGCGTCAGGGCTTGGCGGCCGGCGGCGAGGCGGAAGGAGCGGTGTTGCGCTCGCGGTCGGCGCGGGCCTGGTCCTGCAGTTGGGCGGCGAGGCGCTCCAGCTCGAGGGTCTGGGCGGAGTTGAGCAGGCCTTCGCGGCGGGCCGCGGCGGTGGCGGCGGGGACATCGAGCGCCGTGAGTTCGAGCCGTCCGGCCGAGCCCGGGGTGTGCCGCGCGAGGAGTTCGACGAGTTGGTCGGACTGCATCGGCGACAGCGGGGTTTCCGATTGGAAGAGCGCCGTCGCGAGCTGGTTCGCCAGCAAACGCAGGGCGAGGGTTTCCTGGTAGCGCGCCAGAGTCGACGCGGCGGCTTCGCCGAACTTGAGCCGGACCTCCGCCTGCTGCTCGCGGTGGACCTGGGCATTCGTGGCTTCGAAAATTTCGTAGGTCCCGGCGCGATCAAGCTGCGGATTCGCGGCGCGAGTCTGGGCGACGGCGGTCTTGAAGAGCCGTTCCCCGGCGGCCTTGTGCTCGGCCACGAGAGTGCGGAAGGGCTCGCGTTGAGCTTCGTGCCAGCCGAGCTGGCGGCAGAGGGCGCCGTAGGTGGCGTCGGTGTTGCGGTCGGTGGCGGCCCGGGCCTGCTCCGGGGTCATTTGGCGGAGGGTCAAGGTACCGCCGCCGGTACCGGCCGGCCGGGAAACCGGACCGGAGAACGGGGCGGCGGCGGCGAGCGGGCGCGCGGCGCGGAGCTGTTGCTGCAGCCGGACGGCTTCGGCCTCGGCGGCGGCGGTGCGGGTTTCCAATTCCGCGAGGTGGGCTTGCAAGGTGGTCTGGCGGGAGGCGGAGACCGCGGCGTCGGCCCGCGTGCGCCGGGCGGAGTCGAGACCGTAGACCCCGAGGGCGACACCGAGCACGGCGGCGGCGGGAAGGAAGGCGGACGTGATTTTCATGGCGAGAAAGGGCAGCGGCAGACCGATGCCGAGGCCGGCGACGGCGCCGGTGATCGAGGCGGCCAACGTCGCCGGCACGGCGACGGCCGGTTGGGCGGCGAGGGCGGCCCCGAGGGCGGCGGAGGTGGAGGTGAGGCCGCGGCGGGCGAGGACGACACGCAGCCGATCGAGGGCGCGTTCGACGCGCATGCGGGCGGCGTCCTCGCCGAGTCCGAGTTCGCGTCCGATTTCGGCGTGGCGGCGGTCCGCAAAGAAACGGAGCAGGAGGACGGTACGGTCGGATTCGGCCAAAGCCTGAAGGGCGTCGTCGAGGACGGGCCGGAGGAGGTCCCAATCGGTCGCGGAGTTCCCTGTGCCGGACACTTGCTGCATGATGACGGCCTGCTGTTCGCGTTGTTGGCGCCGCTGTTCGCCGCGTTTGAGTTTGGCGGCGGCGAAATGGGTGCCGGTATGGAGCCAGCCGGCCAGCTCGGTGCGGGGGGCGAGCGCGCCGGCCTTGCGGGCGAGAGCGATGAAAACCGTCTGGGCGACTTCCTCGGCGCGGTGGCGGGCGCCGCCGAGTTGGCGCAGGGCGGCGCCGTAGACGAACGGGAGATGGCGCCGCACGAGTTCGGCGAAGGCGGCCTCGGAACGGGTTTCGGCGTAACGGCGGAGCAGTTCGGCGTCGGTGGGCATGGCGGCTTCAGCACTCACCACCCGCCGGAGCGGGAAGCGAACAGGAATTCCGCCCGCAGCCGGGTGCCGAGTAAGTGCGGCGAGAGTGAAAGGTCGGGAGCACGACCACGGATGGCACGGATGCCACGGATGGAATTGCGGGCAGGTCCGGTGACGGCGGTCGCCGTGGGCCAATTTCAAGGCTTGGCCGAGGCGGGGCGGCGGGCACGATGCGGTGCAGCCGCGGGGGTTCCGCGGTTCGAACCGATACTGCCATGGTTTCACTTTGCGACGTTTGTACGCCGGGCCCGCGCGGACTGCGGCCGGTGCGGAGCGGAGCCGGCTGCCGGGTCCGGGCCGTACGTATCCGCGGAGCAATGACGTCGTGAGCGCCGGGGTCGCGGAGCCGGGCGGACCGGCGGGGCCGGGGGCGCGTTTTGTTTTCCTCTTCGGGGTTGTATATCTGGGATTGCACCACCTGACGGCGTTCGTGGCGCTGGTGCCCGGGTTGGGCGGGCCGGCGAAGGAGTTGGCGTTCGCGATTCTGCGCGGGTGCGCGTGGGTCGGGAAACAGGTCCTCGGTCTCGCGCGCGACATTCCCGTGGGGCCGACGGGCAGCTCGGATACGACGGCGGATTGGATCCGGGTCGGGCTATATCTGACGCTTGCGGCCGGCGTCGCGGCCTGGGGCGCAAGCGGCGGGCGGGGGTTCAGGGACGAGGCGCGGGTGCGGGCGAGGCTCGGTCTGGGGCTGCGCTATGTGCTCGGCAGCGCGATGGTGGTCTACGGGTGCATGAAGATGCTCCCGCCGATCCAGTTTCCGGCACCTTCGTTGGCCCAGCTTTCCCAGCCCCTGGGCGAGGCTTCGCCGCAGGGATTGCTGTGGCGGTTCATGGGCTTTTCCCCGGTTTATGCGGCGGGCCTCGGCGCGGGCGAAGTGATCGCGGGGGTGTTGCTGCTGTATCGGCGCACGGCGTTGGCGGGGGCGCTGCTCACGGCCGGAATCATGGCGCACGTGGTCCTGCTGAATTTCACCTACGACGTGCCGGTCAAGGTGTACTCCGGCCACCTGCTGCTCACGGCGCTTTGGCTGTTGTGGCCGGAGCGGGGCCGGTTGACGGCGCTGTTGCTGGGGCGGGGGGCGGTCGCCCGCGTCGCGGAGCCGGGACCCGCACTCGCGCCCGCGCTGCGGCGGTGGTCTGCCGTGGGGCAGGCCGTCGTGATCGCGGGAATCGGGTGGCAGGCGATCGGGGGGCAATTTGCGAACCAGCGTGACGAAGCCGCCAGCTACGGGGCCACGCCGGCGGAGCTGCGCGGGATTTGGCGGGTCGAAGAATTCGGGCGCGCCGGGACGATCGTGCCGCCGCTGGCGACGGACCACACCCGTTGGCACACGGTGATTTTCGGCGACTACCGGACGGTGCTGGTGCGGAGAATAGACGGCGGCCGCGCGGGATTCTGGTTCGTGCGGAAGGATCCGGCGACCGGCAGCTATGCGCTCGAAAAGCCCGGGGCCGGGGGGGGGCCTGCCCCGATGACGGTCATTTGGCAGGAATCCGACCGTCTGAACCTGCAGGTACAGCTCGACGGGCAGGCCCTGGAGGTGGCTCTGCGGCGGACCGACGAACGGGCGTATCCGTTGCTCAAACGCGGCTTCCGCTGGATCATCGAGAAATCGGACAACCGGTAGCGGCGAGCTGGCGCTCGCAGTTGAGAGTCGAGAGATGAGAGTTGAGAGACCGATCCGGAGCGGGAATCAGAACGAGACCGTGGCGCCGAGGCGGTAGGTGCGGCTGGTTTGCCAGACGGCGCCGTAGAAGCCGTCGTCGTCCTCGAGGTTGGCGATGTTGTGCCGGAGGCTCGTGTTGGAGCGGCTGGTTTTCCGGAGGCTGCCGGGCTTGGATGGCCGGGCCGGGCGCTAGGGTTCGAGGCGCCAGAAGCCGACGTTGGCGTAGCCGCCGAAGCGGGTCCAGCGGCCGGGGCAGCGCCGGTTGAGTTCCTCCTCCTCGAAATCGAAGACGACCGCGCACAGCGGCCGGCCGGCGGCGCGGGTGCGCGCGGCGTAACGGGCGAAATCCGGCGCCTCGACGACATCGGAGCGGAGCACGGCGCGATCCGTGTAGTAATAGAGCGAGCCGCTGAAGAGGCAGGCGGCGACCAAGGCGTCGGGGGGCAGTTCCCGGGCGGCGAGGCGGGCGGCATCCTCGTA